>NZ_WSTA01000072.1 GCF_009789225.1 Agromyces seonyuensis | reverse complement strand
GGCGAGGTCACCTGGCCGCCGCCGCCCGTGCAGGTCTCCGCGGTGCCCGCCGCGGCCCCCGCGGCCGCGGCCGCCCCGGCGCCCGAGCCGAAGCAGCCCTGGCTCACGCCCGTGCGCAAGGCCGTGCTGATCGGCGTCGGCATCGCCGCCCTCTTCGCGATCAACGCCGTCGCCCCCGCGCCGCTCCCCCAGCACTTCACGGTGCTCGCGCTCTCGGTCGTCATCGGCTTCTACGTCATCGGCAAGGTCGCCCACGCCCTGCACACCCCGCTCATGAGCGTCACGAACGCCATCTCCGGGATCATCGTCGTCGGCGCCATCGTGCAGTTGACGAGCGACGTGCTCGTCGTCCAGATCCTGGCTGCGGTCGCCGTGCTGCTGGCGAGCATCAACATCTTCGGCGGCTTCGCCGTCACCCGACGCATGCTCGCGATGTTCGCCAAGGGCGACCGGGCCGGCAGCTGAGCGAGGAACCCGACATGACCGACCTCCTGACCCCCGCCTCCATCGCCGGCGCCGCCTACCTCGTCGCCGCACTCCTCTTCATCCTCAGCCTCGCCGGCCTGAGCCGCCACGAGACCTCGCGCGGCGGTGTGCTGTACGGCATCGTCGGCATGGTCATCGCGCTCGTCGCGACCGTGTGGGCGACCTTCGCGGGCGCGTGGGGCGAGCCCGGCGTGCTGCTCGGCGCCGTGCTCTTCGTCGCCGCGCTGCTCATCGGCGGCTCGATCGGACTCTGGCGCGCGCGCAGCGTCGAGATGACCGGGATGCCCGAGCTCATCGCCCTGCTGCACAGCTTCGTCGGCCTCGCCGCGGTGCTCGTCGGTTGGAACGGCGCGCTCGACGAGCACGGCCTCGACGGCGCGCTCCTCGACATCCACCACGCCGAGGTCTTCATCGGCGTCTTCATCGGCGCCGTGACCTTCACGGGCTCGATCGTCGCGTTCCTGAAGCTCTCGGCGCGCATGAGTTCGAAGCCGCTCATGCTCCCGGGCAAGAACGTGCTCAACCTCGGCGCTCTCGTCGTCTTCGTCGGCCTGACCGTCTGGTACGTCATCACGCCCGAACTGTGGCTGCTCGTCGTCGTGACCGCCCTCGCCCTCGCGCTCGGCTGGCATCTCGTCGCCTCGATCGGCGGCGGCGACATGCCCGTCGTCGTCTCGATGCTCAACAGCTACTCGGGCTGGGCTGCGGCCGCGGCGGGCTTCCTCCTCGACAACGACCTGCTCATCGTCACCGGTGCGCTCGTCGGCTCCTCGGGCGCCTACCTCTCGTACATCATGTGCAAGGCGATGAACCGCTCATTCATTTCGGTGATCGCCGGCGGCTTCGGCATCGCCGCGCCTGCCTCGACGGGCGACGAGCCCGAGGGAGAGGCGCGGGAGATCGCGGCTTCGGGCGTCGCGGAGATGCTGCGCGGGGCATCCACCGTCGTCATCACACCCGGCTACGGCATGGCCGTCGCCCAGGCGCAGTACCCGGTCGCCGAACTCACCGCCCGCCTGCGCGAGCGCGGCATCGGCGTGCGCTTCGGCATCCACCCCGTCGCGGGGCGCCTGCCGGGGCACATGAACGTGCTGCTCGCCGAGGCGAAGGTGCCCTACGACATCGTCGAGGAGATGGACGAGATCAACGACGAGCTCGCCGGCACGAGCGTCGTGCTCGTGATCGGGGCGAACGACACCGTCAACCCCGCCGCTGCCGAAGATCCGGGCAGCCCCATCGCCGGGATGCCCGTGCTGCGCGTGTGGGAGGCCGAGAACGTCGTGGTGTTCAAGCGCTCGATGGCCTCGGGCTACGCGGGCGTGCAGAACCCGCTGTTCTTCCGCGACAACGCGCAGATGCTCTTCGGCGACGCCAAGGAGCGCGTGGAGGATATCATCCGGGCGCTCTGAGCGCTCCCCGCTGGTCGAGGAGCTGCGGAACCCGCTGGTCGAGTAGGGCGGAGCCCGTATCGAGACCCCCGGTGCGTGGTCTCGATACGGCGCTTCGCGCCGACTCGACCGGCGGGACGTTGGGTGGTCGAGTAGGGCGGAGCCCGTATCGAGACCTGGTGCGTGGTCTCGATACGGCGCTTCGCGCCTACTCGACCAGCGGGAGCGCGCCGACTCGACCGGCGGGAGGGCGCCTACTCGACCGGCGGGAGCGGACGGTTCCGTGCCGCCGCGAACCCCTCGAACGCCGAGCGCTCGAGGAAGGCGAGCTGCGCACGTTTGTGCTCGAGGTCGATCTCGGGGCCGAGTTCGAAGCCGACGCGGCGCATCCGGGCGATGGCGGCGTCGTTGCGCACGTCCGGTTCGACGACGACCCGCACGGCCTCCGGGCTCGAGAACAGGAACTCCCCGAAGGCCAGGATGATGCGCGTCGTGACGCCCGCGAGGCGGGTGCCGTGCGAGCCGACGAAGAAGTGCAGGCCCGCATCGCCGTCGCGGACGGGGTAGCACTCCCCCACCGGGTCGTGCGCGGGGTCGTAGGTCTGGAGCAGCGCGATCGGCTGCTCGCCGCGGCGCAGCAGGAACGCGTGGTGCGTTTCCAGGCCGTCGACGTACCGGTAGAGCTCCCGCAGTTCTTCGCGGGAGAGCTCGCCGAGACCCCAGAAGGCCGCCCGGGGCTCGCGCACCCAGTCGTGCACGACGTCGAGGTCGGCGGTGTCGTCGACGTCGAGCACGGTCAGCACGAGTTCGCCGAGCGCGTCGTCGTGGGTGCGGTGCACCACGGCGCCCGGGGCGCCGGAGATCAGCAGGCTCATCGCCACTCCTCTGGATCGAGGGCGTCCCAGTCGGTGACGATCTCGGTCGTCGCCGCGTGCGCCCAGTCGGTGAGCTGGTCGTCGAAATGAGGGTCGCCGGGAACGCCGGATGCGCCGAACGGCACGTTCCAGCGGCTGCGCCGGCGGTCGCCGAGGTCCCAGGTCCAGCGGGCGACCGATCCGCGGAAGCCGAGGGGGGTGACGCCGGGGACCGATCCGGTGCACCGCACGGTGTCGCCGTCGCCCGCGAGGGGGACGCCGTCGACACCCGGGACGACGACGCCGTCGGGCGGGTCGGTCAGGTCGGCGAGGACGTGGAGCGGGTGCAGGCGGTGCGCCTCGCCCCAGGCCGCGCCGTCGCCCTCCGCACTGCCGGAGGCGACCGATTCGATCGCTGCGACGAGCAGGGCGCCGACGTCGAGCCCGAGCCCGGGGGCGTCGAGCAGCGCTTCGATGGAGTCGCCGACCCGCCCCCGCACCGAGAACCACGGGTCGAAGATCGCGCCCATGCCGTGCGGGGAATGCAACGGGCGCAGCCGCTCGTCGTCGGCGACCCGGGCGACGAGCTCGTCCCGCCAGCGCTCGTAGCGGGCGGCGTCGGCGCTGTCGGCGGCGACGTCGCCGTCCCAGTCGAGGAGGCGACCGGCGAGGTCTCGGCCGGCATCCGTGCCGACGGCGGCGAGGTGCGGCCGCAGCCGGGCGATCAGCGCGAGCGCGCGGAGCGAGACGGTGTCCGCGTGCAGGCGGGACAGGGCGGAGGGCGTCTCCGCCCCGTCGGTCGGACCCGCGTCCAGCAGTGCGGCGATGCGTCGCGCCCGCGCGTCGTGGGAGTAGGCGAAGCCGAGCGCGGCATGCGGCCGGCCGGCCGGGCGCTCGTTCGCATCCACGGCGAAGCCCGAAACCGGTTCGGGCGGTGTCATCGCCGAGACGATCGGCACGGTCGCGACGGTCGCGCCGTCGAGCGGCAGACGACGCTCCCCGACCGGGCGTTCCGGCACGCGCCCCGCGGTGAAGCGCAGCACCCTGCCGTCGCGGTCGGCCGCGACCACCCGATTCACCGGGTCCGACCAGAGTGCGAACGCGTCGGCAACGTCGGCCGCGGTGCGGGCGCGCAGCAGCTTGGGGAAGGCGGCGAACCCCGCCGCGGACTCGATCCGTGCGGGCAGGCGGATGCTCCACGCGCCCGCCGCCGGGTCCTCGCCGGCATCGGCCCCGGCGACGACCGTCCCCCGTGCGGTCTCGATCACCCGGACCGGCACGGACTCGCCGCCGCGCACCTGGATCGTCTCCACGTGGTGCGCCGTCGGCTCCCAGCCGTCGGGCCCCAGGGCCCGGAGACCGTCGACATCGTCATCCAATCGCTCGGTGAAGACGTCGACCGAGTGGGCGATGGCGTTCGTGATGCCCCAGGCCGCCGCACCCGTGTGCCCGAAGTGCGGCACGCCCGGCACCCCGGGGAACGCGAGGCCGACGACGTCGTACTCGGGGCACGCGAGCCGCACCTGCTGGTAGACGCCCGGCAGTTCGAGGAGGCGGTGCGGATCGCCGCCGAGCAGCGGCGCCCCGCTGGAGGTGCGCGATCCGTGTACGGCCCAGGCGTTGCTGCCCGCGCCGGACGGCGCCGACCCCGGCGTGAACCAGTCGACGGCGTCATCCCCGAGCGCGCGGGCGACATGCGCCCGCCAGAGCAGGCTCGGGAAGGGCGAGAACAGCACATGCGCGACGAGGAATATGCCGATCGGCGCCCACGGCTCCCAATCTTCGTCCGCAGGTCGCTCCCCCGGCAGTGTGTCGAGGGACGCGAACTCGGGGCTGCGGCGGCGCCCGGCATCCAGACCCGCGTTCACCCCGCGGACGTACGCCTCGACCCAGGCGCGGTCGTCGGCGTCGAGCGCCGCGAACACGCGCTCGGCCGTGTCGGCGAGCCGGATGCGCCGGGCGAAGCGGTCCCACTCGAGGCCGGCCGGCCCGAGCCGTTCGGCGAGCCGGCCCTGAGCGCGCCAGCGGTCGACCTCGATCTGCCAGGTGCGGTCCAGCGCCGTGACGCGCCCCTGCGCTTCCGCCAGGGCGAGCTCGTCGTCGGCCCGCAGGTGCGGGACGCCGAGCGTATCGCGGAAGAGTTCGGCCCGGGGCATCCGGCTCGCATCGCTCATTCGACGCGGCTCGCGCGACCGACCGCACCCGTGCCGCCGCCGCGCCGGGCGATGGGGTTCGCCATCGTGCCCGCGTAGAGCAGCGAGGCCGACTGGTCCGCGAGGTCGACCATCTGCAGGGTGTTGCGCAGCTGCAGGCGGTTCAGGCAGGAGTGCGCGAAGCGCTCGGCGCGCAGGTCGACGGCGGGGTCGAGGTCGGGATGCTCGGAGGCGTGCCGGTCGATGCACTCGGCGACGAGCTGCCAGAAACGCGCCTCCCGCAGCGTGCCGTCGCCGTCGAGGATGGCCGCGAGGTGGCGCAGCACGCCGTCGAACACGTCCGTGAAGATCGCGAGCGCCCGCTCGGCGGCGTCGACGGGCTGGCGGATGCGTTCGATCTGCGGCGGCAGCGCGCGGTCGGTGAGCACGGCCACCTCCTCGCCGATGTCCTTCATGAAGACCCGGCGCACGACGTGGCCGTCGAGCACGAGGATGACGTTCTCGCCGTGCGGCATGAACGCGAGGTCGTGCGCGAGCAGGGTGTGCACGACCGGGCGCAGGTAGGCGTCGAGGTAGGAGCGCACCCACTCGTCGGCGGGGATGCCGGAGGCGCGCACGAGCGCCGTCGCGAGCGAGGCGCCCGACGGGTCGCGGTGCAGCAGGGCGGCCATCGTCGCGAGGCGCTCGCCGCCGCCGATCCGCGGCAGCGGGCTCTCGCGCCAGAGCGCGGCGACCATCTTGCGATGGGCCGAGGGCGCGGCGGTGCGGTGGTACACGTCACCGGTGTAGCCGATGGATGCCTGCTCCCGCAGCACTACGAAGCGGGCGGCTTGCAGCGTCGGGTCGGTGCCGACGAGCTCGGCGACCCAGTCGTTGATCGCCGGGGTGTGCCGCATGTACGCCGGCGAGAGCCCGCGGAGGAAGCCCATGTTCTGGATCGCGAGGGCCGTCTTCACGTACGCGCGCTCGGGGCGGGTCGTGTTGAAGAAGGTGCGGATGGACTGCTGCGCCCGATAGGCGTCGCGGCTCGTGCCCACCGGCACGAGGTCGCGCCGCGCGACGTCGGGGGCGAAGGTGACGGCGATGCGGTGCTGCCACTGCCACGGGTGCGCGGGGAGCCAGCGGTACTCGGCCGGGTCGAGGCCGAGCTCCCGCAGCCGTCGCGAGAACTCCGCGACGAGGTCGGGGCCGAGCTCCCCGTCGTAGAGCGAGGTCTCGCTGAGGCCGTCGCCGAGCGCGAGGTGGCTCAGCGAGCGCCGCACGGCGAGCCAGACGAGGTGCACGTCGGCGCCGGACTCCGGGGCGAACGCGCCGAACTCGTCGAGCCCGAAGCCGATGCGGCCGTTGTTCGCCACGAACCCGGGGTGGCCCTCGGTCATCCCGGCCTCGATCGCCTGGAACCCGGCGAGGGCGAGTTCGGCGGCCGGCGACGGGTCGCGGGTCAGCTTGAACGCGGCGCTCGCGAGCGTCGACGCGATCTCCTCGAGGTAGGTCGCGAGCAGGGCGTCGGGGATGCCGAGTTCGCCCTGCAGCTCGAGGACGAGCTCCTGCGCGTCGAGCGCCGCCGGGACGCCGTCGACGGTGCGCTCGAGCGTGGCCTCCTGGATCGCCCAGTGCTCGAGGGCGTGGCGTCGCGCGGTGAAGACGTAGTCGGAGCCGGCGGTCGTCAGCCGGTACCGGGCGAGTCCGTCGGCGTCGGGGTCGGTGAGCGCGATGGGCGCGAGCAGCCGCTCGTGCGTGAACTCGGCGATCGCCTTCGCGACGAGGTGGCGCTGCGCGGCGGTCATCGGCTCGGGGGCGAGGTGCGGGGCGCCGGACGAGACGAGGTCCCCGCCCGGACGAGCGGCGGCAGCGCCGTCCGCTCCTCCGGAGGCGGACGCGGCCGCGGCCGCGAGCTGCGCCGCCCGCCGGTCGTCCGCGTCGAGCACGGCGAGCGAGGCCCGCTTGCCCGGCAGGTCGATCTCGCCGACGATGCGGAAGCCGACCTCGGCGTTCTTGCGGGCGATGGCGGCGTTGCGCACATCGGGTTCGACGACGATGCGCGTCGCCCCGCGGGCGTCGAAGCAGAACGCCACGACGGCCGCCATCACGGCCGAGGTCAGCCTGTGGGTGCGCTCGGTCGTGGGCGGAGCGACGAGCAGGTGCATGCCGAGGTCGCCGGGTCGGGCGTCGTGCACGTCGACGAGCAGGATGCGCGCGGGGTCGTAGGTCTCGACGAGGAACGCGGGGCGTCCGTCGCGGAGGCCCAGCCAGGCATCCTGGTGCGGGTCGGCGACGACGCCGGCGAAGTACTCGCGCACGGAGTCGACGTCGAGATCGCCCATCTGCCAGAAGGCCGAGCGGGGGTCGGCGAGCCAGCCCTGCACGAGGGCGGCGTCGCGTTCGGGATCGAGCGGCACGATCTCGAGCGGGCCGACGGGGCTCTCGTGGCGGAATCCGGCGTCGGAGCGGAGGTCAGCGGGCAGCAGGATGCTCATCGGGTCGCCTCCCGGGCGAAGTCGTGTGCGGTCGGTCGGGGGCGGTCTCGGCCCGGGACATCGGCGTCGGCGGGGACGCCGAACTCCTGGAAGGCGATGCGGCGCTCGATCGGGTACGGCTCGGAGCCCAGGATCGCGGCGAGGATGTTCGAGTTGCGCCAGGCGCCGAAGCCCAGGTCGGGGGCCGTGAGGCCGTGCGTGTGCTCCTCGGCGTTCTGCACGAAGATGCGGCCGCGGCCGCCGTCGATCGTGTAGTCGAGCGCGACCTCGAAGCGCCCCAGCGCATCGCGATCGATCAAGCCGTCGATCGGCTCGAGGAACTCGGGGACGCGCGGCGCGTACCCCGTTGCGACGACGACGCTCGCGACCTCGCGCTCGTACTCGGCGCCGAGCTGGCCGTGCCGGAGGCGCAGCGACAGGCCGGAACCGGTCGGTCGGGCCGACAGCAGCTCGGTGTCGGTGAGCAGCGTCGTCGGCACGGGCCGTGCGGCGCTCTTGCGGTAGAGCGTGTCGTAGATGTCGTCCACGAGGTCGCCCGAGATGCCCTTGTAGAGGCCGCGCTGCTCGCGGCCGAGCCGGTCCCGCATCGACTGGGGCAGCCCGTGGAAGTGCTCGGTGTACTCGGGCGAGGTCATCTCGAGGGTGAGCTTCGTGTACTCCATCGGGAAGAACCGCGGGCTGCGGGTGATCCAGTCGAGCCGGTACTCGTGGGCGTCGATCTCCTCGAGCAGGTCGCGGTAGATCTCGGCGGCGGACTGCCCGCTGCCGATGATCGCGATCGACGGGGAGGCGACGAGTTCGTCGCGCCGGTGGAGGTAGTCGGCGCTGTGCACCAGCCGGTCGGCGACGTCGGCGAGCGCCGCGGGCACGGTGGGTGCGGTCCCCGTGCCGAGCACGAGGTGACGGCCGCGCACGAGCTCCTCGGTGCCGTCGCCGAGCACGGCCCGCACGACGAAGCAGTCGTCGGCCTCGTCGCGCTCGACGGCGACCACGCGCCGCCCCCAGCGCAGGCTCGCCAGTTGCTCGCTCGCCCAGCGGCAGTAGGCGTCGTATTCGGCGCGGAGCGGGTAGAAGCTCTCGCGGATGTAGAACGGGTAGAGCCGCCCGCGCTGCTTCAACCAGTTCAGGAACGAGAAGCGCGAGGTGGGGTCGGCCATCGACACGAGGTCGGCGAGGAAGGGCACTTGGATCGTCGAGCCCTCCAGCAGCATCCCGTGGTGCCACCGGAAGTCGTCGGCGCCGTCGAGGAACACCGCGTCGAGGTCGAGCGGCTCGGCGAGGCAGGCGAGGCCCAGGTTGAACGGGCCGATGCCGATGCCGACGAGATCGTGGATGCGGTCGGGGCGGGCCGTGCCGGTCATCGCGAGGCCTCCAGGTCGACGGTGAGATCGGATTCGTCGAGCCGCGCGGCGGCGAGCAGGCCGTCGCCCGTCGCCCGGACGAGGTCGAGGACGGCGAGCACCTCGGCGAGGGTCGTCTCGGGGTTGAGCAGCGTGAACTTCAGGCACGGCCGGCCGTCGATCACGGTCTTCGCGACATGCGCGCGGCCCGATTCGAAGAGCACGCGCCGGATGCGCGGGACGAGACGGTCCGCGGCCTCCGCCGGGCAGTCGGCCGGGACGTAGCGGAAGAGCACGGTGCTGAGGTCGGTCGTGCCGACGACCTCGAAGTCGGGCTCGGCCGCCATTGCGACGTGGACGTCGGCTGCGAGGTCGAGCACGCGGTCGAACAGCTCGCCGAGGCCGTCGGCGCCGAGCGCCCGCAGTGTCGCCCAGAGCTTCAGTGCGTCGAACCGCCGGGTCGTCTGCAGCGACTTGTCGACCTGGTTCGGCTCGGCGTTCTCCAGCGGATTCAGGTAGTCGGCGTGCCAGGCGATCGGCGCGAGATCGGCGGCCGAGCTCACGACGAGCGCCGAGGAGGAGACGGGCTGGAAGAAGCTCTTGTGGTAGTCGACGGTGACCGAGCGGGCCCGCTCGATGCCCGTCAGCAGTCCGCGCCGCGTCGGCGAGATGAGCAGCCCGCAGCCGTAGGCGGCGTCGACGTGCAGCCAGACGCGCTGCTCGTCGCAGACGTCGGCGATGGCGGCGAGCGGGTCGATGCAGCCGCGGTCGGTCGTGCCGGCCGTCGCGATGACGGCCATCGGGATGCGCCCGGCGGCGCGCAGCGCGGCGAGGGAGGCGGCGAGCGCCTCGGGGAGCATCCGGCCGAGGTCGTCGGTCGGCACGAGCTCGACGGCATCGTCGGCGAGGCCGAGCACGAGGGCCGACTTCTGCACGCTGAAGTGGCTCGACGCCGTGGCGACGACGACGAGGTCGGCCTGGGCGTGGGCGCGGTCCCGGCCGCGCGGCGATCCCACGGCGGTGAGCGCCGCCTCGCGGGCGAGCAGGAGCGCTTGCAGGTTGGACTGGCTGCCGCCCGAGGTGAAGACGCCGTCGCCGCCGGCGAAGCCGATGCGCTCGGCGGTCCAGTCGATCAGCCGGCGTTCCATGAGCGTGCCCGAGGTCGACTGGTCGTACGTGTCGAGCGACGGGTTGACGGCGGCGATGATCGCCTCGGCCGCGACGGCCGGCAGCACGACGGGGCAGTTGAGGTGGGCGAGGTAGGCCGGGTCGTGGAAGCGGATCGAATGCGCGACGAACAGCTCGTCGAGTTCGGCGATCGCCGCCGCGGTGCCGATGCCGGGGGCGTCGAGGGAGACGGCGTCGACCGCGCGTTGCAGGTCGGCTCGGGATGCTCCGCTGAACGGATGCTCCGTCGTGGCGATGCGGTCGGCGATGCGGTCGACCGTTTCGGCGAGGCGCGCGGCGTACTCGCCGGCACTCCGATTGGTGAGGATTCCAGTCACGTTCGAGCCCTTCTCCGCGCCGTCCGGGCGCGACGAATATCCCCCCGAACGAGGGGCAAGTTTAGGTGAGGCTCGCCTAAGTTAGCAGCGATCGGCGCGCACGTCACGTCCGTGACTCCTCGAGGCCCTCCGCGGATCGAGTAGCGGCGAAGCCCTCCGCTGGTCGAGTAGCGGCGAAGCCCTCCGCTGGTCGAGTAGCGGCGAAGCCGCGTATCGAGACCACCGTGCTCCGCTGGTCGAGTAGCGGCGAAGCCCTCCGCTGGTCGAGTAGCGGCGAAGCCGCGTATCGAGACCACCACCCCCAGCGGGTTCACGGAATCGCCGCGACTAGACTCGGACGGTACTGCGCCGCCCCTGCGGCAGTCCCCCGAACCCTGCGGAAGAGGTCGCCGTGAGCACGCCCGTGGTCGCCGGACATCCGGCGTACTGGACGGTCCCCGTCGTACGTGCCGCGATCGGCTTCGTGCCGGCGCTCGTCTTCACGTTCAACCCGGACCACACGGCCACCTTCGGCCTCGTCGCGTTCGGCCTCTGGGCGCTCGTCTCCGGCCTCGTCGTCGGTGCGCTCGGCGCCCGCTTCGGCCAGGACCGCGTCGGCCGCGCCGCGTGGATGCTGAACGGCGCGGTCACCGCGATCGCGGGCATCCTGGCGCTCGTCCTGCCGGTCTCGCTGGCGACGTTCACCGTCATCCTCATCGCCTGGGCCGCCGTCACCGGTCTCGTCGAGCTCGTCGTCGGCCTGCGCGGCCGCGGCGTCGACCCGGCCTCGCGCGACCAGGTCGTCGTCGGCGCGCTCACGATGGTCTACGCCGTCGTGAACCTCGTGCTGCCGGCCGACTCGGCGACCGTCGTCGGCTACCTCGGCGCCTACCTCGTCATCATCGGCGTCTACCTGCTCATCGGCGGGCTGTCGCTGCGCTTCGGCGCGGTCGACCGCCGTGCGGGCGGCGCCGCACCCACGGGCACCCTGCCCGGAACGGAGCAGTCGTGAGCAACACCCCCGGCGACGAGTTCCCCGCCCCCACCCGGCGGGAACTCCTGAAGCCCCTCGAGTACCTCGGGGGCGCTGGGATCGCGGGCATCTTCACCGGCGTGATCGTCCTCATGGTCACGCGGGACTGGGCGCTCGCGGGCATCTTCGCCGCCGCCGCCTTCATCGTCGTGCTCGTCGTGCTCGCCCTCACGGTGCTCTCCTTCAAGCCCGACGAGCGCGAGATCGCCGACCTCGCCGAGCAGGGCTCCACCGAGGAGCCGCCGGCCGCCGACCCCCGCGAGGGCCTGCACTGATCCGCTGCTCGCCGGTCGGGTAGCGCGGCGCCTCGAGACCCGACGAGTTCCTCTCCGGAGTCCGGAAGGTCGACTCACCGGGTCTCGATACGCTCGCTGCGCTCGCTACTCGACCGACGGTTTCGCTGCGCTCGCCCTTCGCCGGTCGAGTAGCGCAGCGTATCGAGACCCGACGAGTTCCTCTCCGGAGTCCGGAAGGTCGACGCACCGGGTCTCGATACGCTCGCTGCGCTCGCTACTCGACCGACGGTTTCGCTGCGCTCCCTGCTCGACCGACGGGTCTCGCCGCCGCCACGGACTCGGCGTAGCGTCGATCGCATCCCTTCCATCGAGCGAAGGAGGGCGACATGGCGCGGAAGTCGTGGCGATGCCGCATCGGCTGGCACAAGTGGGTGCTCGTCTCCGGTCCGGAGGACGGCGCCTACGAGGAGTGCGCCCGCTGCGGGAAGAACGGCACGCCCCCGACGGGGCGCCCGGGGTTCATGGGCGGCTGAGACGACGGATGCCCCACGGCCGCGGCCGTGGGGCATCCGGATCGTGCGTCATCCCTCGCCCGGGCTTGGCCGGACGAGCGATCAGCGCGAACGATCAGCGCGGGTCGTCGAGCAGTCGGTCGACGAGCTCGGAGGCGAGGCCCGTGTAGGTCGCCGGCGTGAGCGCGAGCAGGCGCGCCTTCGCCTCGTCGCCGATCTCGAGTCCCTCGACGAAGGCCGCGAGGCCCGCGGCGTCGACGCGCTTGCCGCGCGTGAGCTCCTTGAGCAGGGCATAGGGGTCGGCGATGCTCGAGCGGCCGGCGACGACCTCGGCGCGGATGACCGTCTGGATCGCCTCGCCGAGGATCTCCCAGTTGCCGTCGAGGTCGGCGAGCAGCCGCGCACGGTCGAGGTCGATCTCGCCGAGGCCGCGGAGCAGGTTGTCGAGCGCGAGCAGCGAGTGGCCGAAGCCGACGCCGATGTTGCGCTGCGCCGACGAGTCGGTGAGGTCGCGCTGGAGGCGGCTCGTGACGAGGGTCGCGCCGAGCGAGTCGAGGATGGCGCTCGAGAGCTCGAGGTTGGCCTCGGCGTTCTCGAAGCGGATCGGGTTGATCTTGTGGGGCATCGTCGAGGACCCGGTGGCGCCGGGCGCCGGGATCTGGCGGAAGTAGCCCATCGAGATGTAGGTCCAGATGTCGGTCGCGAGGTTGTGCAGCACCCGGTTCGCGTGCGAGATCTTGCCGTAGAGCTCGGCCTGCCAGTCGTGCGACTCGATCTGGGTGGTGAGCGGGTTCCACGTCAGGCCGAGCGAGGAGACGAACTCCTCGGAGATCGTGGGCCAGTCGGCCTCGGGCGCGGCGACGACGTGCGCCGAGAAGGTGCCGGTCGCGCCGGAGAACTTGCCGAGGTACTCGGTCTGCTTCACCTGCTCGGCGATGCGGCCGAGGCGGTGGGCGAAGACGGCGAGCTCCTTGCCCATGGTCGACGGCGTCGCCGGCTGGCCGTGGGTGTGCGAGAGCATCGCGGCGTCGCGGTGCTCGAACGCCAGGCGCGTGAGCCGGTCGACGACCGACTCGAACTTCGGCAGCCAGATCTCGGTGACCGCGTCGCGGACCGTGATCGCGTAGGAGAGGTTGTTGATGTCCTCCGAGGTGCACGCGAAGTGCGTGAGCTCGGCGATGCGCTCGAGGCCGAGGGCGCTGAGCTGGGCGCGCACGTAGTACTCGACGGCCTTCACGTCGTGCCGGGTGGTCGCCTCGAGCTCGCCGAGCTCGTCGATGTCCTGCTGTCCGAAGTCGGCGACGACCTTGCGCAGCGCGGCCTGCTCGTCGGCCGACATCGGGCTCGAACCGAAGAAGCCGCGGTCGGTCTGCGCGATGAGCCACTCGATCTCGACGTGCACGCGGGCACGGTTCAGACCGGCCTCCGAGAGGTGCTCGCCGAGCTCGCCGGCAGCGGCGCGGTAGCGCCCGTCGAGGGGACTGAGGGGCTGTGCGGGAAGGCTCATGGGGTCCATTCTTCCAAACCCCTGTCCGAGTGCTCTCCGCGAGGGTCAGCCGGCCGTCCGCAGGGCGGGTGCGAGCTGGCGGAACAGGGATGCGGTGGAGCGCTCGACGAGGTCGAGCGCGAGGTCGAACGCGGCGTCGTCGGAGTAGTACGGGTCGGGCACGTCCTGGTGGGCCGCGAGCGTCGGGTCGAACGAGAGCAGCAGTTGCACCTTCGCCGAGTCGTCGGCGGTCGGGGCCTGGCTGCGCAGCACCCGCGCCTGGGGGCGGTCGAGGGCGACGACGAGGTCGAGCCGCGGGAAATCGGCCGGGTCGAACTGCCGGGCCCGGTGCGTCTCGCCGTCGTAGCCGCGGCGGCGGAGCGCCTCGAGTGCGCGCGGGTCGGCGTGCTCGCCGACGTGCCAATCACCCGTTCCGGCGGACTCCACGGCGATGCGTTCGCCGAGCCCCGCGCGCTCCGCGAGGTTGCGCATGACGACCTCCGCCATGGGCGAGCGGCAGATGTTGCCGGCGCACACGAACGAGACACGGAATGCAGGTGCCTCGGGGTGCTCTCGGGCGGCGGCCATGGCTGCCATTCTGGCCCCGGCGATGCCGTGCGCTCTACGGGCGGCAGCACTTTCGACGCCGGGAATTCCGGAACTCCCGTACAGGTGGCGGCGGGAGCGCCATGACGAGAGGATGACCCATGCCCGACGCCCCCGCAGCCGATTGGCCGATCGACGTCCACGTGGCGGCGAGGC
The DNA here is from genome assembly GCF_009789225.1 of Agromyces seonyuensis. Taxonomy (GTDB): domain Bacteria; phylum Actinomycetota; class Actinomycetes; order Actinomycetales; family Microbacteriaceae; genus Agromyces; species Agromyces seonyuensis. Next base: position 6,909 of record NZ_WSTA01000072.1, on the reverse strand, counting down.
TCGTCGCGCACCAGCATCCGGAGTTCGCCGGTGCGGTGCGGCTCGTGGGCAACGGCTGGGACAACGTCGTGTTCCGACTGGGCGACGCGCACGCGCTGCGGATGCCTCGGCGCCGCCTCGCGGTGCCCCTCATCGAGTTCGAGCAGCGGTGGCTCCCGGAACTCGCCGAATCGCTCCCACTGCCGATCCCCGCGCCCGTGGCGGTCGGCGTCCCGGGCGACGGCTTCCCGTTCCCCTGGTCGATCGTGCCGTGGTTCGGCGGCACGGCGGTGTGGAGCACGGAGCCCGCCGATCGCGTGCCGCTCGCCCGGCCGCTCGCCCGGTTCGTCGCGGCGCTGCGTCGACCGGCCCCCGCGGACGCCCCGTTCAACCCCGTGCGCGCGGTCCCCCTCGGCGACCGGGACGAGGTCGTGCGGGCGCGCATCGCGCGCGCCGGGGCGCCGGAACTGCTCGAGCTCTGGGCCGACGGGGTGGCGGCCCCCGTCTGGGACGGCGCGCCGCAGTGGGTGCACGGCGACCTCCACGGCGGCAACCTCGTGGCAGTCCGGGAGGATGACGGCGCGCTGCGGCTCGAGGCCGTCATCGACTGGGGCGACCTCAGCGCCGGCGACCCGGCGGGCGACCTCACGTGCGCCTGGACGATCTTCGACGCCGACGGACGCGCCGAGTTCTTCGACGAGCTCGAGCGCTTCGGCGCCCTGGATCCGCACCTCCGGCGGCGCGGCCGCGCGTGGGCGGCCGGCGTCACGTCGTCGATGCTCGCGGAGACCTCCGGCGAGGGCGACGTCGCCCGCATGGGGCGGTTCGCCCTCGAGCAGCTGCGCGCCGAGAGGTCGTCCTCCCCAGCCCGGGCCTGAGCGGCCGCGCCGCACCGGCGCGAGCGCACCGGCGCGTGCCGACGGGCCCTCGACGACAGGCTCGCGGGCATGTTCGATCTCCGCTCCCTCGATCTCCAGACGCTCGCCGACCGCGCGGGCGCCGCCGCGGCGCGGCTGCCTGGGCTCCGTGCGCTCGTCGCGGAGGCCGTGGCCGCCGAGCCCTCGCTGCTGCCCGGCGGTGCCGACGAGTGGCGCTCCGGCGCCGCCGAGCGCTACCGCGAACGGCTCGCCGAGCTTCGGGCGGAGGTGCGCCGCTCGTGCGGTGAGCTCGAGGCCGCGCTGTTCGCCGCGGAACGCGAACTCGATGTCGCCGACGCCGCGCTCGAGGACGAACGGGCCGCGGTGCGAGCGGCGGAGCTCGCGGGCGATGCCGCCGCCGACGCCCGCTTCGCCGGTGACTCCCCCGTCGGGCGCCACGGACGGCTCGGATGAGCGGCGAATTGACGGTCGGCGTCGGCGCGACGGTCTCGACCGGCGGCATGCTCGTCGAGGCGCAGCGCCTCGCGCAGGCCGAACTCGAGACGCGCGACCGGGCCGAGCGCCTCGCGCGCCAGGTCGACGCGTGGGGCGTGCCGACGCCGCGACCCGCCCTGCCCGATGCCCAGGACGCCTTCGACGCGTGCGCCCGGCGGCTGGAGGACGTCGCCGCGTCCTGCGGCAGGCTCGCCTGGCAACTGCGGATGACCGCCGCGGGCTACGCGCTCGCCGACGAGGCGGCGGCGCTGCTCGCGGAGCACGCCGCCCGGCTCGTGACGTGGCTCGCCCCCATCGGGCTGCACTTCGCGCCCGGGCCGACGCTGACCGCCGCCGGCGTGCTCGGTTTCGGCATGTGGGCGCGTTCCGGGTTCGACGTCGATCGGATGCTCGCCTCGCGCGAGTTCGTGAGCCTCGTGCGCAACGCGGTCGACTCGGCCGACGATGCGGTCCTCGCCGCCGCGATCGCGACGATCGCCGCCGCGCCGACGGCCCTCGGCTTCGTGGCACCGACGCTCGTGAAGTTCGCCCGCACGGGCACCGCCGGCGCGGCCGGCTCGAACGCCGCGGCCCTCCAGCGGGTCGCAGCGGCGGCCACCGGCGGCGCGGCCCTCCGTGAGACGCCGGTCCGGGTGCAGTCGGCGTCGACGGGGGCGCTGACGAGCGCGCCGGGCGGCTACGCCCAGCTCGCCCAGCGCATCCCGGACGGCGCCCCGGGCACACCCCAGGTCCGGGTCGAGCAGTACGACGGCGGGTGGCTCGTGTACCTCGCCGGCACGCGGGACTTCAACCCCGTCACGGGCATCGAACCCTTCGACGCGGCGAGCGACGTCGCGATGATCGCGGGCGAGTCGTCCGGGCTCGAACGTGCGGCCGCCGCCGCGCTCGAGGAAGCCGGGTACCGCTCCGGCGAGCCGATCGTCGCGGTCGGGCACTCCGCCGGCGGGATGGGCGCGGTCCGCTTGGCGCAGCATCCGGAGCTCGACGTCGTCGCCGCGATCAGCTTCGGGGGTGCGGTCGCCGACATGGAGCGGCCGGAGGGCGTGCAGGTCGTCTCGGTCGAGCATCGGGACGACCTCGTGCCGGCGCTCGCGGGCAACGCGCGACCGCAGGATGCGGGGTTCATCCCCGTGCGGCGCGAGGTGTTCGACGGCGTCGACGTGCCGGAGGGACCGGTGCCGGCCCACCAGCTCGTGCGCTACCGCGAGACCGCCGAGCTCATGGACGCCTCCCCCGAGCCCTCCCTCGCCCGCGTGCTCGCCGTCGTCGACGGCATCACGGGCGAGGGGCGCGGTGCGGCGAGCACCTGGACCGCCGAGCGCATCCCGGACGCCGCGGGGCTCAGTCCCGCGAGGGGCGGACGATGATGCCGATCAGCCAGGTGAACAGGGAGAGGATGAACGCCCCGAACACGGCCCACCAGAAGCCCTCGACCTCGAGGCCGAAGCCGATGAGGCCCGAGATCCAGTCGACGAGCAGCAGCAGCAGGCCGTTGACGATGAAGGCGAACAGGCCGAGCGTCAGGATGTAGAGGGGGAACGCGACGATGCGGATGACCGTGCCGATCACCGCGTTCACGAGCCCGAAGATCAGAGCGACCATGAGATAGGTCACGATCGTGGCCGCGGTGTCGTCGGCCGCCCACGGCACCACGTTGACGCCGTCGACGATGAGGGTCGTGAGCCACAGCGCGAACGCGCTCACGATGACTTTGAGGAGGAAGCGCATGGCACCCATCCTGCCGCTCCACCGGGGGAAATCGGCGGGCGACGCCCGGGTTAACGTAGTCGGGTGACGTTCGACGACTCGCTGCCCGCTCCGCTCCGCCTCCGCCCCGAGATCGCGGCCCTCCCGCCGTATCGACAGGGCCGCCCGGCGCCTGCCGACGGGTTCAAGCTCTCGAGCAACGAGAACCCGTTCGAGCCGCTGCCGTCGGTCGTCGACGCGCTCACCTCCGCGACGGACGTCAACCGCTACCCCGACGCGACCGCGCTCGCCCTCCGCGAGCGGCTCGCCGCCAAGTTCGGCGTGACCGCCGACGAGGTGCTCGTCGGCTCGGGCTCGGTGTCGCTCCTGCAGCAGTTCGTCCTCGCGGCCGCGGGCCACGGCGACGAGGTCGTCTACTCGTGGCGAAGCTTCGAGGCCTACCCGGGCCTCGTCGTCGTCGCGGGCGCGACGAGCGTTCCCGTTCCGAATCGCGCCGACGGCGGGCACGACCTCGCCGCGATCGAAGCGGCGATCTCCGAGCGCACGCGCATCGTCATCGTCTGCTCCCCCAACAACCCGACCGGCGTGCCCGTGAAGGCCGCCGAGTTCGCGGCGTTCATGGACCGCGTGCCGAGCGACCTCATCGTGCTGCTCGACGAGGCGTACGCCGAGTTCGTGACCGACGCCGGCGCCGTCGACGGCTCGACCCTCCTCGGCCGCTGGCCGAACCTCGTGGTGCTCCGCACGTTCTCCAAGGCCTACGGCCTCGCCGGTCTCCGCGTCGGCTACGCGATCGGCTCGACGCGCGCCCTCGACGCCGCCCGCTCGACCGCGATCCCGCTCTCCGTCACGGCGCAGGCCTCGGCCGCGGCGATCGCCTCCCTCGAACCCGCCGCCGAGGCCGAACTGCTCGCCCGGGTGTCCGCCCTCGCAGAGCGCCGCGACCGGCTCCGCACGGCCCTCCGGGCCCAGGGCTGGGACGTCCCGGTGGCGCAGGGCAACTTCGTCTGGGTCCCCGCGGTCGACCGCGTCGAGGAGCTCGCGGGCATCCTCTTCGACGCCGGCCTCGTGACGCGCGCGTTCCCCGGCGACGGCCTGCGCATCTCCATCGGCGAGGAGGAGAGTGTGGATCGCCTCATCGAAGCGCTGGGGAAGCTTGTCGACGCGTAACAAGGATCGGGCATATGGCCGGGGGTAGCTTGGAATGATGCGAGCCCCCGAGCGAGTGTTCACCACGCCGACGCTGCAGCTGCTCGGCCCCGACGGCCGGCTGGTGCCGAGCCCCGAAGCCGAGCCGTATCTGGAGCTGGTCGAGGCGCTCGACGACGCGACCCTGGCGCGCTTCTACCGCGACATGGTCGTCTCCCGGCGCATCGACGTCGCCGGCGCGAACCTGCAGCGGCAGGGGCAGTTGGCCCTCTGGGTGCCCTCGGCCGGCCAGGAGGCCGCCCAGGTCGGCTCGGCCCACGCGACCCGTCCGCAGGACCACGTGTTCCCGAGTTACCGCGAGCATGTCGTCGGCATGATCCGCGGCCTCGACCCCGTCGACATCCTGCGCCTGCTGCGCGGCACGACGCTCGGCGGCTGGGACCCGGCCGCCAACGGCAACTTCCACCTCTACACGCTCGTGCTCGCGGCGCAGACCCTGCACGCGACGGGCTTCGCCATGGGGATGCAGCTCGACGGCGGCACCGCGACGGGCGACCCCGAGCGCGACGGCGCCGTCATCGTCTACTACGGCGACGGCTCGACCTCCGAGGGCGATGCGAACGAGTCGCTCGTCTTCGCGGCGAGCTACGCCACCCCGCAGGTCTTCTTCGTGCAGAACAACCAGTTCGCCATCTCCGTGCCGGTCGCGCGGCAATCGCGCTCGCCGCTGTCGCTGCGCGGGCAGGGCTTCGGGATGCCGGGCATCCAGATCGACGGCAACGACGTGCTCGTGAGCTACGCCGTGACGAAGGCCGCGCTCGACGAGGCGCGCGCCGGCCACGGGCCGACGTTCATCGAAGCCGAGACCTACCGCATGGGCGCGCACACCACCGCCGACGACCCCACGAAGTACCGCAGCGACGACGAGGTCGAGCACTGGCGCCGCCGCGACCCGATCAGCCGCTACCGCACGTGGCTCGAGGGCCGCGGCGCCGAGGGCGCCTTCTTCGACGAGGTCGACGCGGAGGTGTCGGACTTCGCCGCCGACGTGCGCCGCCGCACGCTCGAACTGCCGACGCCGACCCGCGAGGCGATGTTCGAGCACGTCTACTCCGAGCCGCACGGGCTCATCGCCGAGCAGCACGCCTGGCTCGAGGCGTACGAGGCATCCTTCGAGGGGGACGCGTGATCATGACGAACGAGACGATCGAGGATGCCGCGCTCGCGTCGAGCGCACCGGGCGGGCACGCGGGCGCCGAGCCCGCCACGCGCGGCGTCGTCACGATGCCGATGGCGAAGGCCATCCAGCTGGGCCTCCGCGACGCGATGGCCGCCGACGAGAAGGTCCTGCTCATGGGCGAGGACGTCGGCAAGCTCGGCGGCGTCTTCCGCGTGACGGAGGGCCTGCTCGCCGAGTTCGGCGACCGCCGCGTCTTCGACTCCCCGCTCGCCGAGTCCGGCCTCGTCGGCACGTCGATCGGCCTCGCGATGCGCGGCTTCCGGCCGATCGTCGAGATCCAGTTCGACGGCTTCATCTTCCCCGCGTTCAACCAGATCACGACGCAGCTCGCGCGCCAGACCGTGCGCCACGACGGCACCGTGTCGATGCCCGTGGTCATCCGCGTGCCCTACGGCGGACACATCGGCTCGATCGAGCACCACCAGGAGTCGCCCGAGGCGTACTTCGCCCACACGCCCGGCCTCCGGGTCGTGAGCCCCTCGACGCCGCACGACGCCTACTGGATGATCCGCGAGGCCGTCGAGTCGAACGACCCCGTGCTGTTCTTCGAGCCGAAGAGCCGCTACTGGCCGAAGGGCCCGGTCGACCTCGACCACCCCGGTCCCGCCCTCCACGAGAGCCGCGTCGTGCGCGCCGGCACCGACGTCACCGTCGTCGGCCACGGCGCGATGGTCTCGACGCTGCTGCACGCGGCCGACCTCGCCGCCGCGGAGGGCACGAGCCTCGAGGTCGTCGACCTCCGCAGCCTCTCCCCCATCGACTACGGCCCCCTGCTCGACTCGGTCGGCCGCACCGGCCGCCTCGTCGTCGCCCAGGAGGCCTCGGGCAACGTCAGCGTCGGCTCCGAGATCGCCGCGACCGTCGCCGAGCGTGCCTTCTACTCGCTCGAGGCGCCCGTCGTGCGCGTCTCGGGCTTCGACGTGCCGTTCCCGCCCGCCGCCCTCGAGGCGGAGTTCCTCCCGAGCGCCGACCGGGTGCTCGAGGCCGTCGACCGGGTGCTCTCCTACTGAGCCGAGGCCGGCACGCCGGTCCCCCACCCGGGAACGCTGGCATCCACCGAACACCGCATCGAGATCCGAAGGCAGGTTCCATGAGCGAGATCCGTTTCCCCCTCCCCGACGTCGGCGAGGGGCTGACCGAGGCCGAGATCGTCGAGTGGAAGGTCAAGCCGGGCGACACCGTGTCGCTCGACCAGGTCTTCGTCGAGATCGAGACCGCCAAGTCGCTCGTGGAGCTGCCCAGCGCGTTCGAAGGCGTCGTGTCGGAGCTGCTCGTCGAGGAGGGCACGACCGTCGACGTCGGCACCCCGATCCTCGTGGTGCAGACGCACGACGCGGGAGCGCCCGCGCCGGCGGCCCCGGCCCCGGCGGCCGAGCCCGCTCCCGCTCCCGCACCCGCGGCGGCCGAGGAGGGCGGCAGTTCGGAGGAAGGCTCGTCTGTCGTCCAGCCTCTTTTTTATCA
>NZ_WSTA01000071.1 GCF_009789225.1 Agromyces seonyuensis | reverse complement strand
CCCAGCTGGCTCCACTTCTACAATCAGCACAGGCGCCACTCCGCGATCGGAGCCCCACCCATCAGCAGACTCAACAACCTGCCTGGACATCACAGCTAGAACGTCCCTGCCGGACAGGCCCAGACCCATGCGCCCTCGTAGAACCTCGGCACCATCGCCTCGGGCGCGCACGGGCCGCACTCCTCGGCGGTGGGTTTCGGCCGGACCGCTTCGAGTTCGGCGACCGTCGGGGCGACGTCCTCCGGGGCGACGGCTACTGGGGCCGCCGCTTGCGCGTCTGAGCGCGCCGCAGCGGCGCGTTCGGCTTCCGCCAGTGCCGCAGCCGCAGCAGCGGCACGTTCGGCCTCCAGCGCGGCAGCTCGCGCCGCGCGGGCATCCTCGACGGTGCCCTGCAGGGCGACTCGTGCCGCATCGAGGACGCCGGACGCATCCAGCAGCACCGACGGCGACGCGGAGGTGCCGACAGCGCCGACCACCGCGACTCGGGCCGCATCGAGCTCGGCGATCGACACCGCGCCGAGCTCGGCCGCCGCCGTCGCCCGAACCTCCTCGGTCGAGGCCAGCGTCCGCGTGGCGATGTCGGTTGCGACGTCCCGACGGGCCTCGGCCACGTCGTAGCCGAAGGCGCCGATGCCGACCAGCTGCCCATCGACCTGTGCGGTGCGGATGCGCTCCGTTCCCGTCGACGCGCCGGCCGGAGCCGCGCCCGCCCAGGCGATTCCGACTGCCCCGAGTGCGACGGCGCAGGCCGCTGCGCGCACCGTCCTCCGTCGTCGCGTCCGCGGCCGTTCGACCTCGTGCACCGTCGTCCTCAGCATTTCGTCTCCCCCAAGATCGAAACAAGTACCCCCCGAACAGGGCACACGGCTTCGAAGCTATCGGACGCCGCCAGGGCTTGCCAACCCGCGGCGCATGAGAGAACGAGGAGAATGCCACGCGTTCAGGCGCCGCAGGCGACGAGAACGGGGCCGGCCTCCGAAGAGACCGACCCCGTTTCGAGCGTGGAACTCAGCGTGCGAAGTTGCCGCGGTAGTACTCGTAGACCCAGCCGACGAGCGCGATGATGCCGATCGGGACGCCGATGAACGAGATCCAAGTGCCCACCGCGAGACCGAGGAACGTCAGCGCGGCCGCGGCCGCGAGGACGATGGGCCACCAGCTCCACGGGCTGAAGAAGCCGAGCTCCGGGTCGCCGTCGTCGATGTTGGCGTCGAGCCGGTCCTCCGGCAGTTCGCCGCCCTGCGACGCCCGCACGCGGCCGACGTAGAAGGCGATGAACGCGGAGAGCACTGCCGCGAGGGCGACGGCGATGGTGCCGGCCCACTCGGGGTGGCCGAGGCCGCTGTCGGCGGCGGTCCAGAAGCCGTAGATCACGGCCATGAGGCCCATGAAGACGGCGAGAACCCAGAAGAGGATCGCATTGGTGCGCATGGCTTACTTGACCTCTCCGGTCTCGGCGTCGCGGGTGATCGCGTCGGGTGCGTCCTTCACTGCTCCCACTCCCACCGGCAGGCCGGCCTCGGGGTGGTTCAGGTCGAAGGCCGGACGCTCCGAACGGATGCGCGGGATCGACGTGAAGTTGTGCCGCGGCGGGGGGCAGCTGGTGGCCCACTCGAGCGACCCGCCGTAACCCCACGGGTCGTTGACCGTGACCTTGGGCGCCTTGCGGGCCGTGAGGTACACGTTGAGGAAGAACGGGATGAGCGAGGCCGCGAGGACGAAGGCGCCGATCGTGGAGACCTGGTTCATCCAGGTGATGTCGTCCTCCGGCAGGTACGAGTAGTACCGACGCGGCATGACCTTGACGCCCAGCCAGTGCTGGATGAGGAACGTCATGTGGAAGCCGATGAAGAGCAGCCAGAAGTGCCACTTGCCGAGACGCTCGTTGAGCATCTTGCCGGTCCACTTGGGCCACCAGAAGTAGAAGCCGGCGAACATCGCGAAGACGACGGTGCCGAAGACCACGTAGTGGAAGTGGGCGACGACGAAGTAGGTGTCGGACACCGCGAAGTCGAGTACCGGCGAGGCGAGGATGACGCCCGTGAGGCCGCCGAAGACGAAGGTGATGAGGAAGCCGAGCGACCAGATCAGCGGGGTCTCGAAGGTGATCGATCCGCGCCACATGGTGCCGATCCAGTTGAAGATCTTCACACCCGTCGGCACGGCGATGAGCATCGTCATGAGCGCGAAGAACGGCAGCAGGACCGAGCCGGTGACGTACATGTGGTGGGCCCACACCGTCACCGAGAGAGCCGCGATCGCGATGGTCGCGTAGACGAGCGTCTTGTACCCGAAGATCGGCTTGCGGCTGAACACCGGGAAGATCTCCGACACGATGCCGAAGAACGGCAGCGCGATGATGTACACCTCGGGGTGGCCGAAGAACCAGAAGAGGTGCTGCCACAGGATGACGCCGCCGTTGGCCGCGTCGAAGATGTGGGCGTCGAACACTCGGTCAGCGCTCGCGGCCAGGATCGCCGCGGCCAGCACCGGGAAGGCCATGAGTACGAGGATCGAGGTCACGAGGGTGTTCCACGTGAAGATCGGCATGCGCCACATGGTCATGCCCGGGGCGCGCATCGTGATGATCGTCGTGATGAAGTTCACGGCGCCGAGGATCGTGCCGAAGCCCGAGAGGCCGAGGCCGAGCATCCAGAGGTTGCCGCCGACGCCCGGCGAGAACGTCGTGGAGGCGAGCGGCTGATAGGCGAACCAACCGAACGAGGCCGCGCCCTGCGGGGTGAGGAAGCCCGAGACGGCGATGAGCGAGCCGAACGCGAAGAGCCAGAAGGCGAAGGCGTTCAGTCGCGGGAACGCGACGTCGGGGGCGCCGATCTGCAGCGGCATGAGGACGTTGGCGAAGCCGGCGAAGAGCGGCGTCGCGAACATCAGCAGCATGATCGTGCCATGCATCGTGAAGAGCTGGTTGTACTGCTCGGGCGTGCTGACGATCTCGAGACCGGGCTCGAAGAGCTGGGCGCGGATGACAAGGGCCATCACGCCGCCGATGCAGAAGAAGATGAACGACGCGATCAGGTACATGTACCCGATGACCTTGTGGTCGGTCGAAGTGATCCAGCGGACGAGGACGTTGCCCTTCCGCTCGACCTTCGGAGTCCCGAAGGGAAGCGAGGCGGCCTGCGGCCGAGTTGCTGTCGTGCTCATCGCGGCGTCTTACTCCTCTTCGCGGACGGGCGCGTCCGTGCCGGGCAGGTTGGTGTTGCGGTCGTACTCGGTGGAGAGCTGGCCGGTCTGGCCCGCATCCTCGAGCGACGCGATGTAGTCGTCGTACTCGTCCTGGGAGACGACCTCGACGTTGAAGAGCATGCGGGAGTGGAACTCGCCGCAGAGCTCGGCGCACTTGCCGGCGAAGGTGCCCTCGCGCTCCGGCACGAACGACATGTAGTTCGTCTTGCCGGGGTACATGTCCTTCTTGTACAGGTAGTCGACGACCCAGAAGGAGTGGATGACGTCGCGCGAGTCGAGCGCGATCTCGACGTTGGCGCCGACCGGGAGCACGAGCGTGGGCGTATCGGCCGGATCGACCGAGCCGTCCTCGTTCGGCTGGACCTGCTCGGAGTACTCGTAGACGTCCTCGTTGACGTAGTTGAAGTCCCAGGCCCACTGCTTGGCGATGACCTGGACCTTGACGTCGATGTCGTCCTCGGCGAAGCGCTGCTCGATGACCGCCTGGTCACGGGCGGTGAACGCGAAGAAGCCGAGCACGAGGATCAGCGGCACGATCGTGTAGAAGATCTCGATCGGCATGTTGTAGCGCAGCTGCACCGGAAGTCCGGTCTGGCCCTTGCGCCGGCGGTACGCGATGACCGCCCAGATGGTGAGGCCCCAGGTGATGAGGCCGACGATGAGCAGCACGATCCACGACGTGACCCAGAGCCCCCGAGTGATCTCGGTGTGGTTCGTCGCAGCTTCACCGCTCTCGAATCCAGGCAGGAAGCCGTTGAGCTCTGCCTGGGTGCAACCTGCGAGAACGAGGCTGAGTGTCGCTGCTAGCGGTACTGCAGCCCATCGGAGACGGCGATTGTGACGCACCGGTGACCTTTCGGGAGACTCGAAGACACTTCTCAGAGAAGCGCATTGATCGGTGCAAGCCTACTCCCACTCCCCCTCCGCGTTGTGCACCCCGCGGTCTCTACGCACTGTCGATCTCTGGAATTGCCCCGGTCCGCAGTGCAAAAAGAAACGCGGGAAGGCTGCCGTGCAGCCCTCCCGCGTCGCGGAACCTGAGGATCAGTGGAACGAATCGCCGCAGGCGCAGGAGCCTTCGGCGTTCGGGTTGTCGATCGTGAAGCCCTGCTTCTGGATGGTGTCCTCGAAGTCGATCGTCGCGCCGTCGAGGTACGGGACGCTCATCTTGTCGACGATCAGGCCGACGCCCTCGAACTCCACGACCGCGTCGCCGTCGAGCACGCGCTCGTCGAAGTAGAGCTGGTAGATGAGGCCGGAGCAGCCGCCGGGCTGCACGGCCACGCGCAGGCGCAGGTCGTCGCGGCCCTCTTGCTCGAGCAGGCTCTTGACCTTGCCGGCCGCGGGCTCGCTCAGCAGCACGCCGTGGGCGGCCTTCTCGGTGATCGTGTCGGTCATCTCACTCCTCGGAAAGACTTCGGTGCGAACGGCACGCAACACCGTTCACGGCGATGATATCCCCGTTCGCTCCCGATACACCCTGAGGATGCCTCGTGAATTCGCCGAGGTCGTCGCAAGCTGCAGGGGTCCGGAGACGGCCGTGCCGGGCACGGAGACCCGGCACGGCGTCGGCTCAACCGGCCCGGCGGTTCAGCCGCGCGAGGAGCAGCGCCTCGCTCAGGAGCGCCTTCTTGAAGACGCCGAGGTGGAGCGACTCGTTGGGGCTGTGCGCCTTCGAGAGCGGGTCCTCCACGCCGGTGACGAGGATCTGCGCGGCGGGGAACTCCTCGACCAGCTCGGCGATGAACGGGATGGAGCCGCCGACGCCGATCTGCACGGGCTCGCGCCGCCAGGCGTCGCGGAAGGCGTCGAGCGCCTCGGCGACGGCCCAGCCGGAGGTGTCGACGAGGAATGCCTGGCCGGTGTCGAAGCCGTCGTACTCGAGCACGGCGCCGAACGGCGCGTTGGCCTCGAGGTGGGCGCGGATGGCGGCGAGCGCCTCGTCGGCGTCCTGGCCCGGAGCCACGCGGGCGCTGATGCGGGCGCGCACCGACGGCACGAGGGTGTTGGAGGCGTTGGCCACCGTCGGCGCATCGATGCCCGTGACGGTGATCGAGGGCTGCGACCAGATGCGCGAGAGGATGCTGCCCCGGCCGATCGGGCTCACCGCGTCGAGCAGACCCGTCTCCTCGCGCAACTGCGCCTCGTCGTACTCGGGCGTCTCCAGGCCGGCGTCGCGGAGCCCCTCGACGGCGACGGAGCCGTCGGCGTCGTGCAGCGAGGCGAGCATCCGGACGGCCGCGAGCATGGCATCGGGGACGGCGCCGCCGAACATGCCCGAGTGCGAGGCGTGCCCGAGCGTCGAGACGCGCACGTTGAAGGCGACCGCGCCGCGGAGCGCCACGGTCAGCGCCGGCGTCTCGGCATCCCAATTGCCGGAGTCCGCGACGACGATCGCGTCGGCCTCGAGGAGATCGCGGTTGTCGCGCAGGAAGTTCGCGAAGGAGCGAGACGCCCACTCCTCCTCGCCCTCGATGAAGACGGCGATGCCGAGGTCGAAGTCGTCCCCGACCGCCTCGACGAGCGCGCGGATCGCGCCGACGTGCGTCATGACGCCGGCCTTGTCGTCGGCCGCGCCGCGGCCGTAGAGACGCTCGCCGCGCTGCGTCGGCTCGAACGGCGGGGTGTCCCAGTCCTCGTCGGCCCCGGGGGGCTGCACGTCGTGGTGCGCGTAGAGGAGGACGGTGGGGCGGCCGTTGCGAGCCGGGCGGCGGGCGATGACGGCGGGATGCCCGTAGACGTCGTCGGAACCGGCCTCGAGGGCGCGGCGGATGTCGACCGTGTCGAACACGCCGGTGCCGCGCAGCAGGGCCGCGACGGCCTCGGCGCTCTCGGCGACGTGCGCCGCGTCGAACGCGGGCCAGGACACGGAGGGGATGCAGACGAGCCCCGCGAGATCGGCGACGGCGGCGGGGAATCCCGCGGCGACCGCGGCTTCCACCCCCTCGTCGATCCGTGCGTTCGCTGCGTCTTCAGGGAGGGCGTCGCTCATGCGGGTAATCTTAAGGGAACCCGACTTTCGAGGAATCCAGTGGCCAAGAACCTGACACAGCCCACGCCCGGCGACGAATCGCCGGCCGAGGCGCCCAAGAACGACAAGAAGGGCACGCGCACACCGACGCGCGCCGAGCAGGAGGCCGCGCGCAAGCGGCCTCTCGTCCCCGACGACCGCAAGGAAGCGGCGAAGAAGGCGAAGTCGGATGCCGCGGAGCAGCGCCGCAAGTACAACGAGGGCATGGCGGCCGGCGACGAGCGCTACCTCCCCGCCCGCGACAAGGGCCCGCAGAAGAAGTTCGTGCGTCACTACGTCGACGCCCGCACCTCGCTCGGCGAGCTGCTGCTGCCGGTCATGCTCGTCCTCGTCCTCGCGTCGCTCATCCCCGTGGTCGAGGTCCAGGCGTACGCGATGATCGCGCTCTACGTGTATCTCCTCGCGGCGATCGCCGACGCGATCATCCTGACGTTCACCATCAAGCGCAAGCTCCGCGCCAAGTTCGGCACCGCCGAGCGCGGGGTCGGCTGGTACGCCGCGATGCGCGGCCTGCAGATGCGCGTGCTGCGCCTGCCGAAGCCGCAGAACAAGCGCGGCAACTACCCGGCCTGAGCCCCGCACCGTCACGACGCCGAGCCACCTCCGGGCGCTCGGCGTCGTCGCGTTCCCGGGACGATCCTCACCACGTCCCGTCCGCGGTGCACGGCAATCGGCAGCGGCGCGCCGCGCCGACCGCCCGGCTCAGCGCGCGAACGCCCCGAATCGCAGCAGTGGGACGCGCCGCTCGTCGTCGGTGAGCGAGCCGTGCTGGCCGATCATCTTGCGCGGCGCCTGGTCGGCATCGCGACCGTCGTAGTAGGCGATGCCGGAACGCGCGGCGACGAGGAGGTCGGGGATGCGCGGGCGAACCGCCGGGTCGACGTCGCCGAAGTAGCCCGCGGCGATCGCCTCGTCGCCGGAGGCGACCCATGCCCGATGCGACTCCGCGTCCCGCCAGCGGGACACGAGCGCGTCGCGGTCCGCGGCGGCGAGGGCCGGCTCGAAGTAGAGGTAGCGGCAACGCGGCTCGCCCGCGACGTGCCGCACGCCGTCGAGCAGGCCGGGCGTCGCGTCGAGGAGCACGTGCCGGTGCGGGGGGACGTCGAGCATGCCGTGATCGGCGCTCACGAGCATCCCGACGTCGCGCGGCAGTCCGCGTTCGAGGCGGGCGATCGCGCCGTCGAGCTCCTCCAGTCGCCCCGTCCAGCGATCGGACTCCCACCCGTCGCGATGGCCGGCCTGGTCGAGTTCCGGCACGTACAGGTAGACGAGGGACGGGCCGGTGCGCACCGTCGCGAGGGCGAGGTCGACGCGCTCGTCGATCGTGCGGCCGCCGACGTAGTCGGCCCCGCGCAGCACGGCGCGGGTCAGCCCGCTCGTCGCGTACGACGGGGCGCCGATCGCGACCGGCCGGATGCCTCGCTCGAGCGCGGACTCGAACAGGGTCGGGCGGGGCTGCCACACCTCGGGGACCATGCGGGCGTCCCACCCGCTCAACTGATTCACGACGCGGTCGTGGGCGGCGTCGAGCACGGAGTAGCCGACGAGCCCGTGCTCGCCGGCGGGCACGCCGGTCGTCAACGTCGCGAGGGCCACGGCGGTCGTCGACGGGAACGTCGACCACGCGACATCCTTCTTGCCGAGGCGGCCGGCGAGGGTGCGGGCGTGGCCCGCGCGGGCCTTGAGGTTCGACGCGCCGAGCCCGTCGACGAGGACCACCACGGCGGAGCGGACGGGCGGGAGCGCGAGCGCGGCCGCGGCGCCCGACGTCGCGGCGAACGCGCCCGCCAGCACGTCGGCCAGCCTCGTCGCACCGTCCGGGGCGACCGGTAGCATGGCAGGCATCGCGCCAGTCTGGCACAGCCGACGGCGCATGGACTTCGAGCCCGAGCTCCTGACCAGACGCGCCTCCCCCGGCGCCACGAACGAGACGACGGATGACCCGCAAGAACGACCGCGCAGCCGCACCCGAGATCGTCGAGCACATCGAGGACGTCGACCTCTCCCGTGAGATGCAGGACTCCTTCCTCGAGTACGCGTACTCGGTGATCTACTCCCGCGCCCTCCCCGACGCCCGCGACGGCCTGAAGCCCGTGCAGCGACGCATCCTCTTCCAGATGGCCGAGATGGGCCTGCGGCCCGACCGCGGCCACGTCAAGTCGGCGCGCGTCGTCGGCGAGGTCATGGGCCGCCTGCACCCGCACGGCGACTCGGCGATCTACGACGCCCTCGTGCGACTGGCGCAGCCGTTCACGCTGCGCGTGCCGCTCGTCGACGGCCACGGCAACTTCGGCTCGCTCGACGACGGACCGGCCGCCGCGCGCTACACCGAGGCCCGCCTCGCCTCCCCCGCGCTCGCGATGACCGAGTCGCTCGACGAGGACGTCGTCGACTTCGTGCCGAACTACGACAATTCGTACGACCAGCCCGAGGTGCTGCCGGCGGCCATCCCGAACCTGCTCGTCAACGGCGCCGCCGGCATCGCGGTCGGCATGGCGACGAACATGGCCCCGCACAACCTCGTCGAGGTGGTCGGCGCCGCGCGGCATCTGCTCGCCCACCCCGAGGCCGACCTCGAGACGCTCATGGAGTTCGTGCCCGGCCCGGACTTCCCCTCGGGCGGCACGATCGTCGGCCTCTCGGGCGTCCGCGACGCCTATGCGACCGGCCGCGGCTCGTTCAAGACCCGTGCGAAGGTCTCGGTCGAGCAGCTCACCGCCCGCAAGGTCGGCCTCGTCGTCACCGAGCTGCCCTACCTCGTCGGCCCCGAGAAGGTCATCGAGAAGATCAAGGACGGCGTCCAGTCCAAGAAGATCACCGGGATCAGCGACGTCGCCGACCTCACCGACCGTACGAAGGGCCTGCGGCTCGTCATCGGCATCAAGACCGGGTTCAACCCGCAGGCGGTGCTCGAGCAGCTCTACCGGCTCACGCCCCTCGAAGACGGCTTCAGCTTCAACAACGTCGCCCTCGTCGACGGCCAGCCGCAGACGCTCGGACTCAAGTCCCTGCTCGAGGTCTTCATCGGGCATCGCCTCCGCGTCGTCACGCGCCGGTCCGAGTTCCGCCTCGCGCGCCGTCGCGAGCGGCTGCACCTCGTCGAGGGCCTCCTCATCGCGATCCTCGACATCGACGAGGTCATCCAGGTCATCCGCACGTCGGACGACGCGGAGTCGGCGCGCGGCCGGCTGCGGGAGGTCTTCGAGCTCTCCGAACTGCAGGCCGAGTACATCCTCGAGCTGCGACTGCGCCGCCTCACGCGATTCTCGCGCATCGAGCTCGAGACCGAGCGCGACAAGCTGCAGTCCGAGATCGCCGAACTCGTCGAGCTGCTCTCGAGCGAGGCGCGCCTGCGCGGGCTCGTGTCGGACGAACTGGCCGCCGTGGCCGATCTCTACGGCACGCCACGTCGTACCCTCCTCACTGAAGCGCGGGTGCAGCCGACCGGTCGCCGTGCGGCGGCCGCGGCCGCCGCGTCCCTCGAGCACGCCGACGTCCCGACGCGCGTCGTGCTGACCGCGAGCGGCCGCATCGCCCGGATCGACGCGGCCGACGGGGCGGACGCCGTGGCGATCACCGCTCCGACGCGTCGGTCCAAGCACGACGCGGTGAGCTCGAGCGTCGCGGCGACGAGCCGCGCCGAGATCGGCGCGATCACGAACCGCGGCCGGCTCATCCGCTTCTCCCCCGTCGACCTGCCCGTGCTGCCGGGCAACGCCCCGCACCTCGCGGCCGGCGTGCGCGTGCGCGACTACCTCGGTCTCGCCGACCGCACCGAGACCGTTCTCGGCGTCGTGTCGCTCACCGGCGATCGTCCGATCGTGCTCGGCACGGCGCAGGGCGTCGTCAAGCGCGTCGCGACGGGCGCCTACCCGAACAAGCCGGACTTCCCCGTCATCGCGCTGAAGGACGGCGACACCGTCGTCGGCGTCGCGCAGGGCGGCGAGGACGACGAACTCGTCTTCGTCACCGACGACGCCCAACTGCTCCACTTCCCGGCGTCCGCGGTCCGGCCGCAGGGCGCGACGGCGGGCGGCATGGCGGGTATCAAGCTCGCCGCGGGCGCGCGGGTCATCGCGTTCGACGTGCTCGCGCCGGCCGACGTCGAGTCGGCGGTCGTCGTGACGGTCACCGCGGGTGCGGAGACGCTCGTCGGCGCCGACCCGGGCAGCGGCAAGGTCTCCGCCTTCGCCGAGTTCCCCGGCAAGGGCCGCGCCACGGGCGGCGTCCGAGCGCAGCGCTTCCTCAAGGGCGAGACCGCGCTCGGCCTCGCCTGGGTCGGTCCGGGCCCGGCGCTCGCACTCGGCCCCGACGGCTCTGCGCGCACCCTGCCCGACGAGCCGCTCGCCAAGCGAGACGCCTCCGGTGCGTTCCTCGAATCCGAGGTGTCATCCGTCGGCCGCCGGCTCGGCTGACTCCGGAGCGACGGAACGCCCCGGCCGCGCGAGCGGACCGGGGCGTTCTGCGTTGCACGGCCGGAACACCCGGCCGGCGACGGTCAGGCGTCGATGCGGTCGCGGCTGAGGCCGGCGGCGCTGTCGACGATGAACTCCTTGCGCGGTGCGACCTCGTTGCCCATGAGCAGCTCGAAGACGCGGCCGGCCGCCTCGGCGTCGGCGACGTTCACACGCCGCAGGGTGCGGTGCGCCCGGTCCATCGTCGTGGTCGCGAGCTGGTCGGCATCCATCTCGCCGAGGCCCTTGTAGCGCTGGATCGGGTCCTGATACTTCTTGCCGCGCTTCTTGAGGTCCGCGAGCACGGCGTTCAGCTCGGCTTCGGAGTACGTGTAGATCGTCTCGTTCGGCTTGGATCCGGGGTTCATGACGACGACTCGGTGCAGCGGCGGAACCGCGGCGAAGACGCGTCCGTCCTCGATCATCGGCCGCATGTAGCGGAAGAAGAGCGTCAGCAGCAGCGTGCGGATGTGGGCGCCGTCGACGTCGGCGTCGCTCATGATGATGACCTTGCCGTAGCGCGCCGCCGACAGGTCGAACGTGCGACCCGAGCCGGCGCCGATGACCTGGATGATTGCCGCGCATTCGGCGTTGGAGAGCATGTCGGAGATCGACGCCTTCTGGACGTTCAGGATCTTGCCGCGGATGGGCAGCAGCGCCTGGTGCTCGCTGTCGCGGGCCAGCTTCGCCGTGCCGAGCGCGGAGTCGCCCTCGACGATGAAGAGCTCGCTCTGCGCGACGTCGGTCGAGCGGCAGTCGACGAGCTTGGCGGGCAGCGAGCTCGACTCGAGCGCGTTCTTGCGTCGCTGGGTCTCCTTGTGGGTGCGCGCCGAGATGCGCGCCTTCATCTCGGAAACGACCTTCTCGAGCACGAGAGCCGTCTGGGCTTTGTCGTCGCGCTTCGTCGACGCGAAGCGCTCGGCGAGCTGCTTGGCCACGACGTTGGAGACGATCGCGCGCACCGCGGGGGTGCCGAGCACCTCCTTCGTCTGCCCTTCGAACTGCGGCTCCGGGACGCGCACGGTGAGCACCGCCGTGAGGCCGGCGAGCATGTCGTCCTTCTCCGGCTTGTCGGTGCCGGCCTTGAGCTTGCGGGCGTTCGCCTCGATCTGGGCGCGGAGGAACTTCAGCAGGCCCTGCTCGAAGCCGGCTTGGTGCGTTCCGCCCTTCGGCGTCGCGATGATGTTGACGAAGCTCTTGAAGACCGTGTCGTACCCGGTGCCCCAGCGCAGGGCGAGGTCGACCTCGCATTCGCGCTCGACCTCGGTCGGCACCATCGCACCGCCGGGCGAGAGCACCGGCACCGTCTCCTTGAAGGTGCCGCTGCCCTGCAAGCGCCAGATGTCGGTGACGGGGGCGTCGATGGAAAGGTGCTCCACGAACTCCGAGATGCCGCCCTCGAAGTGGAAGCGGTGCGACTCGGGCGCCGCCTCGCGCTCGTCGATGACGGTGATGCCGAGTCCCGGCACGAGGAAGGCGGTCTGCCGCGCGCGACCGAGCAGCTCGTCGAGCTGGAATGCGGCGCCCTTCGTGAAGATCTGACGGTCGGCCCAGTACCGCACGCGGGTGCCGGTGACGGCCTTGGCGACCTTGCCCACGACGCGCAGCTCGCTGCGCTGCTCGAACGGGGTGAAGGGGGCCTCGGGCGTCGGCGTCCCGGCATCCTCGAAGCGGCCGGGCTCGCCGCGGTGGAACGACATCGCCCACGTCTTGCCGTCGCGGTCGACCTCGACGTCGAGGCGCTCGGACAGTGCGTTGACGACGGATGCGCCGACGCCGTGCAGACCGCCGGAGGCGGCGTACGAGCCGCTGCCGAACTTGCCGCCCGCGTGGAGCTTCGTGTAGACGACCTCGACGCCCGAGAGTCCGGTCTTCGGCTCGATGTCCACGGGGACGCCGCGCGCGCGGTCGCGCACCTCGACGGAGCCGTCGCCGTGGAGGACGACCTCGATTTCGGAGCCGAAGCCGGCCAGCGCCTCGTCGACCGAGTTGTCGATGATCTCCCAGAGGCAGTGCATGAGACCGCGCGAATCCGTCGACCCGATGTACATGCCGGGTCGCTTTCGGACGGCCTCGAGACCCTCGAGGACCGAGAGATGACGCGCGGAGTAGTCGTTGCTCACGTCGTGGAAGCCTACCGGCCGCCTCGGACGCCTCCGGCCGACGCCCCGGCTCGTCGTGGCGGGGAATCCGAATCCGCCGACAGCGAAACGAGGCCCGATGGGAGCGGAACCCGGGTCGAGGTGTGGTCTCATTGAGGAAAGCCGCTTCGCACCTGGAGGAGGAGCCATGTCACAGTTCGCCGAGCCGACCGAGACGGTCGAGGCAAACCGCTACGAGCTGACCGCCCTCGATCGCTGCGATGCGTGCGGCGCCCAGGCGTACATCCGCGTCCAGGTCGCCACCGGCGAACTGCTGTTCTGCGCCCACCACGGCCGCAAGCACCAGGAGAAGCTCTCGACCATCGCGCAGAGCTGGCACGACGAGTCGGCCCGCCTGCACGAGTCCGACTAGGCGGCCGGGGTTGGCCGGGCTGGGCGCGCTGCGGCGCGCCCGCTACCTCGCCGAGCGCGCCGCAGCGGTGTCGCCCTCGAGGTTGAGGCAGTACGCCTCGCAAGCGCAGAAGACCACCGCCAAGTCGCAGGTCCGGCTCATCGCCGACATGCTGTGGTGCTCGGTGCGCTACGAGATCGCCTTCCAGGACTACGTCGACTGGGACATCCACCTGCTGCGCCGCGATGAGCGACCGACATGGATGACGCATCCGAAGTCGAACCACCTCGCCCAGCGCTACAACGACCCGTCGCATCGCCAGCGGTTCGCGAACAAGCTCGAGTTCGACCGCGAGTTCGACGCCTTCATCGGGCGCGAGTGGCTCGACGTCCGTTCGGCGTCGGTCGACGAGGTGCGCGAGTTCGTCGAACGTCACGGCAAGGTCATGGCGAAGGTGCCCGACTCGCTCGGCGGCAAGGGCATCGGCAGCCGTACCGCCGCCGACATCGACGACTGGTCGGCGTTCCGCGACGAACTCGTCGCCGGCCGGCAGTTCCTGCTCGAGCAGTTCCTCGTGCAGCATCCGGTCATGGCCTCGCTCAATCCGTCGAGCGTCAACACGCTGCGCATCATCACGTGGTTCGACGGCTCCGAGGTCTCGGTGCTCGCCCGCGTGCTGAAATGCGGCAACGGCGGCGACATCGACAACTTCTCCTCGGGCGGCATGTATACGATGCTCGACGAGGCGGGCGTCGCCCACTACGCGGCCTTCGACGGCGAGAGCGACACGTTCGCCGTGCACCCGGGCTCCGGCACGTCGATCGTCGGCTTCGAGGTGCCGCGCTTCGCCGAGGCTGTGGCGCTCGCCGACCGTCTGGCGCGCATCGTCCCCGAGATCCCCTACGTCGGGTGGGACATCGCGATCACCCCCGACGGGCCCGTCGTCATCGAGGGCAACTACAACACGGGCGTCTTCCAGACCAAGCCCTCGGTCTCCGGGGTGCGCACCGGGCTTCTCCCCCACTACCGCGACACGATCGGGTTCTGATCCCGCCCGCCGCGGGCGGGAAACGACGAACGGGCCGGATGCTGCTGCATCCGGCCCGTTCTCGTGCTCGTCGGTTCAGACGGCCTTGCGGATGACGCCGAGGGGCGTCGACTGGTGGCCCTGGCCGAGCGGGTTGTCGCTCAGGATCGCGACCATCTCGTCGTCGCGCTTGTGGCCGAGGGTCGTGCCGAGGATGTTGCCGCCGATGTCGTTCATGTCGACCACGAGCACGTCGGCCTTGCCGCCGAAGAGCGCCTTGAGTCGGGCCGCGACCTTGTCGGGCTCGGCCGGCGTGAGGACGACCTGCGAGTTGTACGGCGGGATCGTTCCGGACGTCGGGCCGTCGATGCCGCGCGCCTTCGAACCCGCGATGCGGTAGAAGTCGCCCTTCCGGCCGAAGGCCTTCGTCACGGCGGCGACGCCCGCGGCGAGCAGGATGCGGGGCGTCCCGCACTCGCGAAGGGCCATCTCCATCGTCTCGGGCATGCCGAGGCCGATGCCGTAGGGCGTCTTCACGACGTACTTCGAGAGCGTCACCGCGAGCTTGCGCGGCTGGATCTCGTCGATCGGGTACGACCGGCCCTGGCTGATCGCGACGATCTTCTCCGTGACGAAGAGGATGTCGCCCGGCTCGAGCACCGGCTCGGCCGCCTCGCGGACGATGGCGTCGAGGTCGTCGCCCGCCATCACCACCTTCGTCTTGATCGGGATCCGCTGATAGTCGACGCCGTCGACCTTCGTCGTGAGTTCCTTGCCGTCGTTGGCGCTGGGCTGCACCGGATGTCTCCTCGGGGTGGTGATGGTGCGCGGGCGGGGGCGGGGGCGGGTGCGGGTGCCGGCTTACTCGAGGTAGTCGCGCAGCGACTGCGACCGCGAGGGGTGCCGGAGCTTGGCCATCGTCTTCGACTCGATCTGGCGGATGCGCTCGCGCGTCACGCCGAAGGTGTCTCCGATCTGGTCGAGCGTCTTGGGCATGCCGTCGCCGAGGCCGAAACGCATGCGGATGACGCCCGCCTCGCGCTCGGAGAGCGAATCGAGCAGGCTCTCGAGCTGCTTCTGCAGCATCGTGAAGCCCACCGCGTCGGCCGGCACGACGGCCTCGGTGTCCTCGATGAGGTCGCCGAACTCGCTGTCGCCGTCCTCACCGAGGGGCGTGTGCAGCGAGATCGGCTCGCGGCCGTACTTCTGCACCTCGATGACCTTCTCGGGCGTCATGTCGAGCTCGCGCGAGAGCTCCTCGGGCGTGGGCTCGCGGCCGAGGTCCTGCAGCATCTGGCGCTGGACGCGGGCGAGCTTGTTGATGACCTCGACCATGTGCACGGGGATGCGGATGGTGCGAGCCTGGTCGGCCATGGCGCGCGTGATCGCCTGACGGATCCACCAGGTGGCGTACGTCGAGAACTTGAAGCCCTTGGTGTAGTCGAACTTCTCGACCGCGCGGATGAGGCCGAGGTTGCCCTCCTGGATCAGGTCCAGGAACTGCATGCCGCGACCGGTGTAGCGCTTGGCGAGCGAGACCACGAGGCGCAGGTTCGCGCCGAGCAGGTGGCTCTTGGCGCGCTGGCCGTCGCGGGCGACCCACTGGAGCTCGCGGCCGAGCTTCGAGCGGCGCTCGGCGTCGCTCATCTGCGAGAGCTTCTCCTCGGCGAACAGGCCGGCCTCGATGCGCATCGCGAGCTCGACCTCTTCGGCCGCGTTCAGGAGCGCGACCTTGCCGATCTGCTTCAGGTAGTCCTTGACCGGGTCGGCGGTGGCGCCGGTGATCAAGGTCGAGTAGACCGGCACCTCGTCGTCGTCGTCGACGGCGCGCAGCACGAGCGCGCCGGTCGGGTGGGGCTCGACCGGGATGACGGCCTCGTCCTCGTCGTCGGCCGACTCGTCGGCGGCGTCGGCGGACTCCGTGTCGGTCGTGTCGACGGCTTCGACCTCGACCTCCTCGAGCGTCTCCTCGTCCTCGTCGGCCTTGGCGGCCTTCGACTTCGTCGACGTGCGCTTGGCGGCCGTCTTCGTCGCCGTCGCGCTCTTGGCCGCGGTCGCGGTCTTCGAAGCGGCGGCGGTCTTGCTCTTGGCCGCCGTGGTCTTCGCGGCCGGCGCCTTCGCCGTCGCGGTCTTCGCAGCCGTGGTCTTCGCACGGCTCGTCGTCGTCGGCTTCTCCGCTTCGGCCGTTTCGGCCGCAGCAGGAACCTTCTTGGTGGTCGTCGCCATTCTCGAGCCTCTCATCGCCGTCGTCACGCGGCATCCCCGCCGAACGGCTCTCGCCCCCGGGCCGGTGATCTCGGCGCCACTGGGGACGGCGCCGCGTTTTCGGACACTACAAGGACCCATGTCAAGTCCGGTGATCCCGACGGGATCGAACCGCGGACTGAACGGGTCCTGCAGCAATTATAACCACGGGGTCTTGTGCGACGCGCCGAAGTATGCTGGCGCGCCGTCCCCGCACATCGGATCCAACGTGATTCCGGATGTCTGCATTCCCGGTCAGCGTGCATTTCCGGCGTATCGGAACGGATGACCGCCGGATGTCCGCGGCGTCACGCGCCGGGCTGCTCCTCGTCGCGCGTGCGCCGGATCGCGAGGAACTTCTCGAGCTCCGCGGCGATCTCGTCGGCGGTCGGGACCTCGCCCGCTTCGTCGGTCAGCGGCGATCGCAGGCCGTTGTCCTCCATATAGGCGTCGTGGCGCTCCTCGAGCGTGTGCACGAGCTTGCCGAGCTCGCCGTTCTCGGCCACCTGCTGGTCGATGCGCGACTCGAACTCGCGATTCTGCTCGCGGAGGCGATCGGTCGGGAAGATGAGGCCCGTCGCCGCACTGACCGACTCCAGTGCCGTGATCGCGGTCGCCGGATACTCGGTGTCGGCGAGGTAGTGCGGCACGAGCAGCACGAAGCCGGTGCTCGGCTCGTCGAGCTGCCGCAGCCGGTACTCGAGCAGATGCAGGGCGTTGGCGGGCGCCTGCGTGGTGGGGCGCCAGACGCTCATGGACTCGACGAGGTCGCTGCGGTTGCCGCTGACGGTGACGCTGATCGGGCGCGTGTGCGGGACGGGCATCGGGATGGCGTGCATCCAGGTCGTCGAGGACACTTCGAGCTCGTCGATGAGCTGCAGCACCGCGGCGGTGAATCGATTCCACTGGAAGTCGGGCTCGTATCCCGTCAGCAGCAGGAACTGCTGCCCCAGGTCGTCGTGCGCGAGTTCGAGCGAGAGCCGCGGCGGCTCGTACCCGCCGATGTGGTCCTGGTCGAACAGCACGATCGGCCGGCGCGCCCGGTAGTCGAGCAGCTCGTCGGCGTCGAATAGCGCGACCTCCTCGAGCTCGAGCTCGTTGCGCAGGAACTCGGTCATCTGGGAGACGGCTCCGCCCGCGTCGGCGAAGCCCGTCAGCCCCGCGACGAGCGGCAGGCCCGCCGGCACCGGGACCCCGGACGACGTGTAGAGCTCCCGAGGTTCGCGCATACCGTCATCGTATCCGCGGCGGAGGACCGCCCTCCCCGGCCCGGGTCGCCCTCCCCACGCCGTGAGCGAACACCGGATGCCCCGGCCCGCGGCCTCGCAGGGGACCCGCCTACCATCGAAGCCATGCCCATCGCCGCACTCTCGCTCCACTCCTCCCCCGCGATCGATTCCGATGCCGACGTCGTCGTGCTCCTCGTCCGGAAGACCTCCGACGGGCCCGTGCTCGTCTCGGCAGCCGGCTACGAGAAGCTCGCCCCGAGCCTCGCCGCCATCGGCGTGAGCGGTGCCGCCGAGGAGTTCGTGCGGATCCCCGCGCCGTCCGGCACCGGGGCGATCGGCCTCCTGGGCATCGGCGACCGGCCGGATGCCACCGCGCTCCGGCTTGCCGGCGGCGCCGCCGCCCGCAAGCTCGCCGGCGTCGCCCGTGCGGCGTTCGCCGCCGAGGAGCTCGCCGCGGACGAGGCATCCGCCCTGCTCGACGGCGCCGCCCTCGGCGCCTACGCCTATCTGGCCTACCGCTCCGGCGAACCGAAGGCCGCCCTCGCCGCCGTCGACCTGCACACGCCGCACGACGCCGAGACGATCGGCCTCGAGCGCATCCGCGTCACCGCGAGCGCCAATGCCCTCGTCCGCGATCTCGTCAACGAATCGCCGCGCGACCTCGCCCCTGCCGACCTGGCCGAGCGCGCGCTCGCCGAGGTCGTCGACCTCCCCGTCGAGACCCGGGTGTGGGACGTGCCGGCGCTCGAGGCCGACGGGTTCGGCGGCATCCTCGGCGTCGGTGCCGGCTCCTCGCGCCCGCCCCGCCTCGTGCGGCTCGACTACGCGCCCGCCGACGCGCGACTCCACCTCGCGCTCGTCGGCAAGGGCATCACGTTCGACTCGGGCGGCCTCTCGCTGAAGCCCGCCCTCTCGATGGTCGGCATGAAGAGCGACATGGCCGGCGCCGCGGTCGTGCTCGCGGCGGTCGCCGCGCTCGCGCGGCTGGGCGTCCCCGTGCGCGTCACCGGCTGGCTGTGCATCGCCGAGAACCTGCCGAGTGCGACGGCCATCCGCCCCAACGACGTGCTCACGATCCGCGGCGGCACGACCGTCGAGGTCACCAACACCGACGCCGAAGGCCGGCTCGTGCTCGCCGACGGCATCGTCGCCGCCGGCGAGGAGGGTCCCGACGCGATCATCGACGTCGCGACCCTCACCGGCGCGCAGATCGTCGCGCTCGGCAAGCGCACGTCCGGCGTGCTCGGCGACCGCACGCTCGGCGCCGCGCTCGTGGACGCCGGCGAGGCCGTCGGCGAGGCGTTCTGGCCGATGCCGATGCCGAAGGAGCTCCGCTCGCTCCTGGACTCCGACGTCGCCGACCTCGTCAACACGAAGCTCGGGCAGACGGCCGGCGGGATGCTGACCGCCGCGATCTTCCTCCGCGAGTTCGTGGGCACCCGCGAGGACGGGACCCCGATCCCGTGGGCGCACCTCGACATCGCCGGTCCCGCCCTCAACGAAGGCGCCGCGTGGGGCTTCACCCCTGCCGGCGGCACCGGCGTCGCCGCCCGCACGCTCGTCGAACTCGTCGAGCGCCTCGCCGCCCTGGGCAGCGTCCCCGCCGACCGCTGACGGCGACGCCCGCGCCGGAGCGGCGGGGTAGGCTCGAGTGACGCACGCTGCGTCGACCACCCGACCTCGTCGCCTCCGGCGCGGGGTCGTGCCACGCCCCGAGGGAGGGCCTCCGAACCGTGACCGAGCATCAGTACGACCTCGTCGTCCTCGGCGGCGGCAGCGGCGGATACGCCGCCGCGCTGCGCGCCGCCGAACTCGGCAGCCGTGTCGCGCTCGTCGAACGCGACAAGCTCGGCGGCACCTGCCTGCACCGCGGGTGCATCCCCACCAAGGCGATGCTCCACGCCGCCGATGTCGCGGACGCGGCACGTGACGGCGTCCACTTCGGCGTGCGGGCCGTCGTCGAGGGCATCGACCTCGCCGGCGTGACCGCGTTCCGCGATGAGATCGTCACCGGCAAGTGGAAGGGCCTCACGGGCCTCGTCGCCAAGCGCGGCATCGACGTCATCGCCGGTGAAGGCCGGCTCGTCGAGTCGAACGCCGTGCAGGTCGGCGACGACGTGTACCGAGCACCGAACATCGTGCTCGCGACGGGCTCGTACTCGCGCACGCTCCCCGGCCTCGAGCTCGGCGGTCGCATCCTCGACAGCGAGGCCGCGCTGGCCCTCGACGAGATCCCGGCCCGGGTGGTCGTGCTCGGCGGCGGCGTCATCGGCGTCGAGTTCGCGAGCCTCTGGCGCTCCTACGGCGCCGAGGTCGTCATCGTCGAGGCCCTTCCGCACCTCCTGCCCGCCGAGGAGGAGTCCTCGTCGAAGCAGCTCGAACGCGCGTTCCGCAAGCGCGGCATCGAGCAGCGCCTCGGCGTGCGCTTCGCCGGCGCGACCCAGGATGCCTCGGGCGTGCGGGTCTCCCTCGAGGACGGCACGACCATCGACGCCGACTCCCTGCTCGTCGCGGTGGGCCGCGGCCCGGCGAGCGCCGGGCTCGGTTTCGAGGAGGCCGGCGTCGCCCTCGACCGCGGCTTCGTGGTCGTCGACGAGCGGCTCCGCACGAGCGTCCCGGGCGTCTGGGCGGTGGGCGACCTCGTCGCCGGCCTGCAGCTCGCGCACCGCGGATTCCAGCAGGGCATCTTCGTCGCCGAGGAGATCGCGGGTCTCGACCCGGTGGTCGTGGCCGACGAGAATCTGCCGCGCGTCGCCTACTCCGACCCCGAGGTCGCTTCCATCGGGCTGACGGAGGCCGCGGCGATCGAACGGTTCGGCAGCGAGCACGTCGTCGTCGCCGAGGCGAACCTGGCCGGCAACGGCAAGAGCCACATCCTCCGCACGAGCGGCTCCGTCAAGGTCGTGCGCGCCGCCGACGGCCCGGTCCTCGGCGTCCACCTCGTCGGCGCCCGCGTCGGGGAACTCCTCGGCGAAGCGCAGCTCGTCGTCGGATGGGAGGCCCTCCCCGAGGACGTCGCGCCCTTCGTGCACGCCCATCCGACGCAGCACGAGGCGCTCGGCGAAGTCTTCCTCAAGCTGGCGGGAAAGCCCCTCCACTTGATCTGAACCTGCGCGGCCCCACGGACGCGTTGCCATACCAATAAACTGATTCATGCGAAACACGCTGTGAAGGAGTCCATCGAATGAGCGAATCCGTCAGCCTCCCGGCACTCGGCGAGAGTGTCACCGAAGGCACGGTCACCCGCTGGCTGAAGAACGTCGGCGACCGAGTCGAGGTCGACGAGCCGCTGCTCGAGGTCTCGACCGACAAGGTCGACACCGAGATCCCCTCGCCCGTCGCGGGCGTCATCGAGGAGATCCTCGTGCAGGAGGACGAGACCGTCGAGGTCGGCACCATCCTGGTGACGATCGGCGACGGCAGCGCTGCGCCCGCCGCGGCCGAGCCCGCTCCGGCCGCCGAGTCTGCGCCCGAGCCGGAGCCCGAGCCCGCCGCGACTCCCGAGCCGGCCCCCGCGGCCGAGCCCGCCC
>NZ_WSTA01000070.1 GCF_009789225.1 Agromyces seonyuensis | reverse complement strand
CTCCTGCAGCAACCGCACGGCCGTGCGGATGGCGCCGCTCTCGGCGCGGGCCGCCCGGAACACCACGGCGACGCGACGCACCTGGCTCCGGTCGGCGAGCGGCCGCGCGACGACGCCGAGCGGCAGCGGCCCGCGGCCGAGCCGGGGCACGAGGCAGATCGCGACACGGGCGCGCACGAGTTCGACGAGCGAGGCCCAGTCGGAGTCCTCGGCGACGATGCGCGGCATCCGGTCGAGGTCGACGAAGAAGCGCTCGAGCGCGATGCGGCAGATCTGACCGCGCGGGATCGAGGAGAACAGCTCGTCGACGAGCTCGGCGCGTTCGAGTTCGTCGCGCGCGGCGAGGGGGTGGTCGTCCCAGAGCAGGATGTCGGCGACGTCGTCGAGCAGCGGCACGCTGACGAGGCCTTCCCCGGGCACGAGCGGCACGGTGTCCCAGTTGTGCACGACAGCGAGGTCGACGTCGCCGCGTTCGACGAGGGCGAGGGCGTCGAACGGGTCGACGCTCAGCACGGTCGCCGTCTGCCGGCCCGCCGCCCCGCGCTCGGCGAAGGCGCGCAGCACGGGCGGCAGCAGGCCGCGGGTCGCCGTCGAGAAGCTCGCGATGCGCAGCGGCGGCAGCAGCGCCTCGTCGGCGGCGTCGGAGCGCAGCCGGTCGAGCCCGTCGAGCACGCCGCGCGCGTGGACGGCGACGGTGCGGCCGCGCTCGGTGAGCAGCACGCCGCGGCCGTGCCGTTCGAGCAGCGGCGTGCCGAGGTCGCGCTCGAGCCGCTTCACCTGCTGGGAGACGGCGGAGGGCGTGTAGCCGAGGGCCGTGGCGGCCGCGACGACCGTGCCGTGGTCGGCGACGCCGACGAGGGCGCGCAGTCCCTGCTGATCGATCATGCATGGATGCTACGCAATGAGGTGCAGCATGCGGAACTGGTGCTGCACGATCGGCTGGCGCAGACTGGTCCCGTGACCGTGAAAGACCGCCTCGCCGCCCTGCTCGTCGCCGTGCTCTGGGGCGTCAACTTCCTCGCCATCGACCTCGGACTGCAGGACACGCCGCCGCTCGTGCTCGTGGCGCTGCGCTTCGTGTTCGTCGCGTTCCCGCTCATCCTGTTCGTGCAGAAGCCCCCGGTGTCGTGGAAGGTGCTCATCGGCATCGGCCTCTTCCAGAGCGCCGGGCAGTTCGGCTGCCTGTTCACCGCGATGGCGATGGGCCTGCCGACGGCGCTCGCGCCCGTGGTCCTGCAGATCCAGATGGTCTTCACGATCCTCTTCGCCGCGATCCTGCTCGGCGAGCGGCCGACGCGCACCCAGCTCGTCGGCGCGGGCATCGGCGTCGCGGGCATCGTCGTCGTCGCCGTCGGGCGGCTGCAGGACGCACCCGGCTTCGTCGCGCTGCTGCCCCTGCTCGTGTGCGTCGCCGGCGGGCTGAGCTGGGGGATCGGCAACGTCATCGCGCGCAGCGCGCCCGCGGGCGGCGGCCTCGGCATCGTGGTCTGGTCGGCGACCGTCGTGCCGCTGCCGATGCTCGCGCTCAGCCTGCTGCTCGACGGACCGGCCGTCATCGGCGAGGCGTTCACGAGCCTCGGTTGGCAGACCGCCGTCGCCGTCGCCTACACGGCGATCGCGGCGTCCCTCGTCGGCTACTCGATCTGGAACCGCTTGCTCGGCAAGTACCCCGCCGCCGCGGTCGCACCGTTCACCCTGCTCGTGCCGCCCGTGGGCATCCTCGCCGCCGTGCTCGTGCTCGGCGAGGAGCCGAATGCGCTCGAACTCATCGGCTCGGCGGTGCTCGTGGCGGGCGTCGCGTGGTCGACGCTCGGCGGACGCCTGCTCGCACGCCGCGCCGCGGCATCCGCGCCCGTCGCGTCGAAGGAGCCGACGCTGGTCGAGTAGCGACGCAGGAGCGAATCGAGACCCGGCGAGATGCATGCACCAGCCCGGCGGGCATCCTGCCCCTCCGCTGGTCGAGTAGCGACGAAGGAGCGTATCGAGACCTCGTGAGCAGCCTCCCGGAGCAGGTGCGCAATCCTGCGGAGGTCTCGATACGCTCCGCTACTCGACCAGCGAGGAGCAGGCGGGAGCATGCCGGCTCAGTGCCAGCTGGGCTCGGTCTCGATCTCGGTGCGGTCGCCCGACCACAGCGTGTGGAACACGCCGTCCTTGTCGACGCGCTTGTACGTGTGGGCGCCGAAGAAGTCGCGCTGGCCCTGGATGAGGGCGGCGGGCAGGCGCGGGGCGCGCAGGCCGTCGTAGTACGCGAGCGACGACGAGAACGCCGGCGTCGGGATGCCCGCGAGCGCGGCCGTCGCGACGACCTTGCGCCAGGCCGGCTCGCCCTCGACGACCGCGTTGCGGAAGTACGGCGCGACGACGAGCGCGACGAGCGAGGGGTCCTCGGCGTAGGCGTCGGCGATGCGGTTGAGGAAGCGGGCGCGGATGATGCAGCCGGCGCGCCAGATCTTCGCGATCTCGCCCTTCTGCACGTCCCAGCCGAACTGCTCGGCGCCGGCGATGATCTCGTCGAAGCCCTGCGAGTAGGCGATGATCTTCGACGAGTACAGGGCCTGGCGGACCTCTTCGATGAAGGCGTCGGCGTCGTCGGCCTGCCACTGCTGGGCCGGGCCCGGCAGGTCGGCCGCGGCGGCGCGCTGGGCCGGCTTCGAGGAGAGCGAGCGGGCGAAGACGGCCTCGGCGATGCCGGAGACGGGCACGCCGAGCTCGAGGGCGTTCTGCACCGTCCAGGCGCCGGTGCCCTTGGCCCCGGCCTGGTCGAGGATGACGTCGACGAGCGGCTTCCCGGTCTCGGCGTCGACCTGGCGCAGCACCTCGGCGGTGATCTCGATGAGGTAGCTCTCGAGCTCGCCGGTGTTCCACTCGGTGAAGATGTCGGCGATCTCGGCCGGGGTCTTGCCCGTGCCCTGGCGGATGAGGTCGTACGCCTCGGCGATGAGCTGCATGTCGGCGTACTCGATGCCGTTGTGCACCATCTTGACGAAGTGGCCGGCGCCGTCGGTGCCGACGTGCGTCACGCAGGGCTCGCCGTCCTCGGGAGCGCGCGCGGCGATGGTCTTCAGGATCGGGCCGAGGGTCTCGTAGGAGGCCGCGGTGCCGCCGGGCATGATCGAGGGGCCGTTGAGCGCGCCCTCCTCGCCGCCCGAGACGCCCATGCCGACGAAGTGGATGCCCGTGGGCTTCAGGTCGTTCTCGCGGCGGATGGTGTCGTGGAAGTTCGCGTTGCCGCCGTCGACGATGATGTCGCCCGGCTCGAAGCGCGCGGCGAGCTCGGAGATCACGGCGTCGGTGCCCTTGCCGGCCTGCACCATGATGATCGCGGTGCGCGGCTTGGCGAGCGACGCGACGAAGTCGTCGTAGCTCTCGCTCGAGACGAAGCCGGCCTCGGGGTGGTCGACGAGCAGGGTGCGCGTGCGCTCGGGGGAGCGGTTGAACACGGCCACCGTGTTGCCCTCGCGGCTGGCGAGGTTGCGGGCGAGGTTCGACCCCATGACGGCGAGGCCGACGACGCCGATGTTGGCGGTCGCACTGCTCGAAGCGGCGGTGGGCGTTTCAGGCACGGATGACTCCTTCAGCACTGGCGGGATTGCCTCCAGCGTAGTCGGCGGGGTGACGTGCGGAGTTTCCGAAGACGCACCGCGTCGGAGCGGGCGTGTGAGCCGCGCGCGGTGCGGACTCGGCTCCCGCCCAGGCGGCCGCGGCCGCGGCTGATAGACTCGGGCACTGAACTTCGGCGAGGGCCTCCGGTTTCGGATCGGGCGGCCGTGATCGACGCAGTGGAAGCAGGCTCCCAGGCTGTTCCTCACGCTGTGCGCAAAACGCTGCCGTGCGTTCGAGACGAAACCCACCATCCCGGGCGAGAGCCCTGCAAGGAGAATCCACCATGGACGAGAACAAGATCGTCGCAGAGGTCCGCAGCGACTTCGGCAAGGGCGCCGCCCGCAAGCTCCGCGCCGCCGGCAGCATCCCGGTCGTGCTCTACGGCCACGGCACCGAGCCCGTGCACCTGAGCCTCCCGGCCCACGAGACCGGCCTGCTCATCCGCAAGGCGAACACCGTGCTCGACGTGCAGATCGAGGGCAAGGGCCAGCTCGCGCTCGTCAAGGACGTCCAGAAGGACCCGGTGCGCCAGATCATCGAGCACATCGACCTGATCATCGTCAAGAAGGGCGAGAAGGTCCAGGTCGAGGTCCCCGTGCACGTCACGGGCGAGTCGTTCGCCGGCACCATCGCCGACCTCGACGCGACCACCATCTCCCTCGAGGTCGAGGCCACCCACATCCCCGAGTCGGTCACGGTCGACGTCGAGGGCGCCGAGGAGGGCACCAAGATCCACGCCTCCGACGTGAAGCTCCCCAAGGGCGCGACCCTCCTCAGCGACCCGGAGACGCTCGTCGTGAACGTCACCGTCCCGCAGAAGGTCGACCTCGGCGAGGAGACCGCCGAGGCCGAGGCCGAGGAGACCGCCGAGGCCGAGGCCGAGGAGGCCGCGGCCGAATAAGCCGCTCCTCGCTCCGCGAGACTCCCACGGGGTCCGCATCCGTTCGTCGGATGCGGACCCCGTTCGCATTCCGCCGGGCAGGACGGATCCCGCACCGGTGCAGCCGGGTACCGCCGGGGCCTCCCGGCCGGTCGCCGACGCGGGTAGCCTCGGCGGCGACGGCCGGGCGGGGGCCCGACGTCGGGGAGGGACGGATGCCCGAGATCACCGAGGCCGAACGCACGCCCACGCTCACGGACGCGCAGTGGGCGAGGCTCACCGCGGCCGCGGCGCCGTTGGACCTCGCCGACGGGGAGTACGTCTTCCGCTCCGGCGACCGGGACGTGCCGATGATCCTCATCGAGTCCGGTGCGATCGAGATCGTGCGCGACGCGCTGAAGTGGCTGGGCGAGGAGGTGCTCGCCGTGCGCGGCCCGCGCAGCTTCACGGGCGAGCTCGGGATGCTGAACGGGCAGCGTTCGTTCCTCTCGGGCCGTGCCCGCGGAGCGTCCCGAGTGTTCCGGCTCGAACGCACCGATCTCCGGCGCATCCTCTCCGAGGACGACGAACTCGGCGACCTCGTGCTGCACGCCTTCTGGGCCCGGCGCGAGTTCCTCCGCAACGGCTCGGCGGCGATGACGCTGAAGTTCGTCGGCGACGGCTCCTCGAGCGAGTTCGTCGCGCTGCGCCGGTTCGCCGAGCGCCTCGACCTCGTGCACACGGCCTACCCGATCGATCCGGAGACGCCGCCGGATTCTCCCGTGCACAGCTACTCGAAGGCGGATCTGCCGATCGCCTTCGTGCAGGGGGAGCCGATCGTGCGGGCGACGCCCGGGCTCGTCGCCGACGAACTCGGTCTCAGCTACGACCCCGACACCGACGACGCGGTCGACCTCGTCGTCGTCGGCGGCGGCCCGGCGGGGCTCGCGTCGGCGATCTACGCCGCGAGCGAGGGCCTGCGCACCGTGCTGCTCGACGCCGTCGCGCCCGGCGGGCAGGCCGCGGCGACCTCCCGCATCGAGAACTTCCTCGGGTTCCCGTTCGGCGTGAGCGGCGGACAGCTCATCGGGCAGGCCACGCTCCAGGCGATCAAGTTCGGGGTGCGCGTGTGCGCGCCGTGCGCCGCCGTCGCGATGCGGACCGTGGCCGACGGCCTCGAGATCGAGCTCGCCGACGGCCGCGTCGTCCGCACGCGGGCCGCCGTCGTGACCTCGGGGGCGGCCTACCGCCGGCTGCGGCTCGACCGGTGGGACGACTTCGAGCGCTCGGGCATCCACTACGCGGCGACGCCGCTCGAGCAGCGCCAGGTCGCCGAGCGGCCCGTCGTCGTCGTCGGCGGCGCGAACTCGGCGGGGCAGGCGGCGCTCTACCTCGCCGAGCACGGCAGCCCCGTGCACCTCGTGGTGCGCGGCGACGACCTCGGCACGCGGATGTCGTCCTACCTCGCCGACCGCATTTCGGGGGAGGGACGCATCCAGGTGCACCTCGGTTCGAACGTCGTCGGGCTCGACGGCGACCGCTCGCTCGAGCGCGTGCGCATCGACACCGCGGGGGAGGTGGACGCCCGTGGGCTGTTCTGCTTCATCGGCGCCGATCCGGCGACGCACTGGCTGTCGGGCCTCGATCTCGACGGCGCCGGGTTCATCCGCACGGGCACCGACGTCACGACCTACACGCTCGAGCGCTGGCAGCACGTCGGCCGGGAGCCGCTGCCGTTCGAGACGTCGACGCCGCGGGTCTTCGCGGCCGGGGATGTGCGGCGCGGCTCGATGAAGCGCGTCGCCGCGGCGGTCGGGGAGGGCTCGAGCGCCGTCGCCTCGGTGCACCTCGCGCTCGCCGACTGAGCCGCCCTCGCCGCGGGCGGGATACCGCGATCGAAGGTCGGCGACTGCCGGTGGACGCGGTGCTCAGCGCGCGATCGCCGCCGCTCGGGGGTCGAGCCGGGCGGCCGTCGCCTCGAGGGTGCCGATGAGCAGGTCGAGGATGGCCGTGTCGTCGAGCGCGCCGCCGTGGGCGGCATCCACGAGCACCTGCTCGGTGAAGGCGAGCCAGCCGCGCATCGCGATCGCGAACGCGGGCGTGATCTCGATGCCGAGCTCCTCGAAGAGCACGATCACGCGTTGCGTCTGGGTGTCGCGCGCTTCCTCGACGGCGCGCCGAGTGAGCGGGTCGCCCGCGGCCGACCCGCGCACGAGCGAGTAGAAGGTGCCGTCGTGGGCGTGCACGAAGCCGAGCGTGCGCGCGAGGGTGTCGTGCAGCCGTTCGCGCGGCGGCAGGTCGGGGCGGGGCTCCGTCGCATGGAGCATCCCGTCGCGGGCGGCCGTGACGACGGCGAGCTGGAAGCCGGTGACGGAACCGAAGTAGTGGAAGAACAGCGTGCGCGAGACGCCCGCGCGTTCGGCGATCTCGGCCGGGCCCAGCTCGTCGAGCCCCCGGTCGGCGAGCGCGGCGACGCCGAGCGCGATGAGCTGGTCGCGGCGCTCGTCGGGGGAGAGCCGGCGGCGCGGCGTCGTCCCGGTGGTCGCTGACATGGGCCGAGCCTAGCGAGTCGGGCCCGGCCGGGACCGGATGCGGAACGCGCGGAGCCGGCGCGGAAGAACCGCACATCTTCTATTGACTCGGAGTCGACAACCTATTGACGGAGAGTCAGCAAGCTGCCAGCCTGCTGCATCGACGGCACCGACGCCGTCGCCGTACGCGCCGTGATCGGCCAGCGGGCGGCTTCCATGCATCGAGGAGGATCATGAAGCTCTCATCCATCACGCGCTCGCGCGCCGGTCGGGTCGCCCTCGCGGCAGTGCCCGTCGGCATCGCGGCGAGCCTGCTGCTCGGCGGCGTCGCCCAGGGCGCGGTGCCCGTCTCGTTCGCGGTCTCGGGCAAGGCGTTCAAGATCGCCGCCGACGACCTCTCGGGCACCGGCTTCTCCCAGTACGCGGGCGTCGCCGTCGACGCGTCGGGCAAGCAGAACCCCGTCGCGATCTCCAACATCGCCGACGCGTCGCTCAAGAACCTCTGCCAGTCGGTCGACGTGCTCGGCCCCATCGGCCTGCGCATCGAGGCCGGCCAGGGCGAGAAGACGGTCACCGCCAAGGACCTGCAGATCGCCATGACCGACCTCAAGGGCGACGCCGAGTTCGGCAACATCCGCATCGGCATCGACGCCTCGCAGGTCTCGGGCACCCACAAGGGCACCGCCGGCGAGTTCGCGCAGGACGCCCAGACGGTGAAGATCACCGGCCTCCAGCAGACCTCGTACTCGACGACGGCCGGCACCTTCAACCTCGCCGGTCTCCACCTCGCGGTCGTCACCGACGGCACGGCGGCCTGCTTCAAGTAGCCGGCCCTCCGGCGGGCGCGCGGCGGCCCTCCCCGCGCGCCCGTCGACCCGCACCGCACGTGCCGCACCCCCGACGACGAAGGAGCCATGACGATGGATGCCCATGCCGAGACGCCGATCCCGAGCTTCGAGCCGGTGGTCGCGACCGCACCCGGAACGCGGCGCGCGCGCCGAGGCCGACCGCGAGGCGACTCGGCCGATCCGCTCGAGCCCGCCGCGTCGTCCGCGCCGACAGCCCGCGGCGCCCTCGCCCCCTGGTACCGCTCGCGGCCCGTCATCGGCGGCGCGCTCACGATCCTCGGCGGCATCGCGATGTTCGGCTCGTCGCAGCTCGAGCTCGGCGGGATGACCGTGCACGTCGGCATCGAGGGCGCGCAGGCGATGATCCTGCCGGCCGTGCTCATCGTGTGCGGCGCCCTCGCCGTGCTGAGCCCCGCGCAGCACCTCTTCTACGGCATCGTCGCCATGATCATCGCCGTCTACTCGCTCGTCGGGGTCAACCTCGGCGGGTTCTTCGTCGGCTTCCTGCTCGGCGCCGTCGGCGGGATCGTGGTCGCGTCCTGGCGTCCGCGGACGGCGGCGGACGAGCCCGTCGCCGTTCCCGCCGACCCGCCCGCGATCGCCGGTCGGTCGCCGGAGCGCGACGCGGCGGATGTCGCCGCACCCGCGGACGGCGTCGCCGACGGAACGGCGCGCCGATGAGGGCGGGCGCACGCACCTCGCTCGTCGCCGCGCTCGCCGCGGGCATCCTCGTCTTCGGCGGCGGCGCCGCCCACGCGAGCGTGCGCACGGACCTCGGCTGCACGAGCGGCGGCTTCCTCGCATTCTTCGACGCGGCGCCCTGCCCGGGCGACGAGCCCGTCGAGACCGCTCCGGCGACCGATCCGGCGACCGATCCGACGACGGAACCCTCGACGGAGCCTTCGACGGCGCCGGCGCCGACCGACCCGGCGACCGCCGAGGAGGCGCCGACCACGCCCGGCGACGAGGCGACCGCGCCGCCGGCGACCTCGGAACCGGTGCCCGACGCCCCCGCGGATCCCGCCGGGATGGTCTTCACGCCGAAGCCGGCGATCCTCACGGCCGGCACCCTCGGCATCTCGGGACTGCGCTCCCTCGAGATCGTCACGGTCGACCTCGCCGACGGCTCGACGATGCGCGCGCTGAAG
The DNA here is from genome assembly GCF_009789225.1 of Agromyces seonyuensis. Taxonomy (GTDB): domain Bacteria; phylum Actinomycetota; class Actinomycetes; order Actinomycetales; family Microbacteriaceae; genus Agromyces; species Agromyces seonyuensis. The sequence goes on along the minus strand of NZ_WSTA01000070.1, from coordinate 12,738 downwards.
ATCACGGCCGACCGCGTCGTCATCGGCGGGTTCGGGCTCGACGTGCCGAGCGGCGACGGCGGCCTGCAGACGGATGCCTCGACGCTGACGGTCGAGGGGAACGCGACGATCTGGACGCCCTCGATCACCGCGATCCTCGCCGACGGCGTCGAGCACGTCATCGACACGCTCAGCACGCCCGACCCGGCGGCGCTCGGCAGCCTCCTCCGGCTCCGCCTGCCCCTGCTCGGCATGACCGCCGACTCGGTCGCCTACACCGACACCGACCAGGCGGTGCACGAGGACTGATCCGCGCTTCCGCACGCCGGCCCGGACGCGGGCCGGCGCCGGGGCGTCCCCGACCGCCAGCGGGTACCCTCGATCGGGGCCCGGAGACGCCGGGACCGATTGCGGGGAATCCGATGGGCTGGTTCGGTCGTCGGCGGAAGGACGAGGCTGTGGCCGAGAACACGTGGCTGGTCGTCGGCCTCGGCAACCCCGGCGCGCAGTACGCCGGCAACCGCCACAACGTCGGCCAGATGGTCGTCGACGAGCTCGCGAACCGCATCGGCGCGACGTTCAAATCGCACAAGACGCCGTCGCGCGTCGCCGAGGGCTTCGTGCGCCCGGGCGGCCCGAAGCTCGTGCTCGCGAAGTCGAACGGCTACATGAACACCTCCGGCGGCCCCGTCTCGGCGCTGCTGAAGTTCTACGGCATCCCGCTCGAGCGCCTCGTCGTCGTGCACGACGAGCTCGACCTGCCGTTCGACACCGTGCGCATCAAGCAGGGCGGCGGGCACGGCGGGCACAACGGCCTCCGCGACATCGGCAAGGCCGCCGGCAGCCCGGACTACACGCGCGTGCGCGTCGGCATCGGCCGCCCGCCGGGTAAGCAGGACCCGGCCGACTTCGTGCTGAAGGACTTCGCCGGCGCCGAGCGCGAGACCCTCGCGATCATGATCGGCGACGCCGCCGACGCCGTGGAGGCGATCGCCGAGACCGGCGTGCTCGCCGCGCAGCAGAAGTTCCACGCGCCGCGCTGAGCCGCGCGTCGCGACCGGCGCGGGGGCTCAGATCAGCCCGCGGAGGAACTCCTCGGCCGAGACGCCGGCTTCGCGGGCGCGGGCGTGCAGCCGCTCGAACTCGGTCGTCGAGAGCTCGAGGTCGAGCGTGTGCCACTGCGCGATCGGGTCGTCGAAGTCGAACAGTGCGTCGTCGGGGCCGGCGACGACGGGCGCTTCGGGCACCTCGCGGCGGGCGCTCGCGGGAGCGGACGCCTCGGCGCGGGGCTTCGGCGCACCCCCGCGGGTCCAGCCGGGACCGGTCGGCACGGCGGCCTTGCGGCGGTAGGCCTCCGCGGCGCCGCGGGCGCGGACATCCGCCGCTTCGTTCATGGGGTGCCCGACGTGACCGCGCACCCACTCGAAGCGGTAACGGCGCCCGGCGACGATGCGGTCGAGCTCCTGGACGAGCTCGACGTTCATGACGGGCTTGCCGTCGGCCTTCTTCCAGCCCTTGCGCTTCCAGCCGGGCATCCACTTCGTCACGGTGTTGATGACGTACTGGCTGTCGCACTGCACGAGCAGCTCGTCGTCGACGTGCTCGGTGGCGCGGAAGAGCTCGATGACGGCCTGCAGCTCGCCCTGGTTGTTGGTGGCGCGCGGCCAACCGCCGGCCGCCCAGTTGTCGTCGTCGACGTACCAGGCCCAGCCGGCGGGGCCGGGGTTGCCGAGGGCGGATCCGTCTGCGGCGGCGATGATCATCCGTCCAGGCTACCGGCGCCCGGACGCCTGCTCAGGACCCCGACATGGGGCTCAGATCGTCCTCGACGAAGGCCGCCGGTGCCTCGTCCGACTCGGTCCAGGGCTGCGCGCCGATGAGCTGCATCGCCGTCGACGACTCGGAGCCGGTCGGCGTCAGCACGAGCGAATCGCCGTCCTGCGCGACGTCGAAGGCGCCGAGGACGCGGCCGGCCTCCGTCGCGAGCGAGAGCTCGTCGCCGTCGACCGCGAACGTGCCGGGGCTCGTCGTGGACTCGCCGTCGCCGCGGTCGGTCGTCAGCGTCCAGGACCCGTTCGCGAGCTCGAGTTCGAGCGTCATCGTCCCGGAGCCCGCGGCGAGCGCGCGTTGGAGGGCCGCGAACCCGCTCGAACCCGCCTCCGCGGCGGTCAGCTCCGTCTCGTAGACGCCGTCGAGCTCCCCGGAGCCGTCGGGTTCGACGGTCGGGGGCGGGGTGACGTCGGCGGCCTGGAGCGCGGCCGCGAGCCGGCTCGCGTCGACGTCGGTCGCGGTGCAGCCGGCGAGCGCGAGTGCGAAGACCGCAGCCGTGCCGATGAGCGCGACGCGGCGAGTGCGCGTGTTCATGATCGTCCCCTCGAGTCGCGACCGGGAGCACCGGGGGACGTGGTGCGGCGCGCTGCGGCGGACGGCCGCGACGGCCCGGCGTCGATCGCTCCGTCGGACGCGCGTCACGGTAGTCGTGCGGTGGGGTCGCGGGATCCGTGCGGACTCCGGAGCGGGCCGGGCGCGGGCACGGACGGCGCTCCGTGCGGCCACGGAGCGGCATCCGAGGCGGTACGGGCCGTCCGTCCCGATTCGCGGGGTCGGCCGGGACGATCGAGTCCCCGCGAGTGGCGGACGCCGCCCGCGCGGGTGTCTGCTCGCTCCATGGCCGACGTGCGGGCGGTGCCGACGGCGGAAGCGCCGCTCGCCGGGTTGCGCGCCGCGGTAGCGGACGCGTCGCTCCTCGAACGACGCGGCATCGCCGACATCCTCGTGGATGCCGGTGCCGACGTCGCGGGCGAGCCCGCCACCGTCGAGGACCTGCTGTCGCTGCTCGCGGCGGAGCGGTTCGACGTCGCGGTCGTCGCGGCCGGCCTGCCCGGGTTCGCGCCGATCGCCGAGCGGATTTGCGTCGACGACCATACGGCGGACGCCGAGACCCGCCCCGCGGTGATCGTGCTCGGCGACGAGGCCGCGCTCGGTCCGCTCGTGCGCCATCCGGGCGGCCCGCCGGACGGGACCGGGCTGCTGCTGTCGGAGGGCGTGCGCCGGCCCGGGGCGCTCGTGGACGCCGTGACGCGCGTCGTGGCGGGCGAGGCGCTCATCGACGGGGCGCTCGTGGCCTCGTTCGTGCGGCATCCCGCGGGTCCGCTCGACGCCCTGACGCGACGGGAGCGCGAGGTGCTCGCGCTCCTCGCCGAGGGGTGGACGAATCGGGCGATCGCCCGGCGCACGATGCTGAGCGAGCGCACGGTCGAGTCGCACGTGTCGAGCATCCTGTCCAAGCTAGCCCTCGACGACCACCCGGACCGCCACCGGCGGGTGCTCGCCGCGATCGCGTCCCTGCGCGCCTGACGGCGAGGGTCCGGCTCAGCCGCCCTCGACGACCTCCCACGGCGCGGCCGAGAACACCGCGGACGACCTCGGCGCGCCGTCGTCGCCGACGGGCACGAGCACGAGGGCGTCGTTCCCGAGGTCGGCCTCGAAGTCGCCGACGCGGCGGCCGTCGGGCGATTCCAACGACAGGACCCCGTCGACGAGGCCGAACCGCCCCGGTTCGACGTAGCCGGACTCGCCGTCCGTCGACCAGCTGAGCTGCCAGTACCCGCCGAGCAGCGTCAGCTGGAGCTCGACCGGCTCGCCCTCGGCGAGCCGGTGCAGTTCGGGAACGCCGGCCGTGTCGGAGATCTCCGGGTCGAACTCGAGCCGGTAGACGCCGTCGAGCTCCCCGGTGGTGTCGGCCTCCACGGCCGGGACCGGTCTGACCTCGGCGGCCGCGACCGCGTTGGCGACGCGCTGGTCGTCGGGGTCGAAGCCGGTGCAGGCGCTCAGGGCGAGCGCCGCGACGGCCAGTGCCGACGCCGCGACGGCGCCGACGACGAAACGATGGATGCGGTGCATGGTTCGGTTCCCCCCTCCGGAATCCGACGCAAGGACGGGCCGACCGGGGACTGAGACCGCAGGTCCGCACGGGTTCCGGGAACACTTCGACGCTAGGCGCCACCGCCGACATCCCGGCTCAGTGCGAGCCCCGAAGCGGGCCGGGGGAGTGCCGTTCGTCCACCCGGGCGCCGTGTCGGCGACCCCGCGTAGACTCGTTCGGTGACTCTCCAGGGCTTGCTCACGACGCTTTCGCGCGCCTCCACCGTGGGCGACGCCCTCGGCAACGCCGGTCGGAACGCCGACTTCTCGGTCGTCCCCGGGCTCGACGCGCCGCTGCTGGCCGGGCTCCTCGAGCGCCGCGCCGAGGCGGGCATGCCGCCCGTGCTCCTCGTCATGACGGCGACGAGCCGCGAGGGCGGCGCCCTGCGCGAGGCGCTCGGCGCCTACCTGCCGGACGCCGAGCTGCTGGAGTTCCCGGCCTGGGAGACGCTCCCGCACGAGCGGCTGAGCCCGTCCGCCGAGACCGTGGGACGGCGCCTCCACGCACTCCGTCGCCTCCGCGTCCGCGCCGGTGAGGCATCCGATCGCCCGCTCGTGGTGATCGCGAGCGTGCGCGCCGCCCTGCAGCCCGTCGCCGCGGGGCTCGGCGACCTCGAGCCGATCCTGCTGCGCCAGGGCGGCCGCGGCTACGACCTCGAGGCGATCTCCCGCGCGCTCGTCGACTTCGCCTACGCCCGCGTCGACATGGTCGCCCGTCGCGGCGAGTTCGCCGTGCGCGGCGGCATCCTCGACGTCTTCCCGCCGACCGCCGAGCACGCGGTGCGCGTCGAGTTCTTCGGCGACGAGGTCGAGGAGCTGCGCCCCTTCTCGGTCGCCGACCAGCGCTCGCTCCCGGGCGTCGTCGAGGAGCTCGCGCTGCCGCCGAGCCGCGAACTCCTCCTGACCGAGGCCGTCCGGCAGCGGGCGCGGGAGATGGTCCACGAGTTCCCGTCGATCTCGGGCATCCTCGAGAAGCTCGCCGAGGGCATTCCGGCCGAGGGCATGGAGTCGCTCGCACCGGCCCTCGTCGATCGGCTCGTGCCGCTCGCGGAGTACCTGCCCGCGGGCGCGGCCGTCGCCGTGATCGAGCCCGAGCGGGTCTCGGCGCGCGCCGTGAACCTCGGCGAGACGAACCGCGAGTTCCTGGATGCCGCGTGGTCGGCCGCGACCGCCGGCGCGGGTGCGCCCATCGACCTGGCCTCCGGCGACTTCCTGAGCCTCCGCGAGTTCCGCGAGGCGACCCTGTTCAGCGCGCCCGGCGCCGCCGACGCCGCCCGCGCCTGGTGGACGTTCTCGGCGTTCGACTCGGGCGAGGCGCTCGGCGACCCCGGCGCCGCCGACGTCCCCGACGGCGACTACGTGCGCGTCGAGGCGCGCCCCATGCCGAGCTTCCAGGGCAACGTCGAGGGAGCCGTCGCGCACCTCGGCGAACGCCTCGGCGAGGGCTGGAGCTACGTCGTCGCCGCGGCCGGCACCGGCCTCGTCGAGCGCGCGCGCGACGTGCTGGCCGAACGCGGCCTCGCGGGCCGCATCGTCGAGGAGATCCCCGCCGAGCTCGAGCCCGGCGTGGCGTACCTCGTCCAGGCGGATGCCACGCGCGGCTTCGAGCTCGAGGAGCTCCGGGTCGGGCTCGTCGCCGAGGCCGAGTTCTACGGACGCGCGGCGTCCTACGACGCGCGCGCCGGCAAGAAGCTCGCGACCCGGCGCCGCAACGTCGTCGACCCGCTGCAGCTGAAGCCCGGCGACCACGTCGTGCACCAGACCCACGGCATCGGCCGCTTCGTCGAACTCGTGCGCCGCGAGGTCGCCACGGGCCCTCGCCCGACCGGCCCGAGCCGCACCGCGGGCATCAAGGCCCAGCCGACCGCCGTGCGCGAGTACCTCGTGCTCGAGTACGCGCCGTCCAAGCGCGGGCAGGCCGGCGACCGGCTGTTCGTGCCGACCGACCAGCTCGACCTGCTGACCCGCTACGTCGGGGGCGAGGCGCCGTCGCTGTCGAAGATGGGCGGGTCCGACTGGTCGAACGCGAAGGCGAAGGCCCGCAAGGCCGTCCGCGACATCGCCGTCGAGCTCGTCAAGCTCTACTCCGCCCGCATGGCCGCGAAGGGCCACGCCTTCGGCCCCGACACGCCCTGGCAGCGAGAGCTCGAGGAGGCGTTCCCGTACGCGGAGACGCACGACCAGCTGCAGACGATCGACGAGGTGAAGGCCGACATGGAGCGGCCGATCCCGATGGACCGCCTGCTCGCGGGCGACGTCGGCTTCGGCAAGACCGAGGTCGCCGTGCGCGCGGCGTTCAAGGCGATCCAGGACGGCAAGCAGGTCGCGATGCTCGTGCCGACGACCCTGCTCGTCAAGCAGCACTTCGAGACCTTCTCCGAGCGGTTCGCGGGCTTCCCCGTGCACGTGCGCCAGCTCAGCCGCTTCCAGACCGACAAGGAGGCCAAGGAGATCGTCGCGGGCATCCTCGACGGCACCGTCGATCTCGTCATCGGCACCCACCGCCTCCTCACCGAGCAGATCAGGTTCAAGGACCTCGGCCTCCTCGTCATCGACGAGGAGCAGCGCTTCGGCGTCGAGCACAAGGACGCGATGAAGAAGCTCAAGACGAACGTCGACATCCTCGCCATGAGCGCCACGCCCATCCCGCGCACGCTCGAGATGGCCGTCACGGGCATCCGGGAGATGTCGACCCTGGCGACCCCGCCGGAGGACCGGCACCCGATCCTCACGTTCGTCGGGCCGTACTCCGACAAGCAGGTCGGCGCCGCGATCCGCCGCGAGCTCATCCGCGAGGGCCAGGTGTTCTTCGTGCACAACCGGGTGTCCTCGATCAACCGCGTCGCCGCGCAGCTCTCCGAGCTCGTGCCCGAGGCGCGCATCGCCGTCGCCCACGGCCAGATGAACGAGCACCTGCTCGAACAGATCGTCAACGACTACTGGGAGCGCAAGTACGACGTGCTCGTCTCCACGACGATCATCGAGACCGGCCTCGACATCTCCAACGCGAACACGATCATCATCGACCGCGCCGACAAGTACGGCCTCAGCCAGCTGCACCAGCTCCGCGGCCGCGTCGGCCGGGGCCGCGAGCGCGCCTACGCGTACTTCCTCTACGACCCCGACAAGCCCCTCAGCGAGACCGCCCACGACCGGCTCTCGACCATCGCGGCGAACAACGAGCTCGGCGGCGGCATGCAGATCGCGCTGAAGGACCTGGAGATCCGCGGCGCGGGCAACCTGCTCGGCGCCGAGCAGGCCGGCCACATCGCGGGCGTCGGCTTCGACCTCTACCTGCGCATGATCGGCGAGGCCGTCTCGGCGTTCCGCGGCGACGTCGCCGAGGGGCAGACCGAGCTGCGGCTCGAACTGCCCGTCGACGCGCACCTGCCCGAGGACTACATCGACAGCGAGCGGCTGCGCCTGGAGGCCTACCAGAAGCTCTCCGCGGCCTCGGGCCCGAACGCCGCCGACGACGCCATCGACCGCGTCGCCGAGGAGCTCGCCGACCGCTACGGCGCCCCGCCCGAGCCCGTGCAGCACCTCGTCGCGGTCTCGCGGCTGCGCCGCCTCGCGCAGCGGGCCGGCCTCGGCGAGGTCATCGCGACCGGTTCGAAGCTCCGCCTCGGCCCCGCGCACCTGCCCGACTCGCGGCGCGTGCGGCTCGAGCGCATGTACGCGGGGGCGAAGCTCATGCCCCAGCACGACATCGCGCTCGTGCCGTTCCCGGTGGTCGACGGCGCGACGCCGGAGGACGCCGAGCTCATCGCCTGGGTCGCCCGCCTCATCGAGAACATCTTCCCGATGCCGGAAGCGGCGACGGCGGGCTCCGCGGGCGCAGCGGGCGGGGCGCAGTCGGCCGGCTGATCGGCGACCCGCCCGGCGCTCCGGCCGCCGGAGACCGGCGATCGCCGGTCTCCGGCGTCGGCGGTCCCGGGATGCCGTAGACTGCTCCGAGCACGAGGGGAGTACTCCCACCGCGGCGGACCCGTCAGTACGGATGCGATGCAGCATCCCGGCCCGCCGGCCCGATCCGGGTGGAGGAGACCTCGACGAATATTCCGTCGACCCCCTCTGGAGCCCCCGTGCAGATCACGCCACTCGTCTGGTTCATCACCATCGCGGTGACCATCGCGTTCTTCGTGTTCGAGTTCTTCGCCCACGTCCGCAAACCCCACGAACCCACCATCGCCGAGTCGGCGCGCTGGTCGGTCTTCTACATCGGCCTCGCCGTGCTGTTCGGCGTTGGCATCGGCCTCGTCTCCGGGTGGGACTTCGGCGGCGAGTACTTCGCCGGCTACCTCACCGAGAAGGCCCTCTCGATCGACAACCTGTTCGTGTTCCTCATCATCATGACCGGGTTCGCAGTGCCGAAGGCGTACCAGCAGAAGGTGCTGCTCATCGGCATCGTCATCGCGCTCATCATGCGCGGCGCGTTCATCTGGGCGGGCGCCGCCCTGCTCGAGAACTTCTCGTGGACGTTCTACCTCTTCGGCGCCCTTCTGCTCGTGCTCGCCTGGCGTCAGGTGTCGGGCGACCACACGCCCGATCCGACGAAGAACCTGTTCGTGCGCATCACGCGCCGGCTGCTGCCCGTCACCGACGAGTACCACGGCGACAAGCTCACGGTGAAGCGCGACGGCACCCGCTTCGTCACCCCGATGCTGCTGACGATCGTCGCGATCGGCTTCGTCGACCTGATCTTCGCGATCGACTCGATCCCGGCCATCTACGGCCTCACCGAGGAGGCGTACATCGTCTTCACGGCGAACGCCTTCGCGCTCATGGGCCTGCGCCAGCTCTACTTCCTCGTCGGCGGGCTGCTCGAGCGCCTCGTCTACCTCGCCCAGGGTCTCGCGGTCATCCTGGCCTTCATCGGCGTCAAGCTGCTCTTCCACGCCCTCCACGTCAACGAACTGCCGTTCATCAACGGCGGGCAGCACGTGGAGTGGGCGCCGGAGATCCCGATCTGGTTCTCGCTGACGTTCATCGCGGTGACGATCGCCGTCGCGACCGTCGCGAGCCTCGCGAAGACCCGGAAGGATCGCGCCGCGATCGTCGAGTGACCCCGGACGACGAACGGGCCCGCCGCACCGGACGGTGCGACGGGCCCGTTCCCGTTCGTTCGGGACTACGGCCTCGGCGGCTTCGCCGAGCCGTCGGACGCCGTCGGGGTCGTCTCCGCCGCGGCGGGCTCCGCGACCGCGGGCGCCGTGGATGCCGGGGCCGCCCCGTTGGGCTCGCCCGACCTGTCGTGGATGCCGTGCCGCAGCACCCGGCCGTAGTGGCGGCTGCGCAGGCTCACGGCGATGGAGCCGATGATGATCGACACGAGCGAACCGCCGAGCACGGCGAGCGTGCCCTCGTCGGCGACCTCCGGGCTGTTGCCGAAGGCGAGGTCGTTCATGAGCAGCGAGACCGTGAAGCCGATGCCGCCGAGCGAGGCGACGACCATGAGGTCGGGCAGCGAATGGGCGACCTTGCTGCCGCCGCGCAGCGCCAGACCGCCGATGCCGGCGGCGAGGGTGATGCCGATGAACTTGCCGACGGGCAGCGCGACGAGGATCGCCCAGAACGCCGGGCTGAGCTCGGAGACCGCGACCTGCGGGATCGCGACGGCGGCGGCGGTGAAGGCGAACAGCGGCAGCACGACGCCGTTCGACCACGGGGTGAGCTGGTGCTCGGCGCGGCCGCCGAGGGTGCGGGTGATGACGAGACCGAGCAGCACGCCGGCGATCGTCGCGTGCACGCCGCTGCGCAGCACGCCGTACCAGACGATGATCGCGAGCACCCAGAGCAGCACGGCGATCGGCCAGCGGGGCTTGCGGCTCAGCACCCAGTTCGAGCGGGGGCGCAGCAGCCGGCTGACGCCCGCGAAGACGAGCAGCGCGGCGGTCGCGAGGCCGAGCCAGCCGAGCTCGACGTGGTCGGTGAAGAAGAACGCGATGAGCAGGATGCCGACGATGTCGTCGAGCACCGCCAGGGCGAGCAGGAACACGCGCACGCGCACCGGGATGAACCGGCCGAAGAGCGCGAGCACGCCGAGCGCGAAGGCGATGTCGGTCGCCGTCGGGATCGGCCACCCGGTGGGGTTCGCACCGCCGTCGATGATGAGGTACACGATGATCGGCACGATCACGCCGCCCGCCGCGGCGATGCCCGGCAGTGCGGCCTTGCTCAGGCTGTTGAGCTCGCCGATCGTGAGCTCGCGGCGCAGATCGACGGCCGCGATGAAGAAGAAGATCGCGAGGAGGCCGTCGCTGATCCAGTGCCCCGCCGAGAGATCGAGGCCGAGCCACGGCAGATCGATGTGGTGGCCGAGCCAGGCGAGGAACTCGGGCCCGACGGGCGAGTTGGCGAGAGCGAGTCCGATGACGGCGGCGCCGAGGAGCAGCGCTGCGGCGAATCGGTCGGAACGGAGGAGGCGCATTCGGCTCCATTCGGTTCGAGGTTGGGTGACGAATCGCGTCGCCCCGAAGGCGATGCGGCCGACCAGACTTCCCGGCTCTCCGCTGAGCAGCCTACCGGGCGCCCCGCGCGGGACGCGGCTCCGGCGGCTCAGCGATCGACGGTGTCGGCCGGTCGGCGCAGGATGCCCGCGCGCAACTGCCGGCCGTAGTGGCGGCTGCGCAGCGCGACGGCGAGGGCGCCGATCACGAGCGAGACCGTCGAGCCGGCGATGACCGCGAGGGCGCTCTCGTCGGCGAGCGTCGGGTCGTCGGCGAAGGCGACCTCCCCGAGGAAGAGCGAGACGGTGAAGCCGAGTCCGGCGAGGGCGGCGACCACGAAGAGGTCCGGCAGGGTGCGGATGCGGCTGCGGCCCCGCAGGGCGAGGCCGCCGAGGATGCCGGCGAGGCTGATGCCGACGAACTTGCCGACGGGACCGGCGATCGCGATCGCCCAGAACGCGGAGCCGAGCTCGTGCGGGACGAGGGCGACGACGGGCACGACTGCGGCGGTGAAGGCGAAGATCGGCAGCGCGAGCCCGAACGCCCACGGCTCCAGGGTCGCCCGGGCGCGCCGGGCGAGGCCGCGCGTGGTGACGATGCCGAGCGCGGCGCCCGCGATGGCCGGGTGCACGCCGCTCCGCAGCGTCGCGTACCAGACGGCGATCGCGAGGATCCAGAGGAGCACGAGGATCGGCGCGCGGGGCCGCATCCGGATGCTCCACACCGACCAGGGCGAGAGGTTGCGGCTCACGGCGCCGAAGACCGCGATCCCCGCGATCGCGGCGACGAGCCAGCCGACCGAGAGCGCATCCGTGCCCATGGCGGCGACGATGAGGAGCGCCGCGAGGTCGTCGAGGACGGCGAGCGCGAGCAGGAACACGCGCACGCGCGCCGGCATCCATCGCCCGAACACCGCGAGCACCGCGAGCGCGAGCGCGGGGTCGGTCGCGAGCGGCACGGTCCAGCCCGCGGGGTGCTCGCCCCGGTCGATCGCGACGTAGACGAGGGCTGGGCCGAGCAGGCCGCCCGCGGCGGCGATGGCGGGCAGGGCCGCACGCACCGGGGTGCTGAGCTCGCCGGTGCGGAGTTCGCGACGCAGGTCGATCGCGATGACGTAGTAGAAGAGCACGAGCAGGCCCTGGCCCGCCCAGTCGGCGGGGGAGAGGCCGAGGCCCGGCACGGCGATCGGCAGCGGTTCGGCGAGGAACGCGGCGAGGGCCGGACCGGCGGCGCTCGCGCCGATCGCGAGTCCGAGCCCGGCGGCGATGAGGAGGAGCGCCCCGGCGAAGCGCTCGGACCGCAAGAGCCGCATCCTCGCCTCCGTCCTCGTCTCGCTGTGGGGGCGGAACGGACCTCCCCGTCCCTCGGCCGAGCCTACCTGCGGGCCCCGATGCGGCTCGGCCGCCCGCAGACCCGGATCCGCGGGGAGTCCGGCGCGGGAGTCGGGCTAGCGTGGGGGGATGCCCGTGCCGCTGCTCATCGACGCCGAGACGCTCCGCGACCAGCTGGGCGGCGTGCAGCCGCCCCGCGTCCTCGACGTGCGCTGGCGGCTCGATCGGCCCGACGGCCGGCCCGCCTACCGCGAGGCCCACGTGCCGGGCGCCGTCTACGTCGACCTGGACGCCGAGCTCGCCGAGCACGGCGCTCCGGCGACCGCCGGGCGGCATCCGCTGCCCTCGCCGGAGCGCTTCGCGACCGCCGTGCGCCGCTGGGGGCTCCGCGCGGGCGAGGCCGTCGTCGTCTACGACGACCTCGGCGGACTGTCGGCCTCGCGGGCCTGGTGGCTGCTGCGCGACGCGGGCGTCGCGGACGTCCGCGTCCTCGACGGCGGGTTGCCCGCCTGGGTCGCCGCCGGGCTGCCGGTGGATGCCGGCGAGGTCGAGCCCGAGCCCGGCGACGTCGTGCCGGCGCCCGGCGGGATGCCCGTGATCGACCTCGACGCCGTCGCCGCGCTGCCCGAGCGGGGCGTCCTCCTCGACGCGCGGGCCGGCGAGCGCTACCGCGGCGAGACCGAGCCGATCGACCCGCGCGCCGGGCACATCCCGGGTGCGCTCAGCGCCCCGACCGCCGCCTCGCTCGCGCCCGACGGCCGGTTCCTGCCCGTCGACGCACTGCGCGAGCGCTTCGCGGCCCTCGGCGTCCGCGTCGACCGTCCGGTCGCCGCGTACTGCGGTTCCGGCGTCACCGCCGCCCACGAGGTCTTCGCGCTCGCGCTCGCCGGATTCGACGCCGCCCTCTACCCGGGCTCGTGGAGCCAGTGGTCGAACCACCCGGGGCTGCCCGTGGCGACCGGCGCCGAGCCCGGCGCCGTCGACGCCCGCCCGCGGCCGCTGCCCGCCCTGGCGGAGGTCGTGCGCACGGTCGCCGTGCTCCGCGGGCCGGGCGG
>NZ_WSTA01000007.1 GCF_009789225.1 Agromyces seonyuensis | reverse complement strand
GCCCAGTGGTCGCGCCCGAGCAGCACCGGATGCCCGGGCAGGCCGCGGTACGTCGCGCGGGCGAGCGCCGAGGCGAGCGGGCCGGATGCCTCGGCCGCCGTGCGCACCCGCGCCGCGGCCGTCGCGGGGAGGCCGACGAGATCGACGAGGGAGACGAGGGCGGCGTCGGGCATGGAGTCGGGCGCGGTGCCGGGTGTCGTGCCGTCCGGCCCGTCGGTCGTGCCCTCGAGCGCCGTGAGCCCCGCGCGGAGCGACGCGGAGACGCCGTCCTCCCAGTCGGCCGCGACGACGACGCGCACGTGCGGATCGGCGGGCACGAGCGCGGCGGCCTCGTCGGCGCGGGCGCCGAGCACGACCAGCACCTCGTCGCAGCCGCCGTCGAGGAGCATCCGGACGCCCGAGGCGAGCCAGGGCTCCCCGTCCTCCACGGCGAGCGCCTTGGGGCGACCGAACCGCTTGCCCGCACCGGCGGCGAGCAACACCCCCGAAACGTGCGCCATGGGTACTGTCTATCGCATGGCCCCTGCAACGCCCCCCGCCGGAATCGACCGCGATCCCGTCGACCTCGCCGAGCTGACCGAGGGCCTGCGCACGGCCCTCCGCGTCGAGCGGTTCGTCGACGCCGTCGCCGCGGGCGCGCCGTTCGAGCAGGTCGCCGACCTCATCGCGCTCGCCCGCGCCGAGTCATCCGATCTCTCGGCCGCCGAGATCGACGAGGCGCTCGCCGCCCACCCGCGCATCGGGGAACGCCCAGCGGGCGCCGGTGCCGAGGCCGCGCACTCGCGCCGCGAGCAGGGCGGTGCGCCCGACGCCGACGACCCCGTGCTCGCCGCGAAGATCGCCGACGGCAACCGGCGCTACGAGGAGCGCTTCGGCCGGGTCTTCCTCATCCGCGCCGCCGGGCGCACGCGCGGGGAGATCCTCGAGGAGCTCGAGCGCCGCCTCGGCCTCGACGACGACGCCGAGCTCGCCACCGTCGGCGCGCAGCTCGGCGAGATCGCGCTGCTGCGCCTCGCCCAGACCTTCCGGGATGCTCCGTTGCCGCTCGGCGTCGCGCCGATCGAGCCGGCGTCCGCGGCGTCCCGCAGCCGCGTCACGACCCACGTGCTCGACGCCGCCCTCGGCCGTCCGGCCCGCGGCGTGCCGGTGCGCCTCGAGGACGCGGCAGGCGCCGTGCTCGGCGAAGCGATCACCGACGCCGACGGCCGCGCGGGCCGCCTCGGTCCCGACGACCTGCCCGCTGGCGCGTATCGGCTCGTCTTCGACACGGACGCGTACTTCGCGGCCGACGCGCGGGCATCCTTCTACCCGGAGGTCGTCATCGCCTTCGCGATCGCGAATCCCCACGAGCACTACCACGTCCCCGTGCTGCTCAGCCCGTTCGCGTACTCGACGTATCGCGGCAGCTGAGCGCTTTCTCGCCGGTCGAGGGGCGAAGGGGATCGAGACCCGATGACGTGGTCTCGAGACGCTCCTTCGTCGCTCCTCGACCAGCGGGCCGCTCGGTCGACGCGGTCTCGGGAGGCTCCTTCGTCGCTCCTCGACCAGCGGGCCGCTCAGTAGTCGGTGCGGTCGCCCTTGGACAGCCACGCATCGAACGGCGCGAACGCGTTCTCGGGCCGCACGGTGTCGACGCGGGTCTCCCACGTCGCCCGATCCTGCGTGAAGAGCTCGTAGAAGGCGCGGTCGTCGAACCCGCCCTCCGCGGCGTCGTCCCGGTCCGCGGCGAAGACGATGCGGTCCAGGCGCGCCCACAAGCACGCCGCGAGGCACAGCGGGCACGGCTCGCACGAGGTGTAGAGCGTCGCGCCGGCGAGCGAGAAGTCGCCGATCGCGGCGCACGCGGCGCGGATCGCGGTGACCTCGGCGTGGGCGGTGGGGTCGAGGTCGCGCGTGACGCGGTTCTGCCCCGTCGCGATGACCTCGCGGCCGCGCACGATGACCGCACCGAACGGGCCGCCGCCCGCGGCGACGTTGTCGACCGCGAGGGTGATCGCCTGCTCGAGGTAGCGGAGGTCGGCCTCGTTCTCGGCGCCGGGGTCGACCTCGGGCTTGTCGAAGTGCTGGGCGTTCATAGTGGTGCTCCTGACGTGCGGTGGGACTCGGTCTCGATACGGCCGCTGCGCGACCTACTCGACCAGCGGGAAGGGGCGTTCGACGAGGATGCCGCGCGGCGGCGCATCCGCATCGACCGGCGAACCGGCGAGCCACGTGCGGGCCACGACCCCCCGGAGTTCGGCGCCCGCGTAGGCGCTGACGCGGTTCTTGTGGGCGAGGCGCTCGGGGTCGACGACGAAGGCGCGATCGGGGGCGAAGGCGACGAGGTCGGCTCGGGCGCCGACCTCGATGCGGCCCCGGTCGGCGAGTCCCGCGAAGTCGGCCGTCGCCCGCGACATCCGGTGGATCACGAACTCGAGCGGCAGGCCGCGGCGGGCCGCCTCCGTCCAGACCGCCGCCAGGCCGAGCTGGAGGCCCGAGATGCCGCCCCACGCTCGCGTGAAGTCGCCGTCGGGGTCGAGCTTGAGCTCGGCGGTCGCGGGGGAGTGGTCGGAGACGATCAGGTCGAGCGTGCCGTCGACGAGGCCGGCCCAGAGGGCATCCCGGTTCGCCTCGTCGCGGATCGGCGGGCAGCACTTGAACGCCGTCGCGCCGTCGGCGATGTGCTCGGCGTCGAGGGTGAGGTAGTGCGGGCAGGTCTCGGCGGTGAGCCGCAGACCCTCGGCCTTCGCCGCGGCGATGAGCGGCAGCGTGCGGGCGCTCGACACGTGCAGGATGTGGGCGCGGCCGCCGTGGGCGCGGAGCCCGGCGATGACGTGCTCGATCGCGGTCGTCTCGGCCTCGGGCGGGCGGCTCGCGACGAATCGCGCATAGGCGGCGCCGCCGTCGGGGTCGACGTGGGCGTCGAGCACGGCCGGGTCCTCGGCGTGCACGATGAGCAGCCCGTCGAAGGCGGCGAGCTCGGCCTGCGCGCGGTGCAGCTCGTCGGTGGACAGGTGCGGGAACTCGTCGACGCCGCTCGGGCTGAGGAAGCACTTGAAGCCGAAGACGCCGCGGTCGTGGAGCTCGCGCAGGCGACCGAGGTTGCTCGGCACGGCGCCGCCCCAGAACCCGACGTCGATGCGGGCCTTCGGTCCGGCGACCGCGCGCTTCACGTCGAGAGCGTCGGGGTCGATGGTCGGCGGGATCGAGTTGAGCGGCATGTCGAGGAGCGTCGTCACCCCGCCCGCGGCGGCCGCGCGGGTCGCGGAGTCGAAGCCCTCCCACTCGGTGCGGCCGGGCTCGTTGACGTGCACGTGCGTGTCGACGAGGCCGGGCAGCAGCACCTCGTCGGCGGCGAGGACGACCTCGGGGACGCCCGGCGACGCGGGGGCGTCGAGCGTCGCGATGCGGCCGCCGGCGATGCCGATGCGAACGGCGCGCCACGCGTCGCCGAGGGAGGCGCGCCCGGCGCTGATGACGAGTTCGAGGTCGCTCATGATGTTGATGACGCTAACAATCCACCGGTTTCCACCGCGTAACGCCATCGGCGCCCCGGTAACCGCCGCGAAACGTTCACCCGCCTAGGCTGCCGCCATGCTCGAACTGAGCCGCGAAATCCTGGACCGACTGGCCGCGGGGGAGCGATTCGCCCTCGCGACCGTCACCGAGGTGCACGGCTCCGCCCCGCGCCCGCCCGGCGCCGCGATGCTGGTCGGGGCCGACGGCCGCATCGCCGGCAACGTCTCCGCCGGCTGCGTCGACGGCGCCGTCGTGGAACTCTGCCGCGACGCGCTCGACGGCGCCCCGCCCCGCCGCGCCGAGTTCGGCATCGACGACGAGTCGGCCTTCGTCGCCGGGCTCGCGTGCGGCGGCGAACTCGAGGTCTTCGTGCGCGTGATCGAACCCGACTCGCTCGGGCCCGCACCGATCGACGCGCTCGAGCGCGTCCGAGCGGGGGCCGACGCGGGCATCGCGACGATCGTCAGCGGCCCGCCCGCGCTCGTCGGTCGCGTGATCGACGCCGACGGCCCCGACGACCGGATGCTCCGCGCCGAGGGCGTGCGGGGGCTCGCGGCCGACCGCCTCCGGGCCGAGATCGCCGCGCGCATCGCCGCCGGGCAGACCGGCATGGTGCGCTTCGACTGCGACGGCGAGCCCCTCGAGGTGTTCGTCGAGAGCCGGCTCGCCCCGCCGCTCCTCGTCATCGCCGGCGCGGTCGCCGTCGGGGCCGCGCTCGCCGAGGCCGCCCGCCCGCTCGGCTACCGCGTGCTGCTCGTCGATCCGCGGCCCGGGTTCGCGACCGCCGAGCGCTTCCCCGCCGCGCACGAGGTGCGCGCCGCGTGGCCCGCCGACGTGCTCGCCGCCGCCATCGCGGACGGCAGCGCCGACGCCCGCACCGTCGTCGCCGTGCTGACCCACGACGTCGAGGTCGAACTGCCGCTGCTCGCCCTCGCGCTGGAGACGACGCCGCGGTTCGCCTACGTCGGCGCGATGGGCTCGCGGCGCACCGACGTCGAGCGGCGCCGACGGCTCGCGGCCTTCGGCGTCACCGAGGCCGACCTCGACCGCCTGCACTCGCCGATCGGCCTCGACCTCGGCGCGACCACGCCCGCGGAGATCGCGGTGTCCATCCTCGCGGAGGTCGTCGCGGTCCGATCCGGTCGCACGGCCCAGCCGTTGCGGGCGATGCACGGCAGCATCCACGCGTTCCCGGCCGGTGCGGCGTTGGTCGAGTAGCGACGCAGGAGCGTCTCGAGACCTGGTGGGCTGCGTTGCGGGGTCTCGATACGGCGCTGGCGCGCCTACTCGACCGGCGTTGGGGACGGTGGTCGAGTAGCGACGCAGGAGCGTCTCGAGACCTGGTGGGCTGCGTTGCGGGGTCTCGATACGGCGCTGGCGCGCCTACTCGACCGGCGGTGGGGCGCTGGTCGAGTAGCGACGCAGGAGCGTATCGAGACTCGGTGAGGTGACTTCCGGGGTCTCGATACGGCGCTGGCGCGCCTACTCGACCGGCGGTCCCGGCGGGGGCGTTCGCAGCAGCCGCCAGATGCGGTCGCGGGACATGGGGAGCTCGTGCGGGCGCACGCCGATGGCATCCCGCACCGCGTTCGCGAGCGCCGGTGCCACGGGGTTGTACGGCGCCTCGCTCATCGACTTCGCGCCGCGCACGCCGAGCTCGTCGTAGGTGTCGGCGAAGCGCACGGCGGTCGGCGGCACGTCGGCGAACTGCGGCACGCGGTAGGTGCGCAGGGTCGTCGTGGTCGGGGCGCCGTTCTCCGGGGAGATCGCGATCTCCTCCGAGAGCGCGGTGCCGAGCGCCTGGGCGACGCCGCCCTCGATCTGTCCACGCAGCTGCTCGGGGTTGATGACCGTGCCGGCGTCGGCCGCCTGCACCGACGCGAGCACGCGCACCTCGCCCGTCTCGGTCGATACCGCGACGCGGAACCCGTGCACGTTGAACGCGAGCGAGCGCGGTGTGCCGCGGTGGTCGGCATCCGCCGACAGCCGTTCGACGCCCGCCCCGGCGAGCAGCAGCCCGAACGGGATGACGTCGCCGTCCGGCCGCACGACGCCGCCTGGCGAGAGCGTCAGCGCCGAGGCATCCTCGCCCAGTTCGTCGGCCGCGAGCGCGAGCACCCGTTCGCGGAGCCGCAGCGCGGCGAGCTCGACGGCCTTGCCCGCAACGACCGACCCGGCCGAGCCGAACGCGCCGGTGTCGTAGCCGACGACGTCCGTGTCCGACTGGCGGATGCGGATCTGGTCGGGCGCGAGTCCGAGCACGCTCGAGGCGACCTGCCGGTGCACCGTCGTGGTGCCGTTGCCGAACTCGGCGGTGCCGACGTCGAGCGTGCAGGCGCCCGAGGCGTCCAGGGTGATCGACACGTCGGCGAGGTGCCCGCGCGGCGGCATCGTCGCGATCATGGCGACGGCCATGCCGCGTCCGCGTCGCCACGTGGGGTCGTCGACCGCGGGCACGGGCGTGCCGGGCGCGGGGGCGTCGGGCAGGGTGTCGAGCGCGTCCTCGACGAGGTCGAGGCACTGGTCGAGGCCGTAGGCGCGAGGACCGCCGAAGTCGAGCCCGAGGTCGTCGTCGTGCACGGCCCAGGAGACGAGCGCGTCCCCCGGCACGACGACGTTGCGGCGGCGGAACTCGACGGGGTCGACGCCGACCTTGCGCGCGAGCTCGTCGAGCGCCGACTCGATGGCGAAGATGAGCTGGCCGAGCCCGTACCCGCGGAACGCGCCCGACGGAACGTGGTTCGTGTACACGGCGGCGGCGTCCACGCGCTTGTTGGGCACGCGGTAGACCTCCATCGACTCGGAGCAGCCGTGGAACATGACGCCGACCGAGTGGTTGCCGTAGGCGCCGGCGTCCGAGAGCACGTCGACGGCGAGCGCGGTGAGCGCGCCGTCGGGGCCGGCCCCGGCGCGCACGCGCACGCGGAAGGGATGCCTCGTCGGCATCGCCGCGAACTCCTCCTGCCGTGAGACCTCGTACTGCACGGGCCGGCCGGTCCGCAGGACGGCGAGGGCGACGAGGTCCTCGGTGAGCAGCTCCTGCTTGCCGCCGAAGCCGCCGCCGACGCGGGCGGTGAAGACGCGCACCGCGTCGCGGTCGAGGCCGAAGACGTGGGCGAGTTCGTCGCGCACGAGGTAGGGCACCTGCGAGGAGGTGCGGATGACGAGGCGGCCGGCGTCGTCGAGCCAGCCCCGTGCACCCTTCGTCTCGAGGTGCACGTGGTTGACGCGCTGGGTGCGCCACTCGCCCTCGACGACGGCGCCGCCGCCCGCGACGGCGTCCGCGAACCCTGCCTCGACGTCGCCGACCTCGCCGTGGACCTCGGCGACGACGTTGCGCGCGGGGTCCGCGATGCGGGAGTCGGCCGGCTTCTCGCCGTGCAGGAGCGGGGTGCCGGGGCGGCGGGCATCCTCGGGGTCGAACACGGCCGGGAGCGGTTCGTAGGTCACGCGCACCAGCCGGGCCGCCCGATCGGCGGCGGCGGCCGTCTCCGCGACGACGGCCGCGACGCGCTGGCCGACGAAGCGCACGACGGGGTCGAGCACGAGCGAGTCGTCGGGGTCGTCCTCGCGGTGCTCGTGCCGCGCCGTCGAGAACGGGGTCGCCGGGGAGTCGCGATGCGTGAGCACGGCGAGCACGCCCGGCACGGCCTCGGCCGCGGCCGTGTCGATGCCGAGGATGCGCGCGTGCGGCTCAGTGCTCCGCACGACGACGAGGTGCGCGAGCCCGCGGGTCGTGAGATCGAAGGTGTACGGCTCGCGGCCGCTCACGATGCGCTCGGCCGCGGGTGCCGGCAGCGACCGCCCGAAGGAGGCCTCGCCGCCCTGCGGACGCTCGACGTTGACGACGCCGGCGAGGGCGTCGCCGATGGCCCGGTAGCCCGTGCAGCGGCAGAGGTTGCCCTTGAGCAGGCGCGGCAGGTCCTCGGGCGCGGCCCCTCGCACGGTGTCGGAGGATGCCGTCACGACGAACCCCGCCGTGCAGAACCCGCACTGGAAACCGGCGGCGTCGGTGAAGCAGCGCTGCACGTCGGAGAGGTCGTCCGGGTCGCCGAGGCCGGCGGCCGTCGTCACGGTGCGGCCGTCGGCGCGATGCGCGGGCAGGATGCACGAGTGCACGGCCTCCCCGTCGACGAGCACGCTGCACGCCCCGCAGTCGCCGGCGTCGCAGCCCTTCTTGACCGAGTGCACGCCCGCCTCCCGCAGCCACGTGCGCAGCACCTGGCCGGGGGCCGCGTCGGCCTCGAGCGGACTGCCGTCGACGTCCGCCCTCATGGGCGCACCGCCGTCGTCGGGAGGCGGTCGACGATTCGCGGGCCGTCGACCTCGGCGCGGGGCCGGTTCATGGGCGCACCGCCGTGCCGTCGACGAAGGCGGCGTCGGGGTCGCCGAGTTCCGCGACGACCTCGCGCGCGAGCACCCGGGTGATGCCCTCGCGCCAGTCGGCCGTGCCGTGCGGGTCGTCGAACCACGTGCCGATGCCGTCGAGGGCGGCTTCGAGAACATCCGCGTCGGGCAGCGCCGCGAAGCGCAGCACCTCGGGTCGCGAGGTCGCCGCCGTCACGCCGATCGTCGTCGCCCCGTCGGCGTCGAGCCGCCCGGTGACGAGGGCGCTCGATCGGCCGATCGCGAGCAGCGAGGTCTTGCGCATCGCCGGTCGGGCGTCGAGCGCGTGCGCCGGGATGTCGAGGGCCCGGATGACCTCGCCGGGCGCGAGCACGTTGGCGTTCACGCCCGTGACGAAGTCGGCGACCGGGATGCGCCGCTCCGCGTCATCCGGCCCCCACACGTCGAGTTCGCCGTCGAGCGCGACGCCGAGGGAGATCATCGGGCCGGCCGGGAGCGAGTTGGCGAGGTTGCCGCCGACGGTCGCGACGTTCCACACCTTGAACGAGCCGAGCAGTGCACGGCAGCACGCCTCGAGGAGGGGCGCGGCGGCCCGCGCGAGCGAGGGAGCGGCCGCCGAGAGCTCGGCGATGGTGCACGTCGCGGCGACGCGCAGGCCGCCGCCTGGAAGTTCCTCGACCGGCGTCCAGCCGAGCCCCATGAGGTCGACCAGCCCGGTGGTCTCCGGCTGCGGCTCGCTGAAGAGCCACGACCCGCCCGCGAGCCACGCCTCCCCGGGCGCGAGCACGAGATCGCCCGGGGTGCGGGCGATGCGGAGCGAGTCGACGGCCGTGAGGTCCATCGGCACAGTGTCACCCCGCCGTGTGTCCGGCCGGTTACAGGGAGGGGCGCGTGTCCGCGCTCGGGCCGGCTGCCGACCGGTGACGGCGCGCGAGTTCGCCGCACTCACGGAGGCGCGCGAGCACTGGAGCACGGGGCAGCGCGATGGCTCTCCGAACCGCCGCGCGGGAGTGCGTCGGCTCCGGCCCGTGTCGCGGATCGCAGGCCGTGCGGTCGACGATCCGCGACACGGCGTCGGTGCGACTCGCCCTCCGTGAGCTGCGCGCTCCCGCCTCCCCGAACTCCGCCGAGCTGGGGCGGGCGAGTTCGGCGGCGCGCTCCGTGGTTCGGGACATCGCTCAGCCGAGCGCGCCGACCCACTCCGCGGAGCCGTCGTCGAAGAACTGCTCCTTCCAGATGGGCGTCTCGGCCTTGATGCGGTCGACGAGGGCGGCGCAGGCCGCGAACGCCTCGGCGCGGTGGGCGGAGGCGACCGCGCACGCGAGCGCGAGGTCGCCGATCCCGAGGGGGCCGACGCGGTGCGCCGCGGCGATCGCAACGGCCGGATGCTCGCGCGCAACGGCGCGGCACACCTCGCCGATGATGCGCTCGGCGTCCGGATGCCCCGTGTACTCCAGCCGCCGCACCCCGCGGCCGTCGTCGTGGTCGCGCACGACTCCTGCGAAGGTCACGACGGCGCCGTCAGCGTCGCCGGCGACAGCGGCCGCGCACTCCTCGACGCTCACCGTGGTCTCGCTCACGCGGGCGAAGGCGACGCGGCCGGCCTCCTCCTCGGGGCTGGTCGCCCCGTGGGCGTCGGCGTGTCCGTGTCCGTGGGGCTGCCCGTGATCGTGCGCCGGGGCGGGGGCGGTGGCGGCCGATGCGGTCCCCGCCGCGACTCCCGGCACGTCCGGCATCCGCACGTGGTCGCCGCCGTCGAGCTGGTCGAGCACGTGGTCGACGAGTTCGTCGAGGAGCGCGAGTCCCTCGCGCACGGCGCCCGGCGAGCCGGGGAGGGTGACGACCAGGCTGCGACCGGCGATGCCCGCGACGCCGCGACTGAGCAGCGCGTTCGAGCGGCGAGCGGCGCCGCGGCGGCGGAACTCCTCCATGAGCCCGGGCAGCTCGTGGTCGAGCAGGGGCGCGGCCTCCTCGGGGGTGCGGTCGGTGGGAGAGACGCCCGTGCCGCCCGAGGAGAGCACGAGCGAGGCACCCGAGGCGATCGCGGTGCGCAGGGCCGTGCCGACCGCCGGGCCGTCGGGCACGACCGACACGGTCGACGTCCACCCGCGCTCCGCGGCCCACTCGGCGATCATCGGACCCGTGTCGTCGGGGTAGACGCCGGCGGCCGCGCGGTTCGACGCGATGACGACCGCGACGCGTCGCGGCGAGGCATCCTGATTCGGTGCGCCCGAGTACGGTGCGCGGTGCTCAGGCATCCCGCACCCACTCGCCCGACCGGCCGCCCGACTTCTCGAGCACGCGCAGGTCGCGGATGACGGCGGCGCGGTCGACGCCCTTGATCATGTCGTAGACGGTGAGGGCGGCGACGGAGACCGCGGTCAGCGCCTCCATCTCGACGCCGGTCACGCCGGTCGTCTTCACGCTCGCCGTGATGCGCACCTCGGTGCCCTCGGCGACGAGGTCGACGTCGACGCCCGTGATGGGGATGGGATGGCACAGCGGCACGAGCAGCGGCGTCTGCTTCGCGCCGAGGATGCCCGCGACCCGCGCGACCCCGAGGGCTTCGCCCTTCGGCAGCGCGCCGTCGACGAGGAGGGCGATCACCTCGGGGGTCGTCTCGACGACGCCCGCGGCGACCGCGACGCGCTTCGTGACGGCCTTGCCGGACACGTCCACCATGTGCGCGGCGCCGTCGGGCCGCACGTGGGTCAGGCCGGTGTCGCCGGGCTCAGTCATCGATCCTCCAGATCTCCACCGGCTCGCCCGCGGCGAACGCGTCGCGCCCGACGGGCAGGTGCACGAGCACGGTCGATGCAGCATACGAGCCGATGCGATGCGACGAGGCATCCCCGACGAAGACGACCCGGCCGTGCTCGTCGAGGCGACCGCGGCGCACCTGGTGCTTGCCCGTGGGGGAGGCGGTCGCCTCGGCGAGCGGCGCCCAGGCGCGGGGCCGCTCGGCGGGCAGCCCGACCGCCGCGCGCAGGGCCGGGCGCAGGAACAGCTCGAACGAGACGAGGCAGCTCACGGGGTTGCCGGGGAACGCGACGACGGGCACGTGCACCTCGGCGGCCGGATCGTCGGAGTGCGCGCGCGGCAGCCGCGCGAGACCGAGCCCCTGCGGTCCGCCCGGCTGCATCGCGACCGAGCCGAATACGACGCCGCGGGGTTCGAGCGCCTCGCGCACGACCTCGAAGGCGCCCGCGCTCACGCCGCCCGTCGTGACGACGAGTTCGATGCGGGCGTGCTCGTCGGCGACGCCCTCCGCGAGCAGGGCGACGAGTTCGTCGGGGTCGTCGCTCGTGAGGGTGCGCGCCCGCACGTCGGCCCCGGCCTCGACGAGCGCCGAGGTGAGCGCGATGCGGTTCGAGTCGCGGATGCGCCCCGGTTCGAGCGGCCCGCTCGGCTGCAGTTCGGCCCCCGTCGAGACGAGCAGCACCGTGGGCCCGCGGCCGTGCACCTCGACCGCGTCGACCCCGGCCGACGACAGCGCGCCGAGCTGGGCGGCGCCGAGCACCGTGCCGGGGGGCAGCACGACGGCGCCCTCCTCGGCATCCGACCCGGTGCGGCGGACGAAGGTGCCGGAGGCCACGGGCGCCGTGAAGGACACTCCACCGCCGACCTCCGCGAAGCCGCGCGGTCCCGCGTCGAGCGCGCGGGTCGCCTCGACCGGCACGATCGCGTCGGCGCCGACCGGCACGGCCGCGCCCGTCATGATGGCGGCGACCCCGCCGGCTTCGAGGATGCCCGGGGCGTCGCCCGCGGCCACGATGCCGGTGACGGGGAGCTCGATCGGCGCGTCCGCGCTCGCCGCGGCGAGGTCGGCGGAGCGCACGGCGTACCCGTCCATCTGCGAGTTGTCGAAGGGCGGGATGGCGATCGCCGCCGTTGCATCCTCGGCGAGCACGTAGGTGCGGTCCGACTCGGCGATGAGCTCGACCTGCACCCGCATCGTCGGCCGGGCCGCCAGCGCGCCCGCGAGCAGGAGCTCGACCGCGGCTCGATGCTCGGCGGGCGTCCGGGCGCGGCCCGCCTCCCAGGCATCCGTCGTCGCCCCCGCCGTCGTCATTGCCGCTGTCCCTGCCGCCCCCGTGCCCGCCCCGATGCCCGCTGCCATCGTGTCTCCCATCGTCGTTCCGAGGCTAGCGGCGGCGACGACCGGGCCGCCGAACGGTCGCGAATCGTCGTCATCGGGCCGCGGAAGCGACGATTCGCGACCGTTCGACGACGGGGAAGGGGCGGGGGAGAGGCCGCCGCGGTCGAGCGCCAGCCCCCGGTCGGCGAGCACGAGGTCGTCGGGATCGTGGGTGACGAGGAGCGCCAGTCGGCCCGTGAGCACGCTCTCCAGCAGCGAGCGGATGCCCGGCGCCGCGGTGCGGTCGACTGCGGCGAGCGGTTCGTCGAGGAGCAGCACGGCCGGGTCGGCCGCGAGAGCGCGCGCGATGGCGACGCGGCGGACCTGCCCGCCCGAGAGCTCGTGCGGGCGCCGAGCGGCGAAGCCCAGCATCCCGACCTCGTCGAGCCGCGCGCGGGCGACCTCCCGTGCGGCGGTGCGGCCGGCACCGGCCGCCTTCGGCGCGTAGGCGACGTTGTCGAGCACCGACAGATGGGGGAACAGCGGCGCGCCCTGGCCGAGCAGCGTGATGCCGCGGCGGTGCGGCGGGACGTGCACGCCGTCGGCGGCGAGCATCCGGCCCTCGAGCGAGACCGTGCCAGATGCCGGCCGCAGGAGCCCCGCGAGGATCGCGAGGAGCGTCGACTTGCCGGCGCCGTTGTCGCCGGTGATCGCGAGGGTCTCGCCGGGCGCGACGGCGAAGGCGATGTGGGCGAGCCGCGGCGGCAGGGCGATGTCGACGGCGAGCCCGATCCCGCGAGCGGACTCCGGGGGCGTCATCGCTCGTCCTCCGCACCGTGGGTCTCGTCCGCTCGAGCAGGCGCAGGCGCAGGCGCGGGCGCGGGCGGCCGGCTCGACGGCACCGGCGAGGATGCCGCCCTCGGCGCCGCGCGGAACGCCCCGCCGCCGAGCGCGTTCCGCCCGAGCACCACGACGACGAGCGCGATGACGATGAGGAGCAGGGAGAGGGCGACGGCGGCGTCCGGGTCGACCTCGCGCTGGAGGTAGATCTCGAGCGGGAGCGTGCGGGTGACGCCCTCGAGCGAGCCCGCGAACGTGAGCGTGGCCCCGAACTCGCCGAGCGATCGCGCGAACGCGAGCAGCGCCCCGGAGGCGAGCCCCGGCAGCACGAGCGGCAGCGTGACCGTGCGGAACGCCCGTGACGGCGAGGCGCCGAGGGTCGCGGCGACGAGCTCGTGGCGGTCGCCCGCGGTGCGCAGCGCGCCTTCGAGCGAGAGCACGAGGAACGGGAGCGCGACGAACGTCTGTGCGATGACGACCGCGAGCGTCGTGAACGGGATGACGATGCCGAACGGTTCGAGCGCCTGCCCGATGAGCCCGCGCCGGCCGAACGCGTAGAGCAGCGCGAGCCCGCCGACCACGGGCGGCAGCACGAGCGGTACGAGCACGAGGGCACGCACGGCCGCGATGCCGCGGAACGTCGAGCGCGCGAGCACCACCGCCAGCGGCACGCCGAGCACGATGCACGCGGCGGTCGCCGCGATGGAGGTCGAGAGGCTCAACCAGAGGGCCGCGAGCGAGGATTCGCTCGTGAGCAGCGCCGGCAGCTGCGCCCAGTCGACGCGGGCGACGACGGCGACGAGCGGGACGACGACGAGCAGCGCCCCGACGGCCGCGACGAACGGCAGCCACCGCGGGAAGGGTGCGACGCCCGACGGGCCGCCGTGACGTGGCGCTCCGCCGAGCCGCGTCGCATCGGCGCCCGGCGCCCCGGCGCTCACGGTGCGCCGAATCCGGCGGCCGCCAGCGCCTCCTGCCCGTCGGGTCCGAGCACGAAGGCGACCCACGCGGCGGCGAGGTCGGCGTCGGGCGCGTCGGCGAGGGCCGCGATCGGGTAGCGGTTCACGGCCTCGGCGGACTCGTCGAACGGCACGCCGAGCACGCTGCCGCCCGCTCCCTGCACGTCGGTCGCGTAGACGAGTCCGGCGTCGGCGTCGCCCGAGGCGACTTTCGCGAGCACGTCGGTGACGGACTGCTCCTCGCTGACGGGGGAGAGCGCGACGCCGGTCGCCGTCTCGACCTTCGCCGTCGCGGCGCCGCACGGCACCTGCTCCGCGCACACGACCACGCGCGCGCCGGGTGCGGCGAGATCGGCGAACGCCGCGATGCCCGCGGGGTTGTCCGGCGGCGTCGCGATCTCGAGCACGTTCGTCGCGAAGATCCGGGGGGCTTCCGTCTCGACGAGGCCGGCGTCGACGAGCTTGCCCATGTTCGCCTCGTCGGCCGAGGCGAAGACCCCGGCGATGGCGCCTTCCTGCAGCTGCGTGACGAGCCCGGAGGAGCCGCCGAACGAGAAGGCGATCTCGACGCCCGGGTTGGCGGCCTCGAACCGATCGCCGAGTTCCTCGAACACCGCCGTGAGCGACGCGGCGGCGTAGACCGTGAGGTCGCCCGTGAGCTCCGGGCCGGTCGTCGCCGTGCCGGTCGTGCCGTCCGCCGGGTCGTCGCCAGCCGAGGAGGCGCAGCCCGCGAGCGTCAGCGCCGCGGCGAGGACGGTCGCGCCGAGCGCGAAGCGGGAGCGGCGGGTTCGGGTCATCTGCGTCCTCCGGGGGTTTCGACGATGACGGTCGTCGCCTTGACGACCGCGGTGGCGACGGAACCGGGCTCGAGCGCGAGTTCGCGCGCGGCCTCGGCCGACATGAGCGACACGACGCGGAACGGACCGGCCTGCAGGTCGACCTGGGCCATGACCCCGTCGATCTGCACGCGGGTCACGAGCCCGGTGAAGCGATTGCGCGCCGAGGCGGTGCCGCCGTCGGCCGGGGCGTTGGCGCGCTCGACGGCGAGGGCCGCGAGCTCGGCGCCGTCGACCGCGAGCCGCCCGTGGGCGTCGTCGGCGGCCGAGAGCGCGCCCGAGTCGATCCAGCGTCGAACCGTGTCGTCGCTCACTCCGAGGAGGCCTGCCGCCTCCGAAACCCGTATCTGCGTCACGAACGAGACGATAGCGCCGTATCTGCGACGGTCGCCACCGACGGCGGGCCGGATGACACGGCGAACGGGTCGTTCGCGTCGGCGATGGATGCACCGTGGGACGGCCTCGCCGCCGGTCACGCGCCTAGGCTGGCGGCATGGCACCCACGGCTCTCGGCATCCCGCTCGTGCGCGGCGCGACCGCCCGCGCCGACGCCGCCGGGCGTCCCGATGCCGCGGGTCTCGTCGACCGGTTCGGCCGCATGGCGACCGACCTGCGCGTCTCGCTCACCGACCGCTGCAACCTGCGCTGCACCTACTGCATGCCCGCCGAGGGACTCCCGTCGATCGGCCGCGAACGCACGATGACGGCCGACGAGATCGAGCGGCTCGTGCGCATCGGCGTCGAGCGGCTCGGCGTGCGACAGGTGCGGTTCACGGGCGGCGAACCGCTGCTGCGCGCCGACCTCGTCGACATCGTCGCCCGCATCGCGGCGATCGAGCCGCGCCCCGAGATCTCCCTCACGACGAACGCCATCGGCCTGGATGCCCGTGCCGGCAAGCTCAAGGCGGCCGGCCTCGACCGGCTCAACGTCTCGCTCGACTCCCTCCGCCACGACACGTTCGAGGCCGTCACCCGCCGGCCGTTCCTCGACCGGGTGCTCGCCGGCATCGCCGCGGCCGACGAGGCGGGGTTCGCGCCGATCAAGCTCAACGCCGTGCTGCTGCCCGGCGTCAACGAGGACGAGTCGATCGAACTGCTCGACTGGGCCCTCGAGCACGGCTACGAACTGCGCTTCATCGAGCAGATGCCCCTCGACGCCGACCACTCGTGGAACCGGCGCACCATGGTGACGGCCGCCGAGCTCCGCGAGACGATCGGGCGGCGCCGCACGCTCGCCCCCGACGAGGCGCCGCGCGACGGCGCTCCCGCGGAACGCTTCGCCGTGCTCGACGGCGGGGGCCGTCGCCTCGGCACCCTCGGCATCATCGCGAGCGTCACCGAGCCGTTCTGCGCCGATTGCCGCCGCACCCGCCTGACGGCGGAGGGCGACGTGCGCTCGTGCCTCTTCTCGCATGAGGAGTACGGACTGCTGCAGCCCCTCCGCGACGGCGAGTCCGACGCGGAGCTCGCCGATCGCTGGCGCGCGGCGATGTGGGTCAAGCCCGCCGGGCACGAGCTCGGCCGGGCCGATTTCGTGCAGCCGGAGCGCACGATGAGCGCGATCGGAGGATGACGCGGATGGTGACGGTGCGGCTCTTCGCGGCGGCGCGCGCTGCCGTCGGGCACGGGATGCTCGAGGTGGCGCCGGAGTCCGACACGGTGTCGGGCGTCGTCGCGGCGCTCCAGCGCGTGCCCGATGCGGTGCCGGAGGTCGCTGACATCCTCGGCCGGTGCTCGTTCCTCGTCGACGGCCGCGCGACGCGCGATCCCGGCGCCGCGGTGCCCGCCGGGGCGAAGGTCGACGTGCTCCCGCCGTTCGCGGGCGGCTGAGCGCGCCCGCTGGTCGAGTAGCGAGCGCAGCGAGCGTATCGAGACCCCGCACGCGACTCACCGGGCGTCGATGCGCTTCGCTACTCGACCGGCGAGACGGTAAGCACGACGTTGCCGCGCTTGCGCCCCGTGTCGACGTATCGGTGCGCCTCGACGATCTCCTCGAGCGGATACGTGCGGTCG
Organism: Agromyces seonyuensis; assembly: GCF_009789225.1. Classification (GTDB taxonomy): domain Bacteria; phylum Actinomycetota; class Actinomycetes; order Actinomycetales; family Microbacteriaceae; genus Agromyces; species Agromyces seonyuensis. The sequence goes on along the minus strand of NZ_WSTA01000007.1, from coordinate 59,702 downwards.
ACGACGGGTCGCAGCCGTCCCGCGGTCGCTTCGGCGACGAGCCGCTCCATGAGGTCGGCGCTGCCGGGCGCGCCGTCGCGGTCGACGCGGATGCCCGCGCGCCGCGCGTGCCAACCGCCCGCGAGCATCCCGCCGAGCCCGACGATGACGAGCAGCAGCGTGCCGCCGGTGCGGACCGTGTTCCGCAGCCGGGCGAGCGGCACGTTCCCGACGCAGTCGACGACGACGTCGAAGCGCTCGCCGGACGCCGTGAAGTCCTCGCTCGTGTAGTCGATGACCCGGCCGGCGCCGAGCGAGCGCACGAGGTCGGCGTTCCGCCCGCTCGTGACGGCGACGACCTCGGCCCCGCGGGCCGCGGCGAGCTGCACGAGGGCCGTGCCGACCGCCCCGGAGGCGCCGTTCACGAGCACCGAGGTTCCGGGGCCGAGTTCGACGACGTCGAGGTAGCGCAGGGCCGTGTGCCCGCCGAACACGATCGCGGCGGCCTCCTCGAAGGAGAGCTCCGCGGGCTTCCGGGCGAGCTGGCCGTCCTCGGCGACGACGGCGTACTCGGCGTGGCAGCCGAACGCGGCGCCGCGCATCAGCACGACCTCGTCACCGGGTTGCCACCGCGTCACCGCTGAGCCGATCGCCTCGACGACGCCCGCGCCCTCCATCCCGAGGATGCGGTGCTTGGGCCGGCGGAACCCGATGGCCGGCCCGACGAGCAGCCCGAGCCCGCGCGGGACGCTGCGGCTGCGGAGCCGGTGGTCGGCGATGCTGACCGTCGAGGCCCGCAGCCGCACGAGAAGCTCGTGCGCTCCCGGCTCCGGCCGCGGCGCTTCGCCGATGCGGACGACCTCCGGCGGCCCGAAGCGGTCGGCCAGCGCGGCCCGCATGGTCGGACGGGCGGCACCGGGGGCGGCCACGCGGGCGGCACCGGTCGTGGCGGAGGGTTGCGGTTCGGTGTGCAAGATGCGCTCCCTTACGACGTAAGACTTACGCCGTAAGGCAAGCACGGCCGCCGCGGTCCGTCCAGTGCTTCGGGACGATCCGTACGGCGTAAGGTGAGCCCATGGCGGAGACCGATCGCGCGACGCGCTCGCGGCTGACGCGCGGCGGCATCCTGCGCGCCGCGATCGCCCTCGCGGACGAGCGCGGCCTCGACGGCCTCACCATGCGCGCGCTCGCCGACGGGCTCGGGGTCGAGGCCATGTCGATCTACCACCACCTGCCGAACAAGGACGCGATCCTCGACGGCGCGATCGAGGAGGTGTTCGCCGAGATCGCGGCCGAGACGCTCGCGAGCGCGCCCGCCGTGCCGAACGGCGCCGCGGTGACTCCGGCCCCGGCCTGGGACGCGGCCGTCGGCGCCCGAATCCTCGCCGCGCGCCGCGTGCTGCTGCGGCATCCCTGGGTGCCGTGGGTGCTCAACGCGCGCGGCGCACCCGGGCCGAACGCCGCCCGGCACGTCGACGGCATCGTCGCCGCGATGCACGACGGCGGCCTCGCGTACGACCTGATCCACCACGCGCTGCACGCGCTCGGCAGCCGCGTCTACGGCTACGTGCAGGAGCTCAGCGACGACGGCGGCGAGCTGCCCGCCGGTGCGCTCGAGCAGCTCGCGATGGTCGCGCCGAACCTCGCGGCGATGCTCGCCGAGGTGGTCCACGACGACCCCGACTCGACCCTGGGCTGGTGCGACGACCAGACCGAGTTCGAGTTCGGCCTCGACCTGCTCCTCGACGGCCTCGTCCGCCGCGCGGCCGATCCGTCGCTTCCGCCGGTCGAGTAGGCGCGCAGCGCCGTATCGAGACCCCCGCAGCCGTGCCGCTGGTCGAGTAGGCGCGCAGCGCCGTATCGAGACCCGCGCCTCCGGCCTCGATGCGCGCCGCTACTCGACCGACGGCACGGCAGGCAGCACCTCGAGCTCCGCCCACGACTTGAACTGGCCGCTGTAGACGAGCACCCGGCCGAGCAGCACCTCGCCGCCCGTGATGAGCGAGATCGCCTCGCCCGCCATCGCCGAGCCGATGAGGCCGCACACGGCGGGGGAGACGCCCTCGGTCGCGCACACGCCGAACGTGTCGAAGGGGTTGCCGGTGTCGGGATGCAGGTCGCGGAGCACGCGCGCCGCGCCGTCCGGCGCCTCCGACCAGAACACCGTCACCTGTCCGTCGAGGGCGAGCACCGAGCCCCAGACGAGCGGCTTGCCGGCCGCCTCGCACGCGTCGGCGACGAGATAGCGGGTGAAGAGCGTGTCGCTGCCGTCGACGACGAGGTCGTACCCGGTGGCGAGCTCGGCCGCGTTCCGCACCGTCATCCGGTAGTCGTGCTCTTCGACGACGACGCCCGGATTCAGGGCGCGCACCGACTCGGCCGCCGAAGCGACCTTCGAGCGGCCGAGATCGGCCGTCGAATGGATGACCTGGCGCTGCAGATTCGAGACCTCGACGGCGTCCACGTCGACGATGCCGATCGTGCCGACCCCGGCGGCGGCGAGGTAGAGCAGCACGGGCGAGCCGAGTCCGCCGGCCCCGACGACGAGCACGCGGGCGGCCCCGAGGCGGCGCTGGCCGAGTTCCCCGACGGCCGGCAGGGCGAGCTGCCGGGCGTAGCGCGCGCGGTCCTCGGGCGCCAGTTCCGGGCCGGGTTCCACGAGGGGATCGATTCGCATGGCTCGATTTTCCCGTACGCCGCGCGTCGGGCATCCTTATCGGGAGTTTACGGGCCGGAAACACCCGGCCATGTTGGTGAAATCAACATCTCGTAGATTCGCCCCCGACACAGCACCCCAACCCTGGACGGGTCGCGCTCGCGCGCGATCCTCGGCGATGAAGCCGCGGCCACAGCACCGCGGCTTCTGCAATTCCCCCGAGGATCCCCATCGCCCGCAGCACGGCACGCTCTCCGACGACTGGAGACTCACGAACATGGCACAACTGTCCCGCTTCCGGCGCATCGGCGTCGCCGCCGCCGCTGCGGCCGCGATCCTCGCGCTCTCGGCCTGCGCCTCCGGCGACGCGGACTCCGCATCGAGCGACGGCGAGTCGGCCTCCTACGGCGACATCAGCGTCCAGTACTCCTGGATCAAGAACGAGGAGTTCGCGGGCGAGTACTATGCCTACGACAAGGGCTACTACGACGAGGCCGGCTTCGGCACCGTCACCGGCATCGCCGGTCCCGACACCGGTGTGGCCAAGCTCCTGAGCGGCACCGTGCAGGTCGCCCTCTCCGACGCCGCCTCGGTCGGCGCCGCGGTCGCCACCGAGGACGCGCCGCTCAAGATCGTCGCGACCACGTTCCAGAAGAACCCGTTCACGATCCTCTCCCTGAAGGACGGCGCGAACATCGCGACGCCCGAGGACCTCAAGGGCAAGAAGATCGGCGTCCAGGACTCGAACGCCTCCGTGTTCGCGGCCCTTCTCGCCGCCAACGGCATCGACGAGTCCGAGCTCGAGATCGTCCCGGTCGACTTCGACCCGACGCCCCTCATGAACGGCGAGGTCGACGGCTTCATGGCCTACCTCACCAACGAGTCCCTCACGGTGGAGCTCGCGGGCTACGACGTCACCAACCTCCCCTACGCCGACAACGGCCTGCCCTACGTCGCCGAGTCCTACGCGGTCACCGACCAGTACCTCGCCGAGAACCGCGACCTCATCAAGGCCTTCCTAATCGCCGAGATCAAGGGCTGGACCGACGTGTTCCAGCAGCCGATCGAAGACACGGTCGACCTCGTCGTCAAGCACTACAACGAGTCGGCCGCGGCCGGCGACCTCACCTTCGGCGACCTCGACCCGGTCAAGACGCAGAAGGGCCTCGAGGCGCAGAACCTGCTCATCTCGACCGAGGAGACCGAGGCCAACGGCCTCTTCACCATCTCGGACGAGCTCCAGGAGTCGACCCTCGCCTCCCTCGCCAACTCCGGTTGGGAGCTCACGGCCGACCAGCTCTTCGACACGTCGATCATCGACGAGATCTACGAGGAGAACCCCGAGCTCAAGGCCTACCTGCCCTAAGGCGTCATGAGCGACGAACTCACGATGGATGCCGGTGCCCGCGAGGGCACCGGCATCCGGATCACCGGTCTTTCCAAGTCGTTCGCCCTGCGCGGCGGCTCGACGTTGCAGGCGCTGTCCGACACCGACCTGCACACCGACAAGGGCACGTTCCTCTCCCTGCTCGGTCCCTCCGGCTGCGGCAAGTCGACGATCCTGCGCATCCTCGCCGACCTCGAGCAGCCCACCGCGGGCGAGGTCAGCGTCGACGGCCACACGCCCCACGAACTGCGCAAGCAGGGCGAGCTCGGCATCGCCTTCCAGGACCACGCGCTGCTCCCGTGGCGCAGCGTCCGCAAGAACATCCAGCTGCCCTTCGAGGTCGCCGGCAAGAGCGTCGACAAGGCCTACGTCGAGGAACTCATCGACCTCGTCGGCCTCCGCGGCTTCGAGAACGCCAAGCCCTCCCAGCTCTCCGGCGGCATGCGCCAGCGCGTCTCCATCGCGCGAGCGCTCGTGCTGAAGCCCTCCGTGCTGCTGCTCGACGAGCCGTTCGGCGCCCTCGACGACATGACGCGCCAGAACCTCAACCTCGAGCTCCAGCGCATCTGGACCGAGAAGCCAGCCACGACGCTGCTCGTCACGCACGGCATCAGCGAGGCGATCTTCCTCTCCGACCGCGTCGCCGTGATGTCGCCGCGTCCCGGTCGCATCAAGGAGATCATCGAGGTCGACCTGCCGCGGCCTCGTCTGCCCGAGATGCAGCGCACGCCCGAGTTCCACGCCCTCGTCGACCGCGCCTCCGAGCTGCTCTTCGGCGACGGCGAGCACTCGCCCGCGGCCGACGTCGCGGCCGAGGTGTCCGCCGACGGCGGCATCGGCGCGGCGGCGGCCCACGTCTCGGAGGACTGAGATGGGCGCGCGCAAGGGGATGCCGGGCTGGCTCGCCGGCCTCATCGGCGGCGTCGTGCTCATCGCCGTGTGGTGGCTGTTCTCGATCCTGGCGTTCCAGGAGCAGGCGGGCACGTCCTTCAACCCGGTGCCCTCGCCGGCGGCCGTCTTCGATTGGCTGTTCGTGCAGGGCAACATCGCGGGGGCGTGGTCCGTCTTCCAGCCCACGATCACCGCCGCACTCATCGGGTTCGCATGGGGCAACGCGCTCGCGCTGCTGCTCTCGGCGTTCGTGCTGGTGTTCCCCCGCAGCGAGACGGTCGTCACCCAGGTCGCCGTCGTCACCTACTGCCTCCCGGTGGTCGCGGTCGGCGGCATCTCGATCGTCATCCTCGGCGGCGCCAAAGTGCCGGGCGACCCGAGCGAGACGGCGATCTTCCTCGCCGCGCTGTCGGTGTTCTTCACGACCGTCGTCGGCGCCGTGGGCGGATTCAAGTCCGCCGACAAGGCGAGCCTCGACGTCGTGCGGGTCTACGGCGGCAACCGCTGGACCCAGCTGGTCAAGGTGCGCCTCATCGCCGCGCTGCCGTCCATCCTCAACGCGCTCCAGATCGCCGTGCCCACGGCGTTCCTCGGCGCCGTGCTCGGCGAGTACATGGGCGGCATCGACCGCGGCGTCGGCCCGACGCTCATCCGCCTGCAGGGCCAGCTCGACTCGGCCGGCGTGTGGTCGGTGTTCCTGCTCACGGCCGTCGTCGCCCTCGTCGGGTACGGCATCGTCGGCCTCATCGCCAAGCTCGTGACCCCCTGGGTCTCGGGAAGGAGGACCGCATGAGCGTCCTGACCGCGCCCTCGCGGGCCGTCCGCTCGCGCGACGACACCCGGCGCGCCCTCCGCGCCGACCGGTCGCGCGCGGTCCTGCGCACGCTCGGCTCGGCGTCCCTCAACGCGCTCATCACTTTCGTCGTGGTGATCGCGCTCTGGCAGGCCGTCGTGAGCTTCACGGGCATCTCGCCGTACGTGGCCAAGGGACCCGTCGACGTCTTCCAGTTCCTCTTCGTGACGGAACCGGGCGCCGCCGCCGACGACACCGCGGCCGCGCATCGCGCCATGATGCAGCCGCTCATCGCCCAGACGCTCTCGGACGCCGCGATCGGCTTCGTCGTCGGCATGGTCATCGCGATCCTGCTCGGCGTCGCGTTCAGCCTGTCGAAGACGATCGAGGCGGGCGTCATGCCCCTCGCGCTGCTGCTGCGCACGATCCCGCTCGTGTCGATCGCGCCCGTCATCATCCTGATCACGGGGCGCGGCACGCCCGCGTCGGTCGCGGTCATCGGCACCATCGTCGTGCTCTTCCCGGCGCTCGCGAACGTGCTGTTCGGCCTCAGTCGCGCGAACCCCGAGAGCCTCGACCTCGTGAAGGTGTACGGCGGCAACCGCTTCGTCGCGCTCCTGAAGGTCAGCATCCCGGGCGCGCTGCCGTCGCTCTTCGCCGCGGCGCGCGTCTCCGTGCCGGGCGCGGTCACGGGCGCGCTGCTCGCCGAGTGGCTCTCGACCGGTCAGGGCATCGGCGGCATGATCCAGAAGTTCAGCGCGTCGGCGAAGTTCGACGAGCTCTGGGCCTCCGTCGCCGTCATCACCCTCCTGACGCTGCTGCTCTACAACCTCGTGCAGATCATCGAGGACCTGGTGCTCGCCCGCATGGGCATGGTGCCGACGAAGCAGGGCTGAGACGCGACATGACGAGCACGAGCCTCCCGGACGGCGAGGTCGCCCCGGTCCCCGTCGTCGTGGACGACGAACTCGCGGGTCGGCGCTTCGGCGCCCACCTGCGCACGCTGCGGCGGCTGCGCGGGCTCACGCTCGTGCAGCTCGCCGCGGCCACGGGACTCTCGCACCCGTTCCTCAGCCAGCTCGAGCGCGGGCTCGCGCAGCCGTCCATGTCGACGCTGCGCCGCCTCGCGGTGGCCCTCGGCACGAGCCCCATCGAGCTCGTCGCCGCGGGCGAGGCGGATCCCGCCGACGGCGGCGCCCGCATCGACCTCGTGCCGGCCGCTCCAGCGGACGGCGCCATCGCCGACTTCGCCGAGGGCGAGGGCCGGATGCTCGCGCACGGCGACCGCCCCTTCCGGCCGATCGAGTACCGCGGGGAGAACGCCGAGCCCGGCGAGGTCTTCCGGCACGCGGAGGACGAGTTCCTGCACGTGCTCGAGGGCGTGCTCGTCCTCGAGCTCGACGGCGAGGTCCGCGAGCTCGGCGTCGGCGACTCCGCCTACTTCGCCGGCGGCGTCGACCACCGCTGGTGGAGCGAGCGCGGGCCGTACCGGCTGCTCATCGTGAAGCAGCGCCCGTCGCTGCCGGCGCCCGTCGCCCGATAGCACCGTCTTCGCGAAGCGCGCCGCGCCGGGTATCCGCGCCGTGGAGAACGGGCCGAGAAGCCGCGCTCAGCGGCGCTTCGGCGAGTTCTTCTTGCGGCTCGAGCCGCCCTGGCCGCGGTTCGCGCTCTTGGCGGCACGTTCGGCGTCGGCCTGCGCCGTCGTGGCGGCGGCCGCCTCCTTGCGCCGGCGCACGGTGCTCGTGATGAGCAGGGCGATGAGCAGCGCGAAGGCGAGCGGCAGCCCGAACCACGGCAGCATGATGACGACCGGCCAGACCCCCGTCATCGCCCAGCCGTCGACCTCGGCGTTCACCGACGAGCCGATGATGACCGCCACGAACGCGAGGATCGACACGCCGATCGTCGCCGCGACCATGTAGGCGAGGATGCGCTCGACGCGCGAGTCGGAGACGGGACGGGTTTCACTCACCCGCCAAGGATACGCCGACGGGCTCGGGCGCCGGACGCCCCGGTAGAATGGGTATTCCTGACCCGCGCGCTCCGGCGCGACGATCGTGAACGAGGTACGCCGCAACATGCCCACTGGCAAGGTCAAGTTCTTCAACGAGGACCGGGGATTCGGGTTCATCTCGGGCGACGACGGCGCCCAGGTGTTCCTGCACGCCTCGGCCGTCCCGGCCGGTGTCACGGTCAAGCCCGGAATGAAGCTCGAGTACGGCGTCGCCGACGGCCGCAAAGGCCCCGAGGCGCTCTCCGTGCGCGTCCTCGAAGACGGCCCGAGCGTCGTGAAGCTGCGCCGCAAGGACGCGAACGACATGGCCGTCGTCGTCGGCGACCTCATCACGATGCTCGACGCGCTCTCCGGCGACCTGCGTCACGGCCGTTACCCGGCGAACGACAAGTCCCGCCGCATCGCGGCGATGCTGCGCAAAGTCGCGGACGACTTCGATGTCTGACGAGACGGCGGCGCCGGCCGAGCGCGGCGCCGATGAGGCCGAGGCGGCCGAGGCCGGGGCGCTCGCGGCCGAGACGGCCGACGTCGTCGACGAACCGCCCGTCGAGGCGGAGGCCGCCCCCGACGAGGTGCTGCTCACCGCGGTCGACGTGGCGCGCGAGGCGCTGCACGCGATCACGGCGCCCGAGAGCGTCGGCGAGCCCGTCGGCCACACCGTCGAGGGCGAGCACCTGCTCTCGCTCCACTTCGCGACGAACCTCGCGGGTTACCCCGGCTGGCACTGGACGGTCACGCTCGCGCGGCTGCCCGAGGGCGACCCCCAGGTGCTCGAGACCGAGCTCGTGCCCGGCGAGGGCGCGCTGCTCGCGCCCGCGTGGGTGCCGTGGGCCGAGCGCATGGCCGAGTACCGCGCGCAGCAGGAGGCCGCTGCGGCCGAGGCCGCCGCGCGCGGCGAGGAGCCGCCCGCCGACGAGTTCGCGGACCACGACGACTCGGACGACGACGACTCGGACGACGACGACTCGGACGACGAGGATGACTCGGACGACGAGGATGACTCGGACGACGAGGATGACTCGGACGACGAGGATGACTCGGACGACGAGGATGACTCGGACGACGAGGACGACCGGGACTGAGCCGGCTCAGCGCTCGCTGCGCAGCAGCAGCACCGCGAGCCCGACGAAGCCCAGCACCACGCCGACGATCGCGGCGGTGAGCCACCAGCCGAGCCCGTCGGCGTCGAGGGGACCGTAGGCGAAGCCGGCGACCGTCGCGGCGAGCATCCAGAGCAGCGTTCCGACGGCGACGGGCACGCGCACGTCGACCCGCGCCGGCTCCGGTGCGGGCCGGCGCGTCCCGTCGACGTCGAGGAAACCCATCAGGGCGGCAGGCTACCGGCGTTCGAGGACGTAGTCGAGCGACGCGATGAGCTTGCGCACGTCGTCGGGGTCGATCGCGGCGAAGGTCGCGATCCGCAGCTGGTTGCGGCCGAGCTTGCGGTAGGGCTCCGTGTCGACGATGCCGTTGGCCCGCAGGGTCTTCGCGACGGCGGCGGCGTCGACCGAGTCGTCGAAGTCGATCGTGACGACGACCTGCGACCGGTCGGCCGGGTCGGCGACGAAGGGGGTCGCGATCTCGCTGCGCTCGGCCCAGTCGTAGAGCAGCCCGCTCGACTCGGCGGTGCGCGCGGCGGCCCAGGCGAGTCCGCCATTGCCGTTCAGCCACTGCAGCTGCGACTCGAGCAGCAGGAGCGTCGTCAGCGCAGGCGTGTTGAGCGTCTGCTCGAGACGCGAGTTGTCGACGGCCTGCTTGAGGCTGAGGAAGTCGGGGATGTACCGACCGCTCGCCGCGATGGTCTCGATGCGCTCGATGGCCGCGGGGGAGAGGAGGGCGAACCAGATGCCGCCGTCCGAGGCGAAGTTCTTCTGCGGGGCGAAGTAGTAGGCGTCGAACTGGGTCGGGTCGACGAGCACGCCGCCGGCGGCGCTCGTGGCGTCGATGACGGTCAGCGCGCCGGCGTCGCCCGCGACCCGCGTGACCGGGGCCATGACGCCCGTCGAGGTCTCGTTCTGGGGCCAGCCGTAGAGGTCGACGCCCGCGACGGCCTCGGCGCTCGCGCGGGTGCCGGCGGGGGCCGTGCGCACGTCGGGGGCCTCGAGCCACGGCGCGCCGGCGGCCTTGGCGAACTTCGAACCGAACTCGCCGAAGCTCGCGAGCTGGGCGCGCTGCTCGATGAGGCCGAATGCGGCGGCATCCCAGAACGCGGTCGAGCCGCCGTTGCCGAGCACGACCTCGTAGCCGTCGGGGAGCGAGAAGAGCTCGCCGAGGCCGGCGCGGACGCGGCCGACGAGCTGCTTGACGGGCGCCTGCCGGTGCGACGTCCCGAGGATCGCGGCGTTCGCGACGAGGTGCTCGAGCTGCTCGCCCCGGACCTTGGACGGCCCGCAGCCGAATCGGCCGTCGGCGGGCAGGAATTCGCGCGGGATCTCGATCGTCGACATGCGCTCGATTCTACGACCGGCGCTCGAACGGGCGACGCCGCGTGACGCCGCCCCGCGGCGGGCGCGACACGCCCGGGCGCGCGTCGCGGCTTGCTAGGCTGGCAGGACGCTCGGACGGAGGAATTGCGTGACGGATCTGATCGACACGACGGAGATGTATCTCCGCACCATCCTCGACCTCGAGGAGGAGAACATCGTGCCGCTCCGTGCCCGCATCTCCGAGCGGCTGGGGCATTCCGGCCCGACCGTCTCGCAGACCGTCGCCCGCATGGAGCGCGACGGACTCGTCGTCGTCTCCGGCGACCGTCACCTCGAGCTCACGCCCTCGGGTCGGGCGAAGGCCGTGCACGTCATGCGCAAGCACCGGCTCGCCGAGCGGCTGCTCGCCGACGTCATCGGGCTCGAATGGGAGTACGTGCACGACGAGGCCTGCCGCTGGGAGCACGTGATGAGCGAGCAGGTCGAGCGTCGACTCATCGACATCCTGGGCGGGCCGACGGAGTCGCCGTACGGCAACCCGATCCCCGGCCTCGAAGAGCTCGGCGTCGAGCCGGCCGAACCGTTCCTCGACGGCGTCGAGAACCTCGTCGCCGCACTCGACGGCGAGACCGCCCCCGTGACGGCCGTGCTGCGCCGTCTCGCGGAGCCGGTGCAGTTCGACCCCGAGTTGCTCGCGCAGTTCAAGGAGGCTGGCATCCTGCCGGGGGCGACGGCGACGTTCACCGGGCGCGGCGCGTTCATCCACATCGCGGTCGAGGGTGCCGAGAGCGGACTCGAGGTGCCGGTCGAGGTCGCCTCGCACCTCTTTATCGCGCGCTGATCGCCGCGCCGGCGCCTGGCCCCGACACGGCTCGCTCCTGGCTCCCACGCTGAGCGGTGCATCGTTTCATCGCTTGACCGGGAGTTCCTGAGCGAACGTCCGCCGGGCGCGGCATCGGCGCTAGCTGGGAATCCCGTGCAAGCGGCACCCCTCGATTGAGGATTCCTCCGAGGGCGGGGCTATCGTCGTCGAGTTCGCGGAACAACCCGACGCGGAACGCGACCGAGGCGCCCCCTTGCCGTCCCTCGGTCAGAGGAACACCGATGCGCAGTGCGCGCGGAACGGCGAGGCGCACCGATCCGGTGTCGTCGCGGGGGCGACGGAGGTCCCCCCTTGCAGAACCCGATCACCCAGGATGAGCGCGCCCTCGAGTCGCTCGCCGTTCCCGCCCGGACGGGCCTGCCCGTCCCAGTCCGCAGCCAAGGCGACTTGGCCGCGGTCGTGCCGTCGCGCTCCGCGCGTCGCGCTCGAACCCGTGCCCGCGGTCGCGGTCGTCTCGCCGGTCTCGCCGTCGCCGCGGCCACCACCGGCATGCTCGCGACCGTCGCGGTGCCCGCCTACGCGGCCGGCCCCGTCGACCCCGCGATGCGCGGCATCGACCCCGCGGCCGCCGCGATGAGCGTCACGGCGCTCTCGCGCGAAGCCGCCCAGACGCTCGACGTCGAGGACACCGCCGCGATCGCCGCGGAGTCCGGCGAGGGCTACGCCGTCGTCGACGGCGACACGATCCGCGCCCAGGAGGCCGCCGCGGCCGCTGCTGCGGAGGCCGCCCGTCAGGCCGAACTCGCCCGTCAGGCCGAAGCCGCCCGCCAGGCAGAGGCCGCGGCCGCCGCGTCCGCAGCGGCGACGGCCGCGTCGTCGTCGTCCGCCGTCTACGCGGCCCCGTCGACGAGCTACAGCGTCAGCGCGGTGTACCAGACGGCGCTGCAGTACCAGGGCGTGCCGTATCTCTTCGGCGGTGCGACGCCCGCGGGCTTCGACTGCTCCGGCTTCGTCAGCTACGTCTTCGCCCAGTACGGCATCTCCATGCCGCACTCGGTGACCGGCATCGCGGCCATGGGCACGCCCATCTCGATTTCCGAAGCCCAGCCCGGCGACCTGATCGTGATGGACGGTCACATCGGCTTCTACGCCGGCAACGGCAACATCCTCCACGCGCCGTACGCCGGTGCGAGCGTGCGCGTGCAGGCGCTGTGGACGAGCGCCTATTCGGTCGTCCGCATCAACGGCTGAGGTGCGAACGGCGGACGAACCGGGCATGTCTCCCGGTCGTCCGCCGCGCGCCGCATCTTCCCCTCGGCGCCGTTCCGGCATAGCCTGAGACCGATTCCGAGTACCGGAGGGGCGAAATGGGGAAGGCGCAGGGCATCCGTTCCAAGGATGAGCGCGCGCAATTCCGCCATCGTCCGGCGCAACGCTTCGGCGTGCGCCACCCCCGACGTGCTGCAACGGGCACCGCCATTCCGGCGGTGCCCGTTCTGCGTTTCCGGGGACCGGAGTGCGCGGCGACGGATGCCCGGATCGGCATCGCGGCGCACGGGATCGATCGCCCGTTCCGCGGCTGGAAGCCATCCAGCACCGATCGAAAGGCACTGCATGCGCACCCTCGTGCTCAACGCCGGATATGAACCGCTCGCGGTCGTCTCGTACCGCCGCGCGCTCCTGCTCGTCCTCCACGGCAAGGCCGTGGTGCTGCAAGCGGCCGGACGGCCGGTCTGCTCGGCGAGCGGCCAGTGGGATCGGCCCTCGGTCATCCTGCTGACCCGCTACATCCGGCAGGTCCACTCACGCACGATCCCGGTCACGCGGCGCGGGGTCCTGCGCCGCGACGAGCACCGGTGCGCATACTGCGGGAAGTCGGCCTCGACGATCGACCACGTCCTGCCCCGCTCGCGCGGCGGCGCCGACTCGTGGGAGAACCTCGTCGCGTGCTGCCTCCGGTGCAACAACGTCAAGAGCGACCGCACCCCCGCCGAAGTCGGCTGGGAGCTGCGCACGACGCCTGGGGCGCCCAACGGGAGATCGTGGCTGATCGGCGGTTTCGAGCGTTCCCAGCCGGAGTGGGACGAGTACCTGGAGACGGCCGCCTGAGCGTCTACCGCGCGGGCCCGCTCGAAGCGGATCCGCGCGACGCCGTGACCTCGCCGTGACAAATCGGAATCACTGGCCTATCGTGGGTCGAGCCCGCGGGCGCCCCGGTGTGAACCGGAAGCCCCGAGTCGGTGAACCCGAGGAGTACGAGTGACGAGCCACGAGGCAGGTGTCGACGCGACGGAAGGTCGCGGCACGCACCGGCAGTCGGGAGGCCGGCAGGAGACCGCGCACCGACCCGCGAAACCCACCCGAGCCGAACGACGTGCTGCGGCGCGCGCGGCCCGCATCGAGGCCGCCGTCGCGGCCCGCCCCGATCTGAAGCGCAAGCGCGGCGCCCTGCGCGTGGTCGGCACGGCGCTCCTGGTGCCGGCGATGCTCGGCACGGTGGCATTGCCCGCCTACGCGTTCCTGCCCGGCCTCGGCGGCGACGAGCACTCCCAGCTCTTCGACCTGACCTCCGCCGGCGCCCAGGACGTGAGCGTCTCCGGCCTCGCGACCAATGCGCCGACCACGGCTGAGGACGGCTACTCGGTCGTCACGGCCGAGGACATCGAGCGCGCCCGCCGCGAAGAGGCGGCCGCCGAGGCAGCGCGTTGGCAGGCCGAAGTGGCGGCACGCGCCGGCACCGGCTCGTACGCGACGATCGGCGTGCAGGCCGAAGGCGACGACTACCCCTGGTGGAACACCGCCGCCGACTCGCAGCTCTCACCGCTCGGCTACTACACGCGCGAATGCGTCGACTTCGTGGCCTGGCGGCTCAACCGCGACCGCGGCACCACCGGTCCGTACTGGTTCACGAACAACATGTCGGGCACGGGCAGCGCGTACTCGTGGGCCGACGCCTGGGTCCGCAACGGCTGGCCGACCTCGAACGAACCCGTCGTCGGCGCGGTGGCCTGGTTCACGTACAACCACGTCGCCTACGTGCAGTCCATTCCGGGCGACGGCACGGTCGTGATCGAGGAATACAACCAGAACAGCGATCACTCGTACCACCGTCGGGTCATCCCGGCGAACTCGGTGCTCTACCTCTACCCGCCCGCCTGAGTCGGGTGAGCTGCGAACGGCCGGTCCTTCGGACCGGCCGTCGCTCGTTTCCGGGACGTCGCACGCGCGACGGCGGCTCAGTCGGTCAGGCGCAGTACGCAGGCCGGTGCCGGCGTCGAGACGGTCGACGCGACGTGCGTGGGCACACCGTCCTCGTCGAGCGCGACGATCGCGATCGAGTCGGAGGCCTGGTCCGCGACGAGGGCGAACCGCTCATCGGCGGTGAGTTCGAGGTCGCGGGGATGCCGGCCTCCGGTCGGCACCGCGCCGACGGGTTCGAGGGTGCGCTCCGCGCGATCGTACCGGAAGGCTCGCAGCGAATCGGTGGAACGGTCGCCGACGAGGACGATGCCGCCCGACGTCATCCGGATCGCCGAGAGGCCGAGCCCGTGCGGGTCGTCGCCGGCGCTCGCGAAGACGGCGCCGAGTTCGACGCCCGCATCCAGGTCGACGACGGCGACGGTGCGGTCGAGTTCGCACGCGACGATCGCGATGCGGCGCTCGGTTCCGGGGACGAGCACGAGATGGCGCGGGCCGGCGCCGCCGTGCAGGAGCACGGTGCGGCGGTGCTCGAGCGTGTCGAGGGCGTGCACGTGCACGGCGTCGCCGCCGAGATCGACGACGAGGAGCTCGCCGGCAGCGGCGTCGACGACGATCTGGTGGGCGTGGGACGCCTCCTGCCGCGCGAGAACGGGACCGGTGCCCTCATAGGTCACGACGGGGTCGGCGATGCCGGGGCCGGTCGAGGTCAGCGGATGCACGGTGAGCGAGCCGCTCGAGTAGTTGGCGACGTACGCGGCCGCCGGGTCGCCGCCGACCGCGACGTGGCACGGGTCGGCGCCCGCACCCACCGGATGCCCGTCGGGCGAGAGGGCGTCGCCCTCGATGCGCCAGGCGCTCACGAGGCCCTCGGACAACTCGTGGACGACGACGAGTTCGTCGATGCCGGGCACGCTCGCGAGGAACTGCGGGTTCGGGCCGACGTCGACGGGGGCGCCGAGCCGAGCGGTGCCGTCGGCGTCGACGTCGAGGGGGCGGATGCCCGCGGCCGGGCTGCCGAGCATCCCCGTCGTCGATGCGCCGATCCAGAACCTCGTGCCCGCCATGCTCCGCCTTCCGTCCGCGTCGTCGCGTGCTCAGCGCCGAACCTCCGCAAGGCTACTCGCCGCCGGGTTCGACATCGGCCGGGTCGTCGGGGATGATCGGTGCATGACCCGACGACGTGTCTGCATTCCGAGCCGCCCCCGAGCGGCATCCGCCATCGACCCGATCGCGTCGAGGCGACGCTCCTCGGCGGCCCGCGGCGGTCGGCGGTGAGCGGGAAGCAGCGCGTCCTCGTGCTCGTCGGTCCGGCCGACGCGGTCGGCGCGAAGGACTGCGTCGAGCGCGGCGAGAACATCACGGGGATGCTCGTCGCCCAGGGCTACGAGGTCGAGTGGTGCGCGTCCGCAGCGCCGTACGCCGACGAATCGCGGCTCGCACGGGCCGATCTCGTCGTGGATGCCACGGGCACGGGCATCCGCGCCGCCGACCTCGTCGATCCGCGTGCGCGGCATGCGGTGCTCGCCGGACTCGCCTGGGCGTCGGCCCCGGTGCTGCCCGGAACGCCGGTCGCGCCCCGCTAGAATCGACCGGTCAGCCTCTGTAGCTCAATGGAAGAGCAGTTCCGTCCTAAGGAAAGGGTTGGGGGTTCGAGTCCCTCCAGGGGCACCGAGTCGGGCGATCGCCGCGGTCAGCGGCCCTGCCGCTTCTTGTAGGGCTTCGGCTGGCCCTTGACCACGGGCGTGCGCCCCTTGCCTTTCGACGCCTTGGCCTTGCCGCCCGCCGGCACGACGGGCTTGGGCGGGGGCGGGGGCGCCGCGGCGATCTCGGCCCGAGCGGTGTCGAGGAAGAGTGTTCCCGCCGGGGTGAGCTGCGTCTTGGCGCGGTCGCGTGCGAAGAGCGGCTGCCCGACCTCCCGTTCGAGCTTCTCGATCGAGGAGTAGAGGGAGGCGAGGGGGATGCCGAGCGATTCGGCCGCCTTCGGGAAGTGCCCTCGCTCGGCGACGGTGACGAACCGGATGAGCAGATTGGTGTCCATGATCGCCTTTCATCGGCCCGCGGCGGTCGGCACGAGGAGCGTGCGTCGAGCATCCCGGCCCCCTCCACGATAGGCGCTCCGCTCGGGCTGGAGCGGCCCTGGGCGCCGGGCTCGCCTTCGGCAGGCTGAGGTTTTCTCCGGAGGGGCTGGCCCGCGTCGCATCCGCGGCGTTACCCTCGGCTTCGTGCCGACGGCGTTCGAACCGTCCGCCGCCGCGACCGAGGGGGACTGATGGAGCAGATCGATCCGGCCATCGCGCCGTCGGGCACCGGCTGCGTGGAGTGCGACGCCGACGGCGGCTGGTGGCTGCACCTGCGCCGTTGCACGGCGTGCGGGCACATCGGCTGCTGCGACTCGTCGCCCCGCAAGCACGCGCGGGCGCACTCGGCCGAGACCGGGCATCGGGTCATCCGCACGTTCGAGCCCGGCGAGGACTGGTTCTGGGACTACGTCGCCGAGGACTACGTCGACGGAGCGCCGCTCGCGCCGCCCGAGCACCGCCCCGATGAGGAGACCGTCCCGGGGCCTTCGGGCCGGGTGCCGGATGACTGGAAGGACATCCTGCGGGCGCTCAAGGCCGCCGGCTGAGCCGATCGTCGACGCTCGGGTCAGCGCAGCGCGCGGAGGCGCGCACGCTCGTCGGGCGGGTAGTGCTCGATCGCCGCGCGGAGCGCCTCCCGGGGCATCCCGGCGGCGCGCTCGTCCAGGAACGCCGTGAGCCGGTCGCGGTCGACGTCGCCCGCGGCCCGCAGCACCCATCCGACGGCCTTGGCCACGTAGGGAGCCTCGTCCTGCGCGAGGCGCCCGGCGATCGCATACGCATCCTCGAGCTCGCCGCGCTTCAGGAACGCGAAGCACGCGACGAGCGCGGTGCGCCGTTCCGGCCAGAACGCGGATGCCGCGAGCCGATGCATCGGAGCGCGGTCGCGTTCGAGCAGCCGGCCGCCGACGACCTGCTGCGCGGCGAGGTCGACGAGGTCCCACTGGTCGATGCGGTCGTGGCGGCGAAGGTAGAGGTCGTAGAGCGCGGCGCGGCGTTCGTCGCCGGTGCGGCGGGCCGCCGCCGACTTGCCCATGATGCTGCAGGCGAGTGCGCGCACCTCGTGCGTCGGCACCTCGAGCAGGGTCTCGAGCTCCGTCTCGGGCAGGTCGAGCGCCGTCTTCCCGAGCTCGAACACCGCCCCCATCCGCACGCCGATGAACGGCGCCTCCGGGTCCGGTGGGAAGTAGCGCCGATACTTCTCGCGCTCGGCGTCGCTCGCCATCGACTCGAGCTCGGCGACGAGCCCCGCCGCGTCCGTCATCGCATCCCCCTCGCTCGCCGCCAGCGTAGGCGTCGGGCGGCTCGCCCGCCTCCGTCGCGGCGGTGTAGGTTGACCGCACCCGACCCGCCCGGCCGGACCCGATCGCCCGGACCGCCGCGGCGACCGCCGGCGATCGGGGACCGAGAGCGAGGTGCCGGATGGCCTGGCGGATGCCCGCGGAGACCGATCCGCACGAACGCACCTGGATGGCGTTCCCCCGCGAGGGATACACCCTCGGTGCGAACGACGCCGAGCGCGAGGAGGGCTACGCGGCGTGGGCGGCGACGGCCCGGGCCGTCGCCGAGTTCGAACCGGTGACGATGGTCGTCGACCCGAGCGAGCGGGTCCGCGCGCGGCGGATGCTCGGCGGCACGGACGCGATCGAGCTGGTCGAGGCGCCCCTCGACGAGTTCTGGATGCGCGACTTCGGCCCGACGTTCGTCCTCGACGACGAGCGGCCGGGCGTCCTCGGCGCCGTCACCTGGACGTTCAACGGATGGGGCGCCCCGGACTGGGCGGACTGGGAGCTCTCGGCGCGAATCGGCGCGTTCGTCGCGGAGCGCGTCGGCGCCGAACGCGTGGACTCCGATCTCGTGAACGAGGGCGGCGGCATCCACGTCGACGGCGCGGGCACCGTGCTGCTCACCGAGACCGTGCAACTCGATCCCCGCCGCAACCCCGGCGCGACGAAGGCCGGCGTCGAGGCCGAGCTCGCCCGCACGATCGGGGCGACGCGGGCGATCTGGCTGCCGCGCGGGCTCGAGCGCGACTACGACGAGTTCGGCACGAACGGCCACGTCGACATCGTCGCGACGATGCCGGCGCCCGGCCGCCTCCTGCTGCACGAGCAGGCCGACCCGTCGCACCCCGACCATGCCGTCACCGAGGCGCTCCGCGACCTCCTCGCGGACGAGCGCGACGCCGCGGGCCGGCCCTTCGAGGTCACGGCGCTGCCCGCGCCCGCGACGCTCGCCGACGAGCACGGCCCGCTCGACTGGAGCTACGTCAACCACCTCGTCGTCAACGGCGGCGTCGTGGCGTGCGGCTTCGGCGACGAGGTCGCGGATGCCCGTGCCCGCGGCATCCTCGAAGCGGCCTACCCCGGGCGCCGTGTCGTGAGCGTCGACGCCCGGCCGATCTTCGCGCGCGGCGGCGGCGTGCACTGCATCACCCAGCAGCAGCCCGCAGTCCCCGCGGCCGGGACCGGCGGCGGCACCCGATGATCGACGTCGTCGAGGCATCCATCGCCCGGTTGCGTGCCGCCCTCGAGGCGGGCGAGGCGACGAGCGTCGAGCTCGTCACCGCCTACCTCGACCGGATCGACGCGTACGACGTCCCGGGCACGGCCACCGCCCTGAACGCCGTCGTCGTGCGCAACCCCGGCGCGCTCGCCGAAGCGGCGGCCTCCGACGCGCGCCGTGCCGCAGGCGCGGTGCGCGGGCCGCTCGACGGCATCCCGTACACCGCGAAGGACAGCTACCTGGTGCGCGCGCTCACCGCCGCGGCCGGCAGTCCCGCGTTCGCCGACCTCGTCGCGCAGCGCGACGCCTTCACGATCGAGCGGCTGCGGGCCGGCGGCGCGATCTGCCTCGGGCTCACGAACATGCCGCCCATGGCCAACGGCGGCATGCAGCGCGGCCTCTTCGGCCGTGCGGAGAGCCCGTACTCGGCAGACTGGCTCCCGGCGCCGTTCGCGTCCGGTTCGTCCAACGGCTCGGGCGTCGCGACCGCGGCGAGCTTCTCGGCCTTCGGGCTCGGCGAGGAGACGTGGTCGAGCGGCCGCGGCCCGGCGTCCAACAACGGGCTCTGCGCGTATACGCCCTCGCGCGGCGTCATCTCGGTGCGCGGCAACTGGCCGCTCGTGCCGACGATGGACGTCGTCGTGCCCCACACCCGCACGATGGCGGACCTGCTCGAGGTGCTCGACGTCGTCGTGGCCGACGACCGGGAGACCCGCGGGGACTTCTGGCGCGCGCAGCCGTGGGTGCCGATCCCGCCCGCGTCGTCGGTGCGCCCCGCGGACTACCGGGCGCTCGCGGCGGCGACCGACGACGACGCCCGGGCCGCGGTCGCCGGGCTCCGCATCGGCGTGCCCGCGATGTACGTGAACGCCGACGAGGATGCCGGGACGGCCGAGCATCCCGGCATCGGCGGCCCCACGGGGCGGCGCATCGAGACGCGGGCGTCGGTGCTCGAACGCTGGGCGGCAGCGCGTGCCGTGCTGGAGGGCGCCGGCGCCGAGGTCGTCGTCGTGGACTTCCCGCTCGTCTCGAACTACGAGGGCGACCGGCCGGGCGCCCCGACGATCGCCACGCGCGGGCTCGTGTCGCCCGAGTACCTCCGGCGCGAGATCCTCGACCTCTCCGCGTGGGCGTGGGACGACTTCCTGGCGGCGAACGGCGACCCGGCGTTCCCGGGCCTGGCCGCGGTGGACGGCGCACGCATCTTCCCGCATCCGCTCGGCGCCCTGCCCGACCGTTATACGGGCTTCGACGACGACATCGCCGAATACCCGGCGCACGTGCGCGCGCATCCGATCGCCGGCTTCGCCGACATCCCGGAACTGGCCGACGGCGTCCGCGGGCTCGAGCGCACCCGCCGGCTCGACCTCGAGGACTGGATGGACGAGGTCCGGCTCGACGCGCTCGCGTTCCCCGCGGTCGCCGACGTCGGCCGGGCCGATATGGACGTCGACGCGGCCGCGGCCGACGCAGGCTGGCGCAACGGCGTGTGGGTGGCCAACGGCAACCTCGCGATCCGCCACCTCGGCGTGCCGACCGTCACCGTCCCCATGGGGCGCTTGGCCGACATCGGGATGCCCGTGGGACTGACGCTCGCGGGCCGCGCCTACGACGACGCTCGCCTGCTCGGGCTCGCGAGCGCGTTCGAGCGCCTCGCGCCGTGGCGCGACGAGCCGCCGCGGACGCCCCGGCTCGACTGAGCCGTCGTGCTCCGCCCGGTTCGGGCGGATGCCCGCCCGCCCCTACCCTGGAACCCGTGCCCGAACCCCGATGGAGGCCTTCGCAATGGATCGACTGACGCCCGGAATCCTCGCGCTCGTCCTCGGCGGGGTGCTGGCGGCGGCCGTGCTGGTGCCGGCGGTGGTGCTCGAGATCCGGCGCCGCGGCACCATCGGCCCCGCACGGCTCGTCGGCTGGAGTTCACTCCTCGTCTACGGCATCGCCCTGCTCGCGTACACGCTCCTGCCGCTGCCGGCTCCCGGCGAACTGGTATGCGCGCCGGCGAACCTGCACTCGTTCCAGTTCCTCGAGAGCATCGGTGCCGACCGGATCGCCGGCTCGTCGCTCATCGGCAGCGCGGCACTGCAGCAGTACGCGCTCAACGTGCTGCTGTTCGTGCCGCTCGGGTTCCTGCTGCGCGCGCACTTCGGTCAGGGACTCGTCTTCACGATGTTCACGGGCCTCGCGGTCTCGATGGCCGTCGAGGCGACGCAGGCGACCGGCGTGTGGTGGGTCTACGACTGCGCCTACCGGGTCTTCGACGTCGACGACCTCGCCGCGAACGGGCTCGGCGTGCTGCTCGGGTCGCTGCTCGCCTGGATGCTGCTGCCGTACCGCCGCTCGACGGCGCCCGACCCGGCGGCGCCGCGCCCGGTGACGGCGGGCCGGCGGTTCCTCGGCATGGCCCTCGACTGGGTCATCGTCGGCGGGCTCGGGGCGGTGCTGGACCTCGCCGCGATGCTCGCGGTCCGGCTCATCCGGCCCGAGGCGACAGGAGCGGGCTGGTGGCTCGGCGATGCGATCGTGCTCGTCGCCGCGGCGATCTGGACGATCCGACGAGGATCGACCCCCGGTGAGACGGCCCTGCTCCTCGTCGGCACGGGCGGTCGCGGCCGCCGCCGGCTCAGCCGCCTCGTGCGCTTCGCCGCGGGCGTCGGCGGCTTCCAGCTGCTGCTGGTCGTCGACGCCGACTGGGCCGCCGTGCTCGTCGGACTGGTGAGCGTCGGCGCCGTGTTCGCGACCCGGGACCGGCGCGGGCTCGCCGCGCTCGTCGCGGGGATGGGCGTCGCCGACGCGCGCACGGCCCCGGTCGCGACCGCAGCGCCGGAGCGCGTGCACGCGACGGTCTGAGCGCCCGGTCCGAGCGCCCGGTCCGGGCGCCCGTGTTCCGCGTCCGGGTTCAGCGCGCGAACAGCTCGGCGACGATCACGACGAGCATCGCCGCCGCGACCCAGAGGTCGGTCCACATGGCGAGCGTCTCGCGCCCGCTGCGTTCCGCCCGACCGAGGTGCCCGATGCCCGCGGCGGCCAGGAACACGACGCCGGCGCCCGCCCCGGGGACGATCCAGCCGGGCACGAATGCGGACACCGCGGCGACGAGCCCGATGCCGAGGTTCGCGAATCCGAGCTCGCGCACGAGGACGTCGGCCGTCGACTCGTGGACGCGCAGCAGTTGCAGCGTCCGTGCCGGATCGAGGACCTGCGTGAACCCGGCCAGGAGCAGCCGGGTGCCGATTCCCCAGAACAGCAGCCACTTCCCGAAGATCGGGAGCAGGTCGCCGTTGCCGCCCAGCCATTCGATCGCGGTGCAGCCGACCGGCAGCAAGAGCGTCTGCGCGAGCACGACGAATGCGTACATGGCCGTATTCGACCACGTCCGGGGAATCCCCGTCGGCGGCTCGCTGGCGCATTCCCGAGAACAGTAGAACGACCCGCCGGAATTCCCGGCGGGTCGTCCATTCAGGCGGCCCGGTATTCGGATGCCGCGGGCGGTCAGTGTGCTGCGGCGTAGGCATCCAGAACGGTCGCGGGAACACGGCCGCGCGACGACACGGAATGCCCGTTCGCATTCGCCCATTCGCGGATCGCCGCGAGTTCCTTCGGGCTCTTGCCGCCGCCGCCCTTGCGGGCGCTCGGGGTGGACTGCGGCGCGAAGACGAGTCGGGAAGCCTTGATGTAGGGGGCGAGCGCGGCGCGCAGCTCCTCGGCGTGCGCTTCGGTCAGATCGATCTGATAGCGCTTGCCGTCGAGGGAGAAATCGACCGACTCACCGGCTCCGGCCTCGAGCACGGTGCCGTCCAGGTCGTCGACGAGCTGTTCGATGATTCGTTTCGACATACGCGGAATGCTATTCGCAATCGATGCAATTCCGACATCCAATCGCGAGGGAATTCCGATTTCCGGGGAATCCGTTTCGGAGACGGCGGGAAATGCGAGCCCCCGCGGTCGAGGAACTCGCACTCGGATGCTCGGGAACGGGATTTCCGAGCGCGCGTTCGGCTGCGCGGCGTAGATTCGAAGGCGACCGATCGGAAGAGGGGTTCGAAAGATGGTTGGACGGATCGTCGCCGGAGTCAACGGCTCGCCTGCGGACGAACGGACGGTGCGGTGGGCGGCGGAGCGCGCGTCCGCGCTGGGGGAGTCGCTCGAGCTCGTGCACGTGATCGACGGGGTCATCGGCGCGGGGGGCTCCGGAAGCTTCCTCATCCAGGCGCAGTCGGCCGCGAGCGAGTTCCTCGGCAACGGCGAGCGCCTGGCGCGCGAGATCGACCCCGAGCTCGACGTCGTGCAGACGATCGAGCAGGGCGATCCGTTCCGCATCATCGGCACCAAGGCCCGCGACGCCGACGCGCTCGTCGTCGGCAGCGACTGGACGGGCGGCGAGCGTGCATCGACGCGCGGGACGCGCAGCCTGAAGTTCGCGGCCGTCGCCGATGTGCCCGTCGTGGTGGTGCCCGACATCGACGTGCACGAGCGCGCCGCGGTCGTCGTCGGCGTCGACGGGTCGGAGCAGGCTCAGCGGGCGCTGGCATTCGCGGCGGGGGAGGCGGTGCGCCTCGGGGTGCCGCTGCACGCCGTGCACGCCTGGGTCGTGCCGCTGCTCTCCGATGCGAACTACGGGTTCGAGTTCACGTACCAGCCCGAATACGCCGCCGACCTCGAGGAGGGTGCGACGGCGGAGCTCGACACCGCGCTCGAGGGCGTCCTGGAGCGGCATCCGGGGCTCGACCTGCGCAAGCTCGTCGTGCAGGAGGACGCCGTGACGGCGCTCGTCGAGGCGGCGCGGGAGGCGAGCCTCGTCGTGGTCGGTTCCCACGGCCGCGGTGCGTTCGCTCGGCTCTTCCTCGGCAGCGTGAGCCACGGCGTGCTCACCAACCTGGTCTCGCCGGTCGCGGTCATCCGCTGACCTGCCCAGGGCCGAGTTCGCGGCCCGCACGACGAACGAGGCATCCGTCGACCGACGGATGCCTCGAGCGTCGTGGTGCGGTCGGCCTACTTGAAGTCGCAGGTGCGCTGCCAGGCCTCCACGTAGGCGAGGTCGTTGGCGCCGAGACGGAGGCGGCCTCGGGCGTGGCCGACGAGGCCGCCGACGCGGCGCGCGTGCTCGACGACCTCGACGGGCAGCGGCGCCCGGAGGTCGGCGACGACGCGCCGCTTGAGCTCGCGGTCGAGGGACGGCCACCAGAGGCCGATCGACGGCAGGGTCGGCTCGGCGACGCGGTGGGGCAAGTCGGCGGGGATGCGGTGCTGGGGGATGTGATGCACGACGGTGGACATCGGGTCTCCTTCACGGCCGGTTCGTCTTCGGACCGGCCGGAGGCAGCGTACGACGAACCGGGGACGGCGGCGACCTTCCTGGGGAAACCGACAGCTTTCGCAGGGAAACCGAAAGGTCCGCTCCCGGGCGGACCGCATCAGTCGAGGAACCGGTCCGATCCGGTGTGGTGATCGAAGACGAGGTTCGTCTCGGTGAGGGCGACGGCGGGGTTGGCCGAGAGGTTCTTCAGCACGAACTGGCGCACGTGATCGCTGTCGCGGACGCGCACATGCACGAGGAAGTCCTCGGTGCCGCCGAGGAAGAAGAGCTGCGCGACCTCGGGCTCGCGGCGCAGCTCCTCCGAGATCTGCTCCATGAGGTGTCGGGCACCGGGGCGGATGCGCACGCTCACGAGCGCCTGGAGCGTCGCGCCGAGCGCCGCCGGCGAGACCTCGGCCGTGAAGCGCCGGATGACGCCCCGCTCCACGAGCGAGCGCACCCGGGCGTGGCAGGTCGACGGCGCGATGCCGACGCGGCGGGCGAGTTCCGAGTTCGGCATCCGGGCGTCCTGCTGGAGCAGGCCGATGAGCGCGCGATCGGTCTCGTCGAGGCCGAGGTTCGGTACGGTGGGCATGGGAGGGGCCGCCTTCGGAACGATCACGTCGATTCGGAGCATTATGCCGAACGATGTTCGGCTACGCTTTCCGATCTTCGCACGATGCTCCACTATTTGCGCACCTGCACCGACGAGGAGTCACCATGCTGATCGGCGTTCCGTCCGAGACCAAGAACCACGAGTACCGGGTCGCCGCGACCCCGGCGGGCGTGCACACCCTGGCCGGCCGCGGTCACCGCGTGCTCGTCCAGGCGGGCGCAGGTGCCGGCAGCGGGTTCGACGACGCCGCCTACTCCGCCGCCGGCGCAGAGATCGTCGAGACCGCAGCCGAGGCGTGGGCCGCCGAGCTCGTCCTCAAGGTGAAGGAGCCGACGCCCGCCGAGTACGGCTTCCTCCGCGAGGACCTCGTGCTCTTCACCTACCTCCACCTCGCGGCCGACCGGCCGCTCACCGAGGCGCTCCTCGCCGCCGGCACGACGTCGATCGCGTACGAGACCGTGCAGCTGCCCGACCGATCCCTCCCGCTGCTGACGCCCATGAGCGAGGTCGCGGGCCGGCTCGCGCCCATCGTCGGGTCGGGCAGCCTCCTGAAGGCGGCCGGCGGCCGGGGCATCCTGCCCTCGGGCGTGCCCGGCACCGACCGTGCCCGCGCGGTCGTCATCGGCGGCGGCGTCGCCGGCGAGCACGCCGCGCGCATCGCCCTCGGGCTCGGCTTCGACGTCACGGTGCTCGACGTGTCCCTCGCGCGGCTCCGGGAGCTCGATGCCCGCTTCGACGGGCGCGTGCGCACCCTCGCGTCGACGCCGTACGAGATCGCCCGTGCGGTCTCCGGGGCCGACCTCGTCGTCGGGTCGGTGCTGATCCCCGGCGCCGCCGCACCCAAGCTCGTGACGCTCGACATGGTGGCCACGATGCGCCCCGGCAGCGTGCTCGTCGACATCGCGATCGACCAGGGCGGCTGCTTCGAAGGGTCGCGACCGACGACCCACGACGACCCGACGTTCCGCGTGCACGACGTGCTGTACTACTGCGTCGCCAACATGCCCGGCGCCGTGCCGGCGACCTCGACGCCCGCGCTCACGAACGCGACGCTGCCCTACGCGGTGCGGATCGCCGACCTCGGCGCCCCGGCCGCGCTCGCCGCCGACCCGGCGCTCGCGCTCGGCCTCTCGACGCAGGACGGCCGCCTCGTCAACGCCGCCGTGGCCGAAGCCCACGGGCTCGCGTTCTCGCCCGCTCGGTGAGCGTGACCGGATGCCCGTGCGACGGGCATCCGGAGCAGAATCAGGCGCCCGCGACGACCGGGAGGCCCTGGCCCTGCCAGGCGTCGATGCCGCCCGACATGTTCACGGCCTCGTACCCCTGCACCTCGAGGAACTGCGTCGCCTGCGCGCTGCGCCCGCCGACGAGGCACATGACGTAGACCGTCTCGTCGACCGGCAGCTCGGAGAAGCGCGCGACGAGTTCGCCGAGCGGGATGTGGTGGGCGCCCTCGACGTGGCGCTCCGCCCACTCCGAGGGCTCGCGGACGTCGAGGATGTAGGCGCCGTCCTGGGCGTGGACCTCGGCGGGGGTGATGGACTGCATCGGCTGCTCCGTTCGGGACTGGTACCACCACGCTAGGCGATGCCGCCCGGACGGTCGCCGGGCGCCGGGGATCGGACGGATGCGGCGAATACGCCGAAACCCCCCTGCGCTGCCGGGAAAGCGGCGCCCGTCTCGTAGGGTTTCCGTTGTGCGGCGGCTCGACGGTTCAGAGGGTGCGGACGGAATCCCGTTCGACACCGATGGCGATACTGCCCTGGCGTTCGCCCCCGAGTACGCCGACGCTCGCAGCGCCGCGCCGGAGAGCGTGACGACGGGGGCCCCCGACGAGCATCCGGTCGACCTCGTCGAGGCGACCCGCGAGCGGTGGCGGGACGAACTGGCCGCCGTCGGCGGCCGCTCGCCGTTGCTCCGCTTCGCCGACGACGAGCGCACGCGGATCGAGCTCTCGACCACCCATCCCGGCGGCCTGCCGCAATTCATCACCGGCAACTCGACGCACCTCTCGAACCTCATCCGCGACGAACTGGCGCTCCGCGCCGCCAAGCTCGCCGCAGGCGCCATCACCGACAAGGGCATCGAGCTGCGCTCGGTGCGCGGCATCGACTCCGTCTTCCTCGCGATCGGCCTCGCGAAATGGCAGCGCGGCGAAGACGCGTACCTCGCCCCGGTCCTGCTGTGGCCGCTCGCCATCCGCCGGTACGGGCGCGACTTCGAGCTCAAACTCAAGGGCCAGCCGTTCCTGAACCCGGCGCTCGCCCGCGAGCTCGCCGACCAGTTCCGCATCTCGCTCGACGCCGACGCGTTCGTCGCCCTCGCGATCTCGAACGGGGCGTTCAAGCCGCAGCCCGTCATCGACCGCCTGCGCGGCCTCACGGCGCACCTGCCGTGGTTCCAGGTCGCCCCGCGGCTCGTGGTGTCGAACTTCGCCGAGGCGGGGCCGGCGATGGCGCGGGATGCCCAGCGACTGGGGCATCCGCTCATCGACGCCGTCGCCGGCGACTCCCGGGCCCGCGCGCGGTTCGCGCAGCGCGACGAGCCCGTCGCGCTCGTGCCCTCGGACGAGCGCCCGCCCTCGACCGACTCGCTGCTCCTCGCCGCCGACGCCGAGCAGGAGCAGGTCGTCGCCGAGATCGCCGCGGGGCGCTCGATCGTCGTCTCGACGCTGCCCGGCACCGGCGGCACCCAGACCGTCGTCAACGCCATCGGCGCCCTCGTCGCGGCGGACCGCCGCGTGCTCGTCGTCGGCCCCCGCCGCTCGAGCCTCGAGGGCATCGCGCACCGGCTCGCGCAGGTCGGCCTCGGTGGCGCCGCCGTGACGAACTCGGGACTGCGCCGCGACCTCATCGCCTCGATCTCGCGCAACGAGAAGGCCGAGCAGCCGCGCATCGCCGACGTCGACGACGCGCTCGTGCGCCTGCGCAAGGTGCTCGTCGACTACCGGGCGGCGCTCTCGCGCACCGACGCCGCGCTCGGCATCTCGGTGCTCGACGCGCTCGGCGAGCTCGCCCGGCTCGCCCTGCAGCCGACGGCGCCGCGCACCTCCGCACGGCTCGACCGCGACTGCCTCGCGGAGCTCGCGACCGGCCGTGAGCGCGTCGCCGCGCAGCTCGCGCGCGCTGCGGAGCTCGGCGAGTTCCGCTACGGCCCGGGCGACTCGCCCTGGTACGGAGCCGCGTTCCACACGAGCGAGGAAGCGGAGACCGCGCACAAGCTCGCGCAGCAGCTCTCCCGCACGGGCGTGCCGCGTCTCGTCGACCGCGCCGAGCAGCTCATCGCCGACACCCGGCTGCGTCCCTTCGAATCGGTCGCCGAGCTCGGCGTCTTCCTGCGGCTCCTCCTCGACATCAAGACCACGCTCGACCGCTTCCAGCCCTCCGTCTACGACCGGCCGCTCGGCGAGCTCATCGCGGCGACCGCGCCGCGCCGCGAGGTGAAGATGAGCGGCGCCCACCGGCGCCAGTTCCGGCGGCTCGCGCTCGAGTACGTGCGCCCCGGCGCCTCGGTCGGCGACCTGCACGACGCGCTCCGACGTGTCCAGCAGCAGCGCACCCTGTGGCAGCGCTACACGACCGCGGGCGCGATCCCGGCCGTCCCCGTCGGCATCGACGACGTCTTCGCCTCCTACGAGCGCATCGAGGCCGATCTCGCGGTCCTCGACGCACCGCTCGGCATCGAGGGCTCGCCGCAGCGCCTCGCCGCCCGGCCGCTGCGCGAACTCCGCACCATGCTCGAGGGGCTCGCGGCCGAGAGCGAGGTGCTCGCGAACCTCCAGGAGCGCACCGCCGTGCTGCAGGAGCTGCGCGGCTTCGGTCTCGACCCGCTCCTCGTCGACCTCTCCAAGCGGCACGTGCCGGCCGGCGAGGTCGGCGCCGAGCTCGAGCTCGCCTGGTGGCAGTCGGGGCTCGAGCACCTGCTCGCCGAGGAGCGCGCACTGCTCGGCGCCAACACCGCCGTCCTCGACCGTCTCGAGGCCGACTTCCGCCTCGTCGACCAGGCGCACGCCGACAGCGCCGGCCCGAAGCTCGCGTGGAAGCTCGCGGAGAGCTGGAAGATCGGGCTCGTCGACCACCCCGAGGAGGCGGCCGAGCTCCGCGGGCTGCTCCGGGGCGACCGGGTGGGCGCCCGCTCCGTCGTCGAGAGCGCGCCGCATCTGTTCCGCTCGCTCGCGCCCGTGTGGCTCTCGAGCCCCTACGAGGTCCCCGCGATCCCCGACGAGCTCGCCTTCGACACCGTCATCCTCGTGGATGCCGGTGCCGCGACGTTCGCCGAGAGCCTCGGCGCGATCCGCCGCGCGGGCCAGGTCGTGGCCGTCGGCGATCCCGTGACCCAGACCCCGACGCCGTTCGAGACCGGACTCCGCGACGGCCCAGCCGGTCCCCGCACGACGGGCGAGGAGGTCGAGGGGCTCCACGCCGAGTCGGCGTTCGCACGGCTCTCCGAACTGCTCCCGCGGCTCGAGCTGACCCGCAGCTACCGCGCCGGCGGCGAGGACCTCGCGGAACTCGTCAACCGCCGCTTCTACGACGGCCGCATCGAGTCGCTGCCCTGGGCGGGGAGCTTCCTCGGGCACGGCTCGCTGAACCTCCACTTCGTCGAGGGCAACGGGCTGCCCGACCGCGAATCCGGCACCGTCGAGTCCGTCGACAACGAGGTCGTCAAGGTCGTCGAGCTCGTCATGGACCACGCCGTGAAGCGGCCGACCGAGTCGCTCATGGTCATCACGGCGAGCCCGCGCCATGCGACGCGCGTGCACCAGGCGGTGCTCTCGGCCTTCGCGAAGCGCACCGATCTCACCGACTTCATCCTGAAGGACCGCGCCGAGCCGTTCACGGTGCTCACCCTCGAGCAGGCGGTCGCGCAGAGCCGCGACCGCGTCATCTTCTCGGTCGGCTTCGGCCGGACCCCGCACGGCCGATTGCTCTCGACCTTCGGCCCGCTCGGCGAGCCGGGCGGCGATCGTCTCCTCGCGGTCGGGATGACGCGCGCCCGCCGCTCGATGGACATCGTCGCGGCGTTCCACGCGGACCACATCGACGACGCCCGGCAGTCGCACGGCGTGCTGGCGCTGCGCGACATCCTGCAGCAGACGGAGGCACGGCAGGCCGGCGCCCCGGCCGCGGCCGCCGACGACCGCGAGCCGATGCTGCTCGACCTCGCCGCGCGGCTCGGCAAGCGCGGCATCCGCGTCACGCTCGGGCACCGCGGCCGGCTGGCCCTCGCGGCCTCGCACGCCGGGCGCGCGGTCGTCGTCGAGACGGATGCCGCCCTCGCCGATCTCGACCTGCGAGAGGCGCTGCGACTGCGTCCGGCGATGCTCCGCGGGCTCGGGTGGTACTACCTCCGCGTGCACAGCTTCGAGCTGTTCGCGAACCCGGAGTCGGTCGCCGAGCGGGTCGCGGCGCTGCTCGGCAAGCCGCGTTCGGATGCCTGAGCCGACGGCCGACCGCCCGGACGCCGGCGCGTCCGACGGGGACGGCACGATCGCAGGCACGGAGCATCCGGCGGAGGAACCTCGGCAGCGCGTCATCCGCGCACGCGGCTCCCGGCGCGCGAGGCTCACGCCAGCGCCGGGGTCCGATCCCGCGCCGGAGTCGGCGGTGCCGGGCTCCCACGACGACGACCGCCCCGCCGCGCGGGGCGCGGGCGGGGCGGACGACGACCGGATCGCGCGGGAGAAGCCCCCGCACTGGTGAGTCCGGTTACGCGGAGTGCGAGCCGTGAGTGCCGGAGGCGCCCGACGACTGCTCGGCGAGCAGATCGCGGATCTGGATGAGCAGTTCGGTCTCGCTGAGCGGGACCTCGGGCTCGACGACGCCGGCGGCGAGGGCAGCGGCCCTCGCCTTGGCCTCCTGGCGCTCCTTGAGCTTGTTCATCGGCATCACGAACGCGAAGTACACGACGACCGCCACGGCCAGGAAGTTGATGATCGCACCGATCACGAGGCCGAACGAGAAGGTCGTCTCGCCCCCGGTGAGCGTCGGCACCTGGAAGACGAGCGCCTGGTCGAGCGTCTCCGCCTGGAAGATGAGCGCGATGAGCGGGTTGACGATGCCGCTGACGATCGCGTTGACGATGGTCGTGAACGCGGCGCCGATGACCACGGCGACCGCCAGGTCGATCACGTTGCCGCGGGCGATGAAGTCCCGGAATCCCTTGAGCATCCTGCTCCCTCTGTGGTCGACGGACCCGTCGGTCGGGTCCGGAACCGTCCACGCTAGCGAATCCGGCGGAACGGGGGACGAGGGGTTGACGAACGCGCGGGCGCCGGTCAGCCGGCGGCGGCGGCGCTCGACGAGGAGGACGACGACCCGGACGACGAGCCGGCGGACGACGCCGAGGAGCCCGACGACGACGAGGACGACGTCGAGGCGGCACGCGAGTCGGTGCGGTAGAAGCCGGAGCCGTTGAACGTCACGCCGACCGCGGAGAAGAGCTTGCGGAGCTTGCCGCCGCAGGCGGGGCACTCCGTGAGCGAGGCGTCGCTGAAGGACTGCTGGATGTCGAAGGCGTCGTTGCACACGGTGCAGCGGTAGGAGTACGTGGGCATTCGGGGGATTCTCTTCCGGATATCGTCGTTCGCGGCCGTTCGGGCGGGAGGACCGTCAGAACTCCAGCGTGCGCGTGGGCGTCACGACGCCGTCGACGGGCTGGTCGTGCACCTCGCGGGGCACCGACTCGACCACTTCGGAATCGAAGACGACGGCGTACACCGGAGGACATTTTCCCATCGAACCCAGGGTTTTGTCGAAATAGCCCCGACCCCAGCCCAGGCGCAGGCCCGTCGAGTCGATCGCGGCGGCCGGCACGATGATGAGGTCGACGTCGTTGATGGCCATCGGGCCGAGCAGTTCGCCCTCGGCCTCGGGCACGCCCGTGATGCCCGTGATCTCGGTCTGCTCCTCGCCGACCGTCCAGTCGAGCAGGCCGTCCTCCCGGGAGATCGGGAACAGCACGCGGATGCCTCGGGCCTCGGCCCAGTTCACGAACGGCCGCACGTCGGGTTCGGAGGGCATCGACAGGTAGGCGGACAGCGACGTCGCACCGTGCTGCTCGACGAGCGACTGCAGCCGCTCGGTGATGCCCGCCGATGCGGCGTCCCGCTCGTGCTGGCTCATGTTCTGACGGCGCTCGCGCAGTTCGGCGCGGAGGATCCGCTTCTCGACGTCCGGGTCGGGCATGGGCCTCATCCTAGGCCGCGTGCCCCGGGGACCGCCCGGTAGGCTCTCGCCATGACGAAGATCACCAAGGCCGTCATCCCTGCGGCCGGACTCGGCACCCGCTTCCTCCCGGCGACGAAGGCCCTCCCGAAAGAGATGCTCCCGGTCGTCGACAAGCCGGCCATCCAGTACGTGGTCGAAGAGGCCGTCGCGGCGGGACTCGACGACGTCCTCGTCATCCTCGGGCGCAACAAGAACGCCCTGGAGAACCACTTCGACCGCGTCGCGGAACTCGAGCACACCCTCGAGCAGAAGGGCGACGCCGCCAAGCTCGGCCGCGTCCAGGAGTCCTCGGCGCTCGCCGACATCCACTACGTCCGCCAGGGCGACCCGAAGGGGCTCGGCCACGCCGTGCACCGGGCGAAGAAGCACGTCGGCGACGAGCCGTTCGCGGTGCTCCTCGGCGACGACCTCATCGACGAGCGCGACCCGCTGCTCTCCCGCATGATCGAGGAGCACGACCGTCGCGATGCCACGATCATCGCGCTCCTCGAAGTCGAGCCCGATCAGATCCACCTCTACGGCGCCGCCGAGGTCGAGCAGACCGACGACCCCGACGTCGTCCGCGTCACGGGCCTCGTCGAGAAGCCCGACGCCGACGTCGCTCCGTCGAACCTCGCGATCATCGGCCGCTACGTCATCAAGCCCGAGGTGTTCGGCATCCTCGAGCACACAGCCCCCGGCAAGGGCGGTGAGATCCAGCTCACCGACGCCCTCATGGAGATGGCGAACGACGTCGAGGGCACCGGCGGCGTCTACGGCGTCGTGTTCCGCGGTCGTCGCTACGACACCGGCGACAAGCTCGACTACATCAAGGCCGTCGTGCAGATCGCGGCGGAACGCCCCGACCTCGGCTCCGACCTGCGCGCCTGGCTGGCGTCGTACGTCGCCGGCTTCGAGCAGAGCTGAGGATGGCACCCCTCCCCGTGCCGACATTGCGCGACGGCGACGTCGTGCTCCGGCCGATCCGTCTGCGCGACGGCCGCGTGCTCGAACGCAAGCTGCTCGAGGATCGCGTCTGGCTGCGGCGCTGGGAGGCGACCTATCCCGGAGGGTCGAGCGTCATCGACACCCGGGCGAGCATCCGCAATCTGCTCGCCCACGCTCGGTCCGGGCACGCGCTGCCGTTCGTCGTCGAGTACGGCGGGGAGTTCGCAGGGCAGCTGAACGTCTCCGCGATCACGTACGGCTCGCTCGCCTCGGCGTCGATCGGGTACTGGGTGTCGAGCACACTCGCGGGGCGCTCGATCACGCCGACGGCGGTGGCGCTCGCGACCGACTACTGCTTCTTCGAACTCGGGCTGCACCGCATGGAGATCTGCATCCGGCCCGAGAACGAGCCGTCGCTGCGCGTCGTCGCGAAGCTCGGCTGGCGCTACGAGGGGCTGCGGCGTCGGTTCATCCACATCGACGGGGATTGGCGCGACCACTACGCCTTCGGCCTCGTTCGCGAGGAAGTGCCGGGCGGTGTGCTGCGGCGCTGGCAGGAGGGTCGCGTTCCGGTGGGCGTCTCGACGCCGTGGCCCGAGGACGTCGCCGCCGCGAGCGTGCCGCTCCGCCTCGATCGGTGAGTCCGGCCGCCCCCAGTTCTGGGGAGTCGGCGTCCCATTGCCGGGACACGCCCGCTCGGCTGGCGCGGTGAAGCCCGTCTGATTCGTATCGTCGATCCATGGACGGGATCGGCGGGGGCGTGCTGGTGGTGATCGCCGCGGCACTCTGGGTGGCGTATCTGCTGCCGAGCTGGTTCCGCCGCCGGCAGTATCTCGCCACTGAGCGCAACGCCGTCCGGCTCCAGCAGACGCTGCGGATCCTCGCCGAGACGTCCGAGACGCCCGAGGCGGTGCAGGTCGAGGCGACCGCGCGCGAGGTCGCCAAGCAGCGTCGCCGCCTCAAGCGGTTGCAGCAGGAGCAGGACCGCGCCGCCGACCGCCGGGTCGACGCCCTCGTCGCCGCGGGCAGCGTCGTGTACGGGCCGTCCGAGGGCGCGAGCGTCGTCGAGCCGGTCGACGGCGTCGTCGAGTCCACGGCCGACGTCGCGCCCGCCGCGGGGGCCCCGGCCCCGGCTGAGATGCTCCCCGGCTCCGATGCTCCGGACGTCGAGACCGCCGGACCGGTCGTGCCCGCCGCCGGTCTCGAGCGGGCGCTGCGCGCCCGGGCCGCGCTCCGACGCGGGCGCCTGGCGTGCACGACGATGCTCCTGAGCTCGCTCGCGGGAGCGGGCGTCGGCGTCAGCATCCTGCTCGACGGCGGACTGGTCGTGGGCGGCATCCTGATCGGCGCGGGCTCGCTCTTCGCCCTGTTCGCCTGGTCGGGCCTGCGGACGCTCGCGCGGCGACGCATCACGGCGCCCGCCGCCGTGCCGGCCGTGCCCGCGGCGCCGACGGTCGAACGTTCGACCGCCGCCGACGACGAGCCGTTCGACGTGGATGCGGGGGAGGGCGAGGAGCACGCATGGACGCCGCAGCCGCTGCCGAGGCCGCTCACGCTCTCGCGGGGCACCGTGGCGGCGATGGCCATGGCCTCCGTCGAGGAGGCGGCCCGCCTCACGGCCGCGACCAAGTCCGCGGAGTTCGAGCGTCGCGCCGCCGAGCTCGAGCCGGAAGTGCCCGCACTGCCGGCCGCGGCCGAACGCCGCGAGCCCGAGCCCGAGGCTCCCGCAGCTCCTGCGGCAACGCTGAGCCCGTACGCCCGCATGGGCTACGTCGACGAGTCCGCCGCAGGTTTCGAGGGTCTCGACTCCGTGCTGGCACGTCGTCGCAACGCCGGTTGAGCCGGTCTCGATCCCGCTGCGCCGCCGGTCCGTCGAGGCATCCTCGAGG
Source organism: Agromyces seonyuensis (assembly GCF_009789225.1). GTDB lineage: Bacteria > Actinomycetota > Actinomycetes > Actinomycetales > Microbacteriaceae > Agromyces > Agromyces seonyuensis. The sequence goes on along the minus strand of NZ_WSTA01000007.1, from coordinate 24,992 downwards.
TCGGGCCGTCTCGGTGTGCCGGGGAGGCGCGGTGGGGGCCGGGTGGTCAGAACCACCCTCGGGAGCGTGCTAAAGTCGTACACGGCTCGGGCCCATGGCGCAGTTGGTAGCGCGTCTCGTTCGCAATGAGAAGGTCGGGGGTTCGAATCCCCCTGGGTCCACACTGAGCATGAAGGCCGGCACCGGAAGGTGCCGGCCTTCATCGTTTCCAGCGTCCCGTTCCGGCGTCAGTTCCGCGCGTCGTGCTCCCTCGGTTCCGGCCGCCGGCCGGCCGGTGCTCACTCCGCGTAGACGGACGTGATGCCGAGGTACTCCTCGAGGGAGAGCCCGCTCGCGTGCACCGCTGTCGCCGTGTCGACCCCGAGGTAGCGCAGGTGCCACGGCTCCCACACGTAGCCGGTGACGGCCTCCTTACCGGGCGGGTAACGCACGATGAAGCCGAACCGGTGGGCGTTGTCGGCGACCCACTGCCCCTCCGCGGTGCTGCCGAACGACTCGGCGATCGTGTTGAGGTCGAACGTGAGCCCCGTCTGGTGCTCGCTGTGGCCGGGCCGCGCGGAGTGGCGGTCGGCGCCCGCGCGGCCCTCGTTCGCGACGTACCGGTTGTAGATCGCGGACTGGGAGTCGTAGGAGCGGAAACCGCTCGAGATGTACAGGTCGAGGCCCTGCGCGGCGGCTTCGGCGCGCATCGCCTCGAACGCTGCGATGGTCTCCGAGGTCAGTCCGTTCCCGAAGGAACGCGGCAGCCCGTAGGTCTTGTTCACGACGAGGATGCCTTGGATGTAGGTGGGCTCCACGTTCTCGCCGCCGCTCTCGCCGCCGGCCGGCGGGGCGGTGCGTGCCCGTTCCTCGGCGGCCTGCTCGGCCGCGGCGCGGGCGGCTTCGGCGGCAGCCTGCGAGGCCGTCACGGCGCTCCAGGCGTCGCGGTAGGCGGCGAGGCGTCCTGCGGCATCCGCCAGTGCGGCGTCGTCGGCGAGGGCGGCGACGGCCGCGCTGTACACGGCCCGGGATTCGGCCGAGGCGAGTTCGGGGAGGGCGGCCGCCGTGCCGTGCGCGTGGGCCGCGCCGAGCAGTGCCGACAGCGCGGCCTCTGCGTCGTCGCTCGCGGTGTCGAGCCGGGCGACGGCGGCGCGCTGGGTCGCGGCCCGTGTCTCGAGGGCGACCGCGTCGGCGTCGAGGTCCTCGGACGCCCGCACCCGTTCGGCGCGTCCCTCGGGAAGTTCCGGCGAGGAGGCGTCCAGCTCGGCCGTGGGGGCCAGGATCGTCGCCGCGCGGCCGTCCGCACCGACGGCGAGCCCGGCCGCTTCGGCGAGGGCGCTGAGCGCGGTGCCGAGGCCGTCGAGCGACGACGGGTCGGCGAGCAGCGCCGGATCCGCCGCCGCGTGTGCGGTGGCACCGGCGTCGTGGGTCCGGACGGCGAGTTCGAGCGCCGCGGCGTAGTCGCCTGCCGCATCTGCTGCCTCGGCGGCGCTCGCCTCGTGCGCCTCCGCAGCCTCCTCGAACCGGGCGAGCGCGAGGGCGTCGGAATGGACGAGGGTGCCGCGGACGCCCGCGATGACGGAGACTCCGAGGAGCAGGGCGAGGCCGGTCGCGGCGATCGCGCGGTCTCGGGTCCTCGGGCGCATGCGCTCACCGTAGTGCGGCGTCGCTCGCCTCGGCGAGGTCCGCGTTCGGGGGTGCGGGAGCCGGGGACGCGGCGACCGGTGATGCGGCGGCCGGGACGTGGACGGAGACCGTCACCCTTCGAGCCGGTACAGGCGGAAGAAGTCGTGCTCGATCGGCAGTTCGGCGAAGCGCGTGAAGCCGGCTTCGATCGCGAGCCGGTTCACGGTGGATGCGCGCAGGACCGTGCCGAGGGCGGCCGACGGCTGCTCGGCCATCGAGGCCGGCAGGCAGTGGAGCACGCTCCAGCCGTACATGAGGCGTTCGACCGCGTCGCCCGGCGCCGTGAACTCGTCGGCGACCCGCTCGTCGAGCACGAGGAGCGCGCCGTCGTCGGCGAGCGAACCCCGCGCGGCGCGCAGCACGCCGACCGGGTCGGCCACATCGTGCAGCGCCTCGAGGATCAGGACGAGGTCGAACGCTCCGTCGAGCGAGGCGGCGTCGGCGAGTTCGAAGCGCATGTCGGAGCCGGCCTCGGCCGCGTGGCGGGCGGCGTCCTCGATCGAGCCCGGGTCGAGGTCGACGCCGACGACGTCGGCATGGGGGAACGCCCGGCCGAGGGCGATCGTCGACCACCCCTCGCCGCAGCCGAGGTCGGCGATGCGCGGCGAGGGCGCGTCCCGTAGCCGGTCGACGAGATCGCGGGCGGCGCCGAGCCAGGCATCCGGGAGTTCGAGGCTGAACGCCGGGCGGTTGATGCCCGCCTGTCCGTGCCGGAAGGCGGCGCCGTAGTGGGCGTACGGCACACCGGTGCCGGTCCGATACGCCGCGATGAGCTCGTCGAGGGCGATGCCGACGCCGGCGAGCAGCGAGCCGAACGGCGCGGCGTGCGCCGGATGCGCGGGGTCGACGAGCACGGGGACGTGCGCGTCGGGGAGCGCGAAGCGGCCGTCGGGCAGCGCGTCGAGGATGCCCGCGACGGCCTGCTGCTCGCACCACTCGCGCGCGTAGCGGGGGGCGATGTCGGCGGCCGTCGCAAGGCCGTCGGGAGTCAGCGGGCCGGTCTCGGCGAGCGTGCGGTAGAGGCCGAGGGCGTCGCCGAGGCGCACCGAGTACAGCTCGAGCGCGCCGAGCGCCGCCTCGGCGAGGCGGTCGGCGAGGGCCGTCGTGCGGTCGTCGTCCATGGGGCCACCCTGGGGGAGGCGCGGCCGACGCCGCCACCGCTTCGTGACGATCGACGCGCCGCGGTCAGGTCCACGGGCGGGCGCCCCTGGCCGCCCAGTACTCGGCGGCTGGGACGGCGCAGGCGGCGAGCGTCGCCTCGTCGAGCGGCAGCGGCCGGGCGGTGTCGTTGGCGCGCAACTGCTCGGGCGCGACGGCCCCGCTCAGCACGGTCTCGGCCCACGGCCGGCCGAGGGCCGCGCCGATCGCGAGCGCGTCGAGGGAGAGTCCGTGGTCGGCTGCGAGGGCGGCGAGCCCAGGCACCGCCTCGGCGTCGAGCAGTCGGCCGTTGGCGAGCGCTTCTTTGACGACGACCGCCCAGCCCGCATCGGCCGCTTCCGCGAGCGCCGGACCGACCGAGGACTCGAGCAGGTTCCACGTCGACTGCACGACCGAGAAGGGCGTATCCGGCAGGTCGAGGGCCATCCGCACCGCGTCGGCCTGCTTCGGCCCGCTCGTCGAGAGGCCGACGCGCACGCCGCGATCCGCCAGGCCGCGCAGTGCGTCGAGCAGGCCGGGGTCGTCGAACGCGGGGCTGTCCGAGGTGAGGGAGTGCACGAGGTAGCGGTCCGGCGTCGTGCCGAGGGCGCCGAGGGTCTCCGGCCACTGCCGGCGGAGCATCGCCGTGCTGTGCTCCTTGACCTCGTGGACCTCGGCGTCCATCCGCCACCCGCCGACGTAGGCGTACCCCCACTTCGACTCGATCGTGAGGCGCGAGCGCCGCTCGGGATGCGCGCGTAGCCAGCTCCCCAGGAACGCCTCGGCGCGACCGTACGAGCGTGCCGCGTCGATGAAGCGGAGGCCCAGCGACCAGGCCTCTTCGAGCACGTCGTGCGCCCTGGACTCGAGCTCCGGCACCGATCGATCGGCGCCCGCGCCGAGGTCGCGATCGCGTCCGTCCGTGATGTAGGCCGGACGGCCGACCGCGGCCAATCCGATCCCCAATCGCGCTGCGCCCGTCATCCGCGTCCCCTCGTCGGCCGCCCGGTCCGCCGCCCCCGGCGGACCTCGCAGTCAGGGTAGCGCCGCGGCGGCGCTGCGCGCGGGCGCGGCACGGGGCATCCGCTCGCGGCCTGCCGACGAGACCGACGAGACCGACGGCGGGCGTAGGCTGGCCGGGCGGACTGGGGGGAGCGCGGATGAGCGACGAGACGACGCACGCACGGCCGGCACGGGAGGAACCCCCGAAGACGCGCGACATCCCGCTGACGCGCAACCGCAAGTGGCAGGCCTACTGGGTGGCCGTCTCCGTCGCCGCGATCACGATCCTCGACCTGTCGAAGGTGAACGTCGCGCTGCCCTCGATCGAGACCGCCCTCGGCGCGGGCTCCACCGAGCTCCAGCTCATCGTCGCCGGGTACGTGCTGACCTTCGGCCTCGTCCTCGTGCCGATGGGGCGCCTCGGCGATCAGCGCTCCCGCAAGGCGCTCTTCATCGTGGGACTCAGCCTCTTCGGCCTTACGAGCCTCGTCGCCGCCCTCGCGCCGAACGCGACGGTGCTGCTCATCGCGCGCCTCGCGCAGGGCGTCGCGGCGGGCATCCAGATGCCCCAGGTGCTCGGCCTCGTGCAGCAGCTCTTCCAGGGGCGCGAGCGCGGCACCGCGTTCGGCCTCTTCGGCGCGACGATCGGCATCGCGACGGCCTTCGGCCCGACGCTCGGCGGGCTGCTCATCGCCCTCGGCGGCCCGACCGACGGCTGGCGCTGGATCTTCTGGATCAACGTGCCCCTCGTGCTCATCGCGATCGCCCTCGCGATCTGGGTGCTGCCGCAGACCCGCACGCGCTCGTCGCGGGCGCTCCAGCTCGACCCCGTGGGCATCCTCATCTTCGCCGTCACGGTGCTCGCCCTCATGTGGCCCTTCCTCTTCACGACCGGCACGTCGGCCGACAACCCGGCGCGGTGGTGGCTGCTCGTCGTGTTCGTGCTCGGCCTCGCGCTGTTCATCTGGTGGGAGCAGCGCTACGCCGCGAGCGGCAAGAGCCCGCTGATCCCGCCGGCGCTGTTCTCGATCACCTCGTGGCGCAACGGCACGCTGCTCGTCGCCGTGTACTTCGCGGGGATGCCCGCGGCGTTCCTGCTCACGACGCTCTACCTCCAGAACGGGCTCGGGCTCGAGCCGCTCTACGCGGGCATGGTCACGATCGGCTTCGCGCTGACGTCGGCGGTCACGTCCTGGTACGGCGGGAAGCTCGTCGAGCGGTTCGGCCGGCCCCTCGTGGTGCTCGGCCTCATCGTGCTGCTCGCCGGGTTCGCGCTGCTCGTGCTGCTCGCGATCCTCACCCCGGCTGAGATCACGCCGTGGGCGATGGCGGGCGCGATGGTGATCGCCGGCGCCGGCGGCGGATTCGTCGTCTCCCCGAACCAGACGCTGACGCTCGCCGAGGTGCCGGTTCGCCAGGGCGGCCTCGCCGGGTCGGTCGGGCAGCTCGGCCAGCGCATCGGCACCGCGATCGGCTCAGCCGTGACGCTCTCGCTCTTCTACTCGACGATCGCGGGCGAGCCGTCGAGCGAGTCGCAGCTCTCGGTCTACCACCACGCCTACGGCGTCGGCATGGCCGGCGTCGCCGTCTTCATCGGCATCGCGTTCGTCGTGTCGGTCGTCGACCTCGGCGCGCGCCGCAAGGCGCAGTCGCGCGCGCTCTGACGGGCGCGACCCCGAGACGAGGCGAGGATGCCCGCGCGGGCCGCGCGAGCATCCTCGGGGTCGCTCGGGTCAGGAGGCGACGGGCGCCTCGAGCGCGTCGTCCTCGACGGGCGTCGGGTCGGCGAAGGCGAGCTTCGGCACGAACGCGAGCACGATCGCGCAGACCACCGCGGTGCCGCCGCAGACGAGCCACACGGTGAGGTAGCCGCTGAACGAGCCGGCGGTCGAGTGCGAGCCCCCGCCGACGTGCGAGAGCAGCGCGATGCCGAACACGCACGACGCGATCGCGCCGCCGACGGTCTTCACGGAGTTCGTGAGTCCCGTCGCCACGCCCGTCTGCGTCGGCGGAGCGGCCGCGGCGGCGGCGGCCGGCAGGGCCGCGACGAGCGCGCCCGAACCGATGCCGACGATGACCATGTTCGTCATCACCTGGGCGTAGTCGCCGTGGAAGGGCACGAACAACAGATACCCGGCCGCGACCAGCAACGACGCGCAGATGAGGGCGACGCGGGGCGCGACGAAGCGCGTGACCACGGGGAAGAGCAGCGCGCCGACCGTCATCGCGAGCACGTAGCCGCCGATGAGGAGGGAGGTGGCGAAGCCCTCGGTGCCGAGTCCGTAGCCGACCTCGGTCGGATCCGTGCGGGCGAACGTCGACAGGGGCGCCTGTGCGCCCAGCACGCTGACGCCGAAGAGGCCGGCGGTGACGAACACGGGCCAGAGCGCGGGGTTCCGGAACATGCGCACGTCGATGAGCGGGTCGGGGTGGCGCAGCTCCCACTTCGCGAACGGCCACACGAGCAGCAGGCCGAGTGCGACGAGCGACCACGAGAGCAGGTCTGCCGGGCCGTTGAGGCGCAGGAAGCTGAGGCCGCCCGTGAGGGCGAGGAGCGCCAGCGAGATGAGCGTGAGGCCCGTCGTGTCGAGCTTGCCGCCCGTGAGCTCGGGCGATTCCTTGACCCCGAAGAGGATCACGAAGAAGCACAGCGCGACCGCGATCGCCGGCACGAGCAGCACGATCTGGAGCGGCAGGGAGTCGATGAGCGCCCCGCCGAGCAGCGCGCCCGCGATCGCGCCGAACTCGAGGAACGCCACGAGGATGCCTGCCGCGCGGCGCGTGATCGCCGCGGGGCGCGGGGTGCTGCGCGAGCGCGACCAGATGAGCGCGATCTCGAGCGGCAGCCAGACGACGTAGAAGCCCTGCAGCGCCCACGCCACGAGGAACACCCAGAACTCGTCGGAGAAGACGAGGGCGAACGAGGCGATCGCCGTCACGGCCGTCGAGATGACGAGCATCTTCCTGTGGCCGACCATGTCGCCGAGCTTCGCGAACGCCGGCACGACGAGCGCCGAGAGCATGAGCTGCGACCCCTCGAGCCAGTTCACGTCGGCGTCGTGCACGCCGAGGTGGCGCGCGATGTCGGTCAGTAGGGGCGTGTAGTAGCCCTGGATGATGCCGCTCGTGAACTCGACGAACGCGAGGAAGCCGATGATCGCGGCGAAGGACGTCGTCGCTCGGCTGAGGGTGCTGCGGGACACTGGGGCTCCTGGGGGACGGGAGAGCTCGGCCGGCCCGCCGGGGGAGGCGCGTCGGTCGTCGGGGTGAGAACACTGTACGCGGTGCGTGTTACCGCGCCGTCACCGCGGCAGCCGATCGCCGAATGCGCCGGACGGGCGGCCCGGGGGGCGTCAGCGCGGCAGCGACACGATGAGCGCGCGGTGGAACCGCTCGCCGCGCTCGAGGCTGTCGACGGTGACGCGCTCGTCGACCCCGTGCACGCTCGCGCGCTGCGCCGACGACATCGACAGGGGTGCGAATCGGTAGACCGAGCCCGAGTAGCGGTGGAAGAAGCGGGCGTCCGAGGCCGCCATCATGAGGTACGGCGCGGTGACGGTGCCCGGGTAGGACGCCCCGACGGCGGCCTCGATGAGTCCGAACTGCGCGTTGTCGGTCGCCGACTGCGGCGACGGGTCGCTGCCCTCCACGACCACGACGTCGACCTTCGGGTCGCGGATGCGGCGACGGACGCGCGCCGCCGTGCCGTCGACGGTCTCCCCGGGGGCGATGCGGAGGTTCACGATCGCGCCCGCCTGCGAGGGCAGCACGTTGGCGGCGGTGCCGCCGTCGAGCATCGTCGGCGCGACGGTCGTGCGCACGAGCGCGGCGGGCTCGCCGCCGAGCCGGGCGAAGACCCGTGCCGTCAGCCACGGCCAGCCCGCGAGCACCTTGAGCGCGACGCCGCCGAGGCCGCGGGCGTGCGGCGCGAAGCGCTGCAGCATCACGGTCACCGCGCGCGGGGTGCGCGCCGGGAACGTGCCGGGGGTGAGCCGGTCCACCGCGCGGGCGACGCGGCCGACGGCCGTGATCGTGGGCGGCGCCGAGGCGTGCCCGCCGTCGCCGCGGGCGCTGAGGCGCAGGGTCGCGATGCCCTTCTCGCCGACGCCGACCATCGCGGCCGTGGCCGTGACGAACGGCAGCGGCGCGTCGACGACGGCACCGCCCTCGTCGACGATGAGCCAGGGCCGGATGCCCCGCTCGTGCAGGAGATCGCTGATCGCGACGGCCGCGAGGCCGTAGACCTCCTCGTTGCCGCCGAAGCTGAGGTAGACGTCCTGGGCGGGCTCGTGCCCCGCGGCGAGCAGGTTCTCGACGGCGTCGAGCACGACGACGAGCGGACCCTTGTCGTCGAGGGCGCCGCGGCCGTAGACGATCCCGTCCGCGATGCGCCCCTCGAACGGCGGGAAGCGCCAGTCGTCGCTCTCGTCGACGGGCACGACGTCGTAGTGGGCCATGAGCACGAGCGGCTTCGCATCGGATGCCCCGGGCCAGCGGAACAGGAGGCCGAAGTCGGTCACCCGCTCGAGCTCGAGCCGTTCGTGGACGAGCGGGTAGAGCTCCGCGAGGGAGGCGACGAGCGCCTCGAACGGCTCGGGTCCGCGTTCGGCGAGCTCGGCGGAGACGGTCGCGTGCCGGATGAGCTGCGACAGCCGCTCGCCGATGCCGGGCCGGGCGGGAGCGGCGAGGGGGTCGGAGCCGTTCGAATCGGGTGCTGCGGGGGACATGCGGAAACCCTACGTCCGCGCGCCGCCCGGTGCCGCATCGCCGCCGCCCGGGCGAGTGCCGACGGCGTGATCGTCGCGGTGCGGCCGTCACGACCAGGTCGTCACGACCAGGTCGTCACGACCCGGCCGTGTACCACCCGGCCGGTCCGAGGGCGTTGCCCGCGCGCGGCACGTACTGGTCGAAGTAGACCCGTGCCACGAGCTCGCGTCGCGAGCCCACCCCGGCCTTGTCGAAGACCGACTTCAGGTGGTCCTGCACGGTGTACGGGGAGAGGTGCAGCGACGCGGCGATCTCCCGGGTGTCGGCGCCCCGCAGCACGGCGCCCACGACATCGCGTTCGCGCGCGGTGAGGCCGAAGGCGTCGGCCACGAGGTCGAGGACCTCCTGCGGGCGCGCCTCCTCGATCGTGACCACGACGTCCCCGGCGCGCTCCCCGCCGCCGCCGAGCGGCGCGGCCTGCAGCACGAGCCAGACGCCGTCGGCGGTGCGGGCGCGGATGCGGGGCATCCGATCGCTCTCGCCGCGGGCGAAGCGCCGGGCCCCCGTCGCGAGCCCGTGCACGATGAAGCGGGGGTCCCCGCCGCCCGGCGCGAGTCCCATGCGGGCGAGGTGCGCCTCGGCGCCCGGGCTCGACGCGGCGATCCTGTCGTCGGCGTCGATGATGACGACGGCCGGACCGCCGCCGGACTCGGTGCGATCCCCGCCGTGCTGGGCGAGGAGCCCGGTGCGCAGGCCGCGGGCGAATGCCGGCGCGAGCTCGGCGAGCAGTGCCAGCTCGTCGTGATCGAAGTCCGGTTCGCCGGCCCCCCGGAACATCGCGAGCGACCCCCAGGCGCCGCTGCGCTCGGCGAACACCGTGCGCGCCTCGTCGCCGAAGTCGAAGCGCGGCAGCACGACCTCCGACATGCGCGGCGAGCGGTCGAGGTCGCCGCCGGTCGACTGGGCGACGCTCACGCTCGTGCGGCCCGCCGCGAGCATCGCCGTGAACGCGGTCGGCTCGAGCCCGCCGTACTCGACCTTCGCCCAAGGCACGTCGGCGTCGTTGCGCTCCTCGAGCGCCCCGAGCTTCCGGGTGCTCGACACCATCGTGGTCGCCGGATCGAGGGTGGAGAGGCACCCCGCGACGAAGGGCACGGCCTGCTGCAGCGCAGCGCTCGCCTCGTCGATGAACTGCAGCAGCGGCAAGCCGGCGCGCGAGAGCACGTCGACGTCGCTGCGGACGCGCGCGAAGGCGATGGCCGTGCTCATGCGCACAGTGTGGCCCGGTGCGGGCCGAGCCGCCATCCCAGTGATCTGGGGGGAGCGAATTCCCCTGCCATCTGGGATGCCGGCGGCGCCGTCGCCCGAGGATCCTCCTCGGCAGGGCGTCCGAACGGATGCCCGCACGAACCGGAGGAACTCCCCATGACCATCCCCGATCTCGCCCTCGACCCCCGGGCCGTCCGGCTCCGCGACGCCCTCGGCGCGCGCATCCTGCTCCCCGGCGACGACGGCTTCGACGCCGCCCGGATGCCGTGGAACGTCGCGTTCGACCAGCGGCCCATCGCGGTCGCCCGGCCCGAGACGGCGGAGGACGTCGTCGACGTCGTGCGCGCCGCGGTCGCCGCCGGGCTGCGCATCGCACCCCAGGCGACCGGTCACGCCGCCGGCGCGCTCGCCGGCACCGCACTCGGCGACGTCGTGCTCGTCTCGCTCGCCGGGCTCCGCGGTGCCGTCGTCGACCCCGTCGCCCGCACGGCGCGGGTGCTCGGCGGCTCCCAGTGGAACGACGTCCTCGAGGCGGCCGCACCGCACGGGCTCACCGCCCTGCACGGCAGCGCGGGCGACGTCGGCGTCGTCGGCTACAGCCTCTCCGGGGGGCTCTCCTTCTACGCCCGTGCGCACGGCCTCGCGATCAACTCGGTCCGCGCCGTGCAGGTCGTCCTCGCCGACGGCGCGCTCGTGCGGGCGAGCCGCGACGAGCATCCGGACCTGTTCTGGGCGCTGCGCGGCGGCTCGGGCGCCTTCGGCATCGTCGTCTCGATCGAGCTCGACCTGCTCGCGCAGCCAGAGGTCTTCGCGGGGATGCTCCTCTGGGACGCGTCGCGCGCGGCCGAGGTGTCGGCGGCGTGGGCCGCGTTCACGCGAGCGGCGCCGGAGAGCGCCACGACGACGCTGCGCATCCTGCACTTCCCGCCGATGCCGGACCTGCCGCCGTTCCTGAGCGGCCGCGACCTCGTCGTCGTCGACGGCGCGATCCTCGAGTCCGACGAAGGTGCTGCGACGCTCCTCGAGCCCCTCCGCGCCCTCGGGCCCGAGGTCGACACGTTCGCACCGATGCCCGCCGCTGCCCTCGTGCAGGTGCATCTGGACCCGCCCGGGCCGACCCCGGCGCTCACCGCGCACGTCGTGCTCGGCGGCCTGCCCGACGACGCGGTGTCGAAGTTCGTCGAGATCGGCACGGCGCCCGGGCTCTTCATCACCGAGCTGCGCCACCTCGGCGGCGCGATCCGCCGTCCGGCCCTCGACGGCGGCGCCGTGACCGCGATCGACGGCGAGTATCTCGCGCACACCATCGCCGTGGTCCCCGTGCCGGAGGCGGCGGTCCAGGCCGCTGCCGCCGTGCAGGCCGGCATCGCGGCGTTCTCACCGTGGCGGGTCGACGCGCTCGCGCTCACCTTCGTCGACGGGCCGCTCGTGGACCGCTCGCACGGCTTCGGCACCGCCCTCGGGCGGCTGCGGGAGATCAAGGCCGCCGTCGATCCCGACGGCGTGTTCGTCGCAGCGCACCCCGTGTGAGCGCTCGGCCGTCCGGGCGGACCGCTCGGGCGGCCGGCGCGGGCCGGGCCCAGCCGTCCGCGCTCAGGCGGCGTGCTGCCGTCGCTCGGCGAGGCGGCGCAGCTCGTCGGCGTCGAGCTCGCGGCCGAAGACCGGTCCGCCGGGTTCGAGGAGCACGCCGCACGCGAGGGGGCCGAGGTCGACGGCGTCGAAGCCGATGTCGTCGACGATCGCGGCGACCGCCGCGCGGGCATCCGGATCGTCGCCGGCGACGGCGAGCGCCCGCCGCAGCGGGTCGCCCTCGGGCAGGGCGTCGTCCTCCATCTCGTGGTAGCCGAGGTGGTTGAGCGACTTCACGAGGCGGGCGCGGGGGTTCAGATCGGCGTGGATGACGCTCGTCGGTCGGCCGTCCGCCTCGATGGCGGGGATCGTGCCGTCGATCGGCGGCCAGTAGTTCATGGCGTCGACGACGACCGTGCCGTCGAAACGGTCCCACGGCACCGTGTCGGCCTTGCCGAACGGCACCGCGACGACGACGACGTCCGCGTCGGCGACCTCGTCGGGGCTCGCGACCCGGGCTCCGGGGGCGACGACGCTCACGAGCAGCTCGAGGGCGGTCTGCCGCGGCGAACCCGCGATCCGCACCTCGTACCCCGCGCCCACGAGCAGCCGGGCGAGGGCGGTGCCCACCTTCCCGGCGCCGTAGATCCCGATGACCGCTCGTCGTTCCACTGTTCCACTCTCGCTTCCGCCCCCGAGTTGCGCAACGCGGCGCACCGGTCGGGCATTCCGTGCGCGCAGTCGGGCGAGCGGCATAGGCTCGTGCGGGTACGGGTCGCATCGGGGGGATGCCGCCGGGCGACGCCCGGGCCCGGGAGGGAGCTGCGATGCCGGAGCAGGTGGAGTTCGGACTGGATACGTTCGGCGATGTCACGTTCGATCTCGAAGGGCGGCGGCTCTCGCACGCCGAGACGATCCGGAACGCCGTCGAACAGGCGGTGCTCGCCGACTCGCTCGGCCTGGACTTCTTCGGCGTCGGGGAGCACCACCGCGAGGAGTTCGCGATCTCCGCGCCGGAGGTCGTGCTCGCGGCGATCGCCTCGCGCACCGAGCGCATCCACCTCGGCAGCGCCGTGACGGTGCTGAGCTCCGACGACCCCGTGCGCGTGTTCCAGCGCTTCAGCGAACTCGATGCGGTCTCGAACGGCCGCGCGGAGGTCGTCCTCGGCCGCGGCTCCTTCATCGAGTCGTTCCCGCTCTTCGGCTACGACCTCGCCGCCTACCAGGAGCTCTTCGACGAGAAGCTCGAGCTGTTCGCCGCCATCCGCGACGGCGGCCCGATCACGTGGACCGGTCGGCTCCGTTCGCCGCTCGAGGGGCAGCGGATCTTCCCGCCCATCGAGGGCGACCGGAAGCTCATGACGTGGGTCGGCGTCGGCGGCAGCCCGGAGTCCGTCGTGCGGGCGGCCCGCTACGGCCTGCCGCTCATGCTGGCGATCATCGGCGGCAGCCCCGCGCGCTTCGCGCCGCTCTCCGAGCTGTACCGCAAGGCGCTCGCGCAGTTCGGGCACGCGCCGCTGCCCGTGGGCATCCATTCGCCGGGCCACCTCGCGGAGACCGACCAGCAGGCCAAGGACGAGGTCTGGCCGAACTACCGCGACCTGATGAACCGCATCGGCCGCGAGCGCGGCTGGGGCGAGGCGACGCGCTCGCAGTTCGAGGGGGAGGCCGGCCCCAACGGGGCGATGTTCGCCGGAGCGCCCGAGACCGTGGCGCAGAAGGCGGCGCGCGCGATCATCGCGGTGGGCGCGAGCCGCTTCGACCTGAAGTTCTCGAACGGCACGCTGCCGCACGAGTGGATGCTCCGCTCGATCCGGCTGTACGCGACCGAGGTCGTGCCGCGCGTGCGGGAGCTGCTCGCCGAGCGCGGCTACGAGCCGCCCGCGGCGATCGTCCCGCCGATCGTGGGCTCGTCGGAGTAGCCGGAGCAGCGGGAGCAGGGGGCGCCCGCGTCGCGCCCCGCGCTCAGCGCGAGGACGACATCACGAGCACCGGCGTGCCCGCGTCGTCGTCGAGCGTGAAGCCGACGCGGAGCCCGGCGAGCTCGGCCGTCGAGTGCACGTGGGTGCCGCCGCAGGGGATGCGCACCGTGCCCTCGGGCAGTTCGGCCACCCACTCGCGGCGGTCGGCGAGGGCGTCGCCGGCGCGCTCGATGCGGATCGGCGCGGCGGCGTCGACCCAGATCGCGAGCCGCGCCTCGACCCGGCGCTCGATCTCCGCGAGGGCGTCGACGAGACCTTCGGTCTGGAACCCCGCGCGCCGCAGCGACTTGTTCAGCCGGTAGCGGTCGAGCGAGCCGCCCTCGAGGATGCGCGAGCGTTCGATCGCGAGGCCGTCGAAGTCGGGGGTGCCGAGGCCGTCGGTGCGCGGCTGCTTGCTCCAGCGGTCGGCGACGGCGAGGTTGAGGGCGAGGGACGCGAGGTGGCACGCGGTGTGCCCGAGCGAGAGCGCCGCGCGCAGTTCGGGGTCGACCTGGAAGCCGACCGCGTCGCCCTCCTGCAGTGCGCCCGCATCGGCCGCATCCACGACGTGCACGACGACGGATGCCCAGCCCTCGGCGCCCGGCCGCACCGGGACGTCGTCGCCGACGAAGAGGGACGCGCCGTCGGTCGCGCCGACGATCGCGTCCACGATGGGGATGCGTCGCGACCCGTCGCCGCCCAGGACGAACTCCGCCCGATCGGCGCTCTGGTCCGGCCAGCGGGCGTCGACGGGATGCACCGGAGTTTCATCCGTCAGCACGGCGGCGCGACCGTCGGGCAGTGCTTCGACGTGCCGCACGACGGACTCGCCGTCGAGCGCGCCGGTCGGATAGGCGACGAGCGTGCCGCTGCGCGGGAGGGTCATCTCAACCCGGGAGGCGTCGGCGCGTCAGTTCTTCTGGCTCTGACCGAGCACGTGGAACGGGATCGCGAGCGAGGCCGAGACGAGCAGGATGCCGAGGATGAAGATCGGCGCCTCGAAGCCGACGACGGCGAACGCCGCGGAGAACAGCCACACGCCGAGGCTGAAGAGGCCGAACATGATCACCCAAAGCACGCCGTTCATCGCCGCCGCCTCTCTATTCTCGGAAAAACCTCTTCGACTCTAGTCGACGGCGCCGACCGCGCCCATCCAGGCGGCGGCCACCGTCGAGTGCGCCGACTCGTCGTCGGAGGGATGGAACACGCCGGCGAGCACGTCCCGGTACAGGCGCCCGAGCTCGTTCCCCGCGAAGTACGAGGAGCCGCCGGCGACCCGGACGGCCTCGTCGACGGTGCGCTTGGCGGTCTCCGTCGAGCGCACCTTCATCGCCGAGAGCCGGGCGAACCACTTCGCGCCATGGTCGACCTGCCGGTCGACGTCGCGCGCGAGGGAGGTCAGCTGGGGCGCGATCGCATCCTGGTCGATGATCGCGCCGGCGATGCGATGGCGGATGTCGGGGTCGTCGCTGAGCGGCGCCCCGCCGGCCTTCATCGAGGTCCGTCGCTTCGCCGCGGCGATCGCGAGTTCGATCGCCCGGTCGCCGATGCCCGAGTAGACGGCGGCGAGCAGCAGCTCGAAGCACGCGAAGATGCCGAACACGAACGGGTCGGGGTTCGGGCCCGGGTCGAGCCGGCGGACGATGCGGTCGGCGCTCGCGGGCGCCTCGGTCAGGATCGTCGTGCGCGACTGGCTCGCGCGCATTCCCATCGTGTCCCAGTCGTCGAGCACCTCGACGGCGTCGGTGCGCTCGACGAAGCCGTAGACGATCTTCGGCGCATCGGCCGACTCCGAGTCGAGCCCCATCGTGCCGAGGCGGGTCCACGCGGGCGAGAGCGACGTGAAGATCTTGCGCCCGCTGAAGCGGTAGCCGCCGTCGCCGTCGGGCGCGGCGGTCGAGCGCGAGCCGAAGAGCATGAGGTCGTTGCCGGCCTCGCTGATGCCGAAGGCGAAGAGCTCGCCGGCGCCCGCCTCGCGCTGCAGGAACGCGAGGGCGTCGTCGCCCCGGTCGGCGAGCACCTTCGCGACGCCCGTCCACACGAGGTGCATGTTGATCGCGAGGGCCGTCGCGGGGGCGGCGGATGCCAGGCGCGCCTGCGCGCGCACCGCATCCTCGAGCGACCAGCCGAACCCGCCGTGCTCGAGCGGCACGAGCACCCGGGGGTACCCGATCGCGACGAGCTCGGCGAGGTCTTCGTCGAAGAAGCGGTTCTCGCGGTCGTACACCGCCGCCCGCTCCCGGAACCGGGCGAGCAGGTCGTCATCCAGCAGTGCGTCTTCGGGGCCGGCCATGGGCCCACGCTAGCGGGCCGGGGGTGTGGACGGCCCTGCCGAGTGCGGGGGCGGTCGCCCCTAGGGTGATCGGGTGCCCACCGAGGAGATCACCGACGCCTCGCCCGCCCGCGGCCTCGGCCGCCCGTTCGCGAACCTCCTCACGGCGGCCCTCGCCTCGAATCTCGGCGACGGCATCGTGCGCACGCTCGTGCCGCTCCTGGCCGCCCGCCTGACCGACGACCCGTTCCTCATCGGCCTCGTCGCCGCGTTCGCGATGCTGCCGTGGCTGCTCTTCGCGATCCCCTCCGGCATCGTCGTCGACCGCATCGACCGTCGGGCGGCGCTCGCGATCGCGCAGGCCGTGCGCGTCCTCCTCTCGGTGCTCCTCTTCGTGCTCGCGCTGACCAGCCGCCTCGACATCCTCTGGCTCCTCGGCGTCGTGTTCGTGTACGGCGTCTTCGAGACGCTCTACGACGGCGCGAGCCGCGCGATCCCGCCGTCGATCGTGCCGGCGGCGAGCCTGCCGCGCGCGAACGGCCGGCTCGAGGCGGGCGAGCAGATCACCCAGCAGTTCCTCGCCGGCCCCCTGACGTCGCTGCTGTTCGCGGTCTCGGTGCTCATCCCGATCGGCGCACCGGCGGTGTGCTTCCTGCTCGCCGGCGTGCTCGCCCTGCTGCTGCCGCGCGCGGCCTCCGGCCGCCAGCACGTCGTCGCCGACGAGCTGCGGGTGCCCTGGCACCGTCAGTTCGCCGACGGCTGGCGCTTCATCACGCGCAGCCGGATGCTCGTGACGCTCTGGATCGTCTCGACGATCGGCGGGCTCGCGTGCTCGTTCGCGCTCGCGAGCTGGGTGCTCTACCTGCTCGGACCGCTCGGCCTGCCCGAGGCGTTCTTCGGCTTCGCGGCGCTCTCCGGCGTCGCCGGGGCGCTCGTCGGCGCGGCGCTCGCCCACCGCGCGCAGGCCCGTTTCGGCCTCGGCGTCGCGATGGCGGCCGCGAACGTGCTCATCGGCCTCGCGCTGCTCGTGGCGGGCATCCCGAACCTCTGGGTCGTGCTCGCCGCGAACGCGCTGCTCTCGCTCGCGATCACGGTGTGGAACATCCTCGTGATGTCGCTGCGCCAGTCGATGATCCCCGGCCGGCTGCTCGGCCGGGTGCACGGCACCTGGCGCACGCTGCTCTGGGGCGCGATGCCGCTCGGCAGCCTGCTCGGCGGGCTCGTCGCCCGCGTCGACCTCGCGCTGCCCTTCCTCATCGGCGGTGCCGTCTCGGTGCTCGTCGCGGCGGCGTCGTGGCGCTTCCTCACCGGACTGCCGGAGCCGGAGGCGGCGCGTGCGGCGCTGGAGGCTTCGGAAGCGGAGAACTCGGCGGAGAACCCGCGGGTCGAGTAGCCACGAAGGAGCGTCTCGAGACCGCGCACCCTGCTCACGGGTCTCGATACGGCGCTTCGCGCCGACTCGACCGGCGGAAAGGTGCGGCGCCTCGCGCCGACTCGACCGGCGGACTGGTCAGTCGAAGTCCGGGTTCCGACCCGTCCGTTCGCCGGACTCGAGCCCTGCGATGCCCGCGAGGTCGTCGTCGTCGAGTTCGAAGTCGAACAGCGCGAGGTTCTCGGCGATGCGCGCGGGGCTCGACGCCTTCGGCAGCAGCACGCGACCGTGCTGCACGTGCCAGCGCAGCACGACCTGGGCGGCGGTGCGCCCGTGCTTGTCGGCGATGGCCCGGAGCACGGGCGGGGTCGCATCCCCGATCACCCGCCCGCGGGCGAGCGGCGACCAGGCCTCGATCAGGATTCCCCGCTCCGCGCACCAGGCCGAGAGCCCGGTCTGCGGCAGCCACGGGTGGCACTCGACCTGGTCGACGACGGGGAGGACGCCGGTCTCGTCGTCGAGGCGCTGCAGGTGCGCGGCGTGGAAGTTCGAGACGCCGATCGAGGCGACCCGGCCCTCCTCGCGCAGCCGCACGAGCGCGCGCCAGGTATCGACGTACCGGTCGGCCGACGGCACCGGCCAGTGGATCAGATAGAGATCGAGCCGGTCGAGGCCGAGGAGGTCCATCGAGTGCTCGAACGCGCGCAGCGTCTCGTCGAAGCCGTGGTCGGCGTTCCACACCTTGCTCGTCACGAACAACTCGTCACGCGCGACGCCGCGGTCGGCCGCCGCCCGCACCGCCTCGCCGACACCCGCCTCGTTCCCGTAGAGCGCGGCGGTGTCGAGGTGGCGGTACCCGGCGTCGATCGCGTCGAGGCAGAGCCGCCCGGTGTCCTCGGCGGGGATCTTGTAGGTGCCGAACCCGACCTGCGGGATCGTGCGGCCGTCGGAGAGCGGCAGGAGCGGGGCGGGTGCGGACATGGAGGCCTCCGGTCGGATCAGCTGGGCTGCACGGGCACCGGTTCGGTGTCGGGGATGGGGCTGGCGTCGCGGCCGCGCAGGTCGGGGTGCCAGCGGTGGCCGAGGAGCGGCACGAGGAAGCCGAAGAAGGCGAACCCGGTGGCGATCCAGAAGGCGCCGACCGATCCGTAGCCGTCGATCATGAAGCCGGCGAACGCCGATCCGAGCGCCGCGCCGATGAGCTGGCCGGTGCCGATCCAGCCGTAGGCCTCCGCGGTGTCGCTGAACTTCACGCTCGAGGAGACGGTCGCGAAGATGACGGCGAGCACGGGGGCGATGCCGATGCCCGCGATGAACAGGGAGACCGAGAGCCACCAGAAATCGAGCACGAACGCGGCGAGCGCCATGCCGAAGAACACGATGAACATGCGGCGCGCCATCGCCCACTGGCTGATCGGACGGGTGCCGAAGAGCAGACCGCCCGCGAGCGAGCCGACGGAGAAGATGCCGAGCACGAGACCCGCGCGCGCGTCGCCCTCGCCGAAGACCGACACGACGCCCGCCTCGATCGCCGAGCAGGCGCCGATGAGGAGGAAGCCGACGATCGTGCCGAGCAGCACCGGCGGTCGGCCGAGCACGACGCCGAACTTGCGCTTCGAACGCGGGATGCGCACGCGCCCGAGTTCGGGGGAGGCGATGAACCACGCGCCGCCGCCGACCATGAGCACGACGGCGGCGAGGATCGCCGCCATGGGGGAGACCTGGGTCGCGATGAGCGTCGTCACCACGGGGCCGACGACCCAGATGATCTCCTGCGCCGAGGCATCCAGCGAGAAGAGCGGCGTGAGCTGGCGGGAGTTGACCATCTTCGGGTAGATGGTGCGCACCGCCGGCTGGATCGGCGGGTAGAAGAGGCCGGAGATCAGCGCGAGCACGACGTACACCCAGAGGGCGAACGAATCGAAGAGGCCGATCGTGACGATCGCGAGCGCACTCACCGCCGTCGTGACGATGAGCACGGGGCGCATGCCGAGCCGGCCCATGAGCCGGCTCGTGAGCGGGCCCGAGATCGCCTGGCCGATCGAGGTCGCCGCGAGCACCAGGCCCGCCGAGCCGTACGAGCCGGTGATGTGCTCGATATGGATGAGGAATGCGAGCGCGAGCATCCCGCCGGGGAATCGCGCGACGAGCTGCGCCGCGATGATCCGCGCGACGCCGGGAGACTTCAGCAGAGTCGAATAGGCCCCCATGGGCATCCAATCTATCGACGTGTTCAGGGGAAACGGGGGTGCCGTCGGCATGACCTCGTCGGTCGAACCGCGACCTCGCTGGTCGAGTAGGCCCGCCAGGGCCGTATCGAGACCGCGTGAGACGGTCTCGATACGCGCTCCGCGCTACTCGACCCGCGATGAGCGGGTCGACTCGAACGTTGGCCGACGGCCGCGCCTACGACCCGTTGAGCGTGCCGCGGATGCATCGCAGGAGGAACGTCGAGCTCCGCGCGATCGGGACGCGGAGGTCCGAGGTCATGAGAGCGCCTTCCGGATGCGCGGCAGCGAGACGGTCTCGGCCGTGCCGAGCTCCTGCGCGAACAGGCTCACGCGCAGCTCCTCGAGCAGCCATCGCACGCGCACGAGCCGCTCGGGCGCGTCCTGGGGCAGCGGGATGACGCCGCCCGCGTCCGTGAAGAGCTTCGTCGCCTGTTCGACCTCGACGAGCCGCGCGCGATCGCGGCCGGGGTTGTCGACGAGCCGGCCGACACGGCGCTCGATCGCCTGCAGGTACCGGGCGAGGTGGCGCAGCCGCTCGAGGCCGACGGCCGAGACGAAGCCGGGGAAGACGAGTCCGGCGATCTGCGCCCGCGCGTCGGCGAGGGGCGCCATCAGTTGGATGCTCGACGCCTTCGTGATCGCCTTCTCCGCGGCGCGGGCCGCGGTGAGCACGGCGGCGGTCTGCGCGACGCCGGCGTAGACG
The DNA here is from genome assembly GCF_009789225.1 of Agromyces seonyuensis. Classification (GTDB taxonomy): domain Bacteria; phylum Actinomycetota; class Actinomycetes; order Actinomycetales; family Microbacteriaceae; genus Agromyces; species Agromyces seonyuensis. The sequence goes on along the minus strand of NZ_WSTA01000007.1, from coordinate 5,104 downwards.
GCATCCATGACGGTCTGCGACACCGCATCGCGCACGGCGTCGAACTCGACGCGGGTCGCGAGCAGGCCGTCGGGGTGCAGGCGGCGCAGCTCGGCGTCGATCGCCGCGAGCAGCACGTCGTCGAGCAGCGCCTTCGTCGAGGGGTAGGGGCTCGCGCCGAGGGCGAGCTTCTCCTGATTGGTCAGGTGCTCCTGCACGTAGGAGGTCGGCGACGGGGTCGCGAGGGCGAGCAGGCGCCGGATGCCTCGCGGCGTCGCCGCATCGCGGTCGGCCGGCGTGGCGAGCAGCCTGAGCGAGACCGAGGCGCCGTCGTCGACGATCGCGGGGTAGGCGCGGATGAGGTTGCCGGCCTGGCGGGCGTCGACGTACTCGGGGATGCGGTCCCACTCCCAGGCGGTGACGCCCGAGCGCTCGGGAATCGACGGTCCGACCGCGCTCGCCGGGGCGCCGGGCTGGGGACCGCGCCCGCGCGCACCCCGTCCGCCGCTTCCGCCCGGCTCGGTGAGGCTGCGTGCGACGGCCTCGGTCGAGCGTCCGGCGAGCGCCGCCTGAAGAGCGCGGAGGTCGTCGTCGCCCCCGACGCGCTTGCCGCGCTCGTCGACGGCGCGGAAGTGCATGCGCAGGTGGGCGGGCACGCGCTCGAGGTCGAAGTCGCTCGCGTCGACGGGCGTGTAGGTGAGCTTGCGGATGAGGTGGGCGAGGGTCGCCGTGAACGGCCGCGTAGCATCGGGCTCGGCCGGGAGCTCGGCGACGAGCTTGTCGGCCCACTCGGCGGCGGGCACGACGGAGCGCCGGATGACCTTCGGCAGTGCGCGGAGCAGCGCGGTGACGAGCTCCGCGCGGAGCCCGGGCACCTGCCAGTCGAAGCCGCCGGGCTCGAGGCGCGGCAGCAGCACGAGCGGCACGACCACCGAGACGCCGTCATCCGGATGCCCCGGCTCGAAGCGGTACTCGAGGCGCAGCCGCTGGTCGCCCTGCCGCCACTCGGCGGGGTAGGCGGTGCGGTCCTCCTCGGCCTCGTCGGGCACGAGGTCGGCGCGCGTCATGGTGAGGAGGTCGGGGGTCGCCCGCGCGGCGCCGCGCCACCAGCGCTCGAACCCGCGCGTCGTCGACACGTCGGCGGGCACGCGGGCGTCGTAGAACGCGAACACCGTCTCGTCGCCGAGCAGCAGGTCGCGCCGACGCGTGCGCTCCTCGATCGAGGCGAGCTCGCCGAGCAGCGCCGTGTTCTTGCGCGCGAACCCGAACACCCGCTGGTCCAGTTTCGAGGGGTCCCACTCGCGCTGCACGAGCGCGTGCCGGATGAACAGCTCGCGGGCGAGCGGCTCGTTGACCCGCGCGAGCTGCAAGCGCCGCTTCGGCACGATCGGCACGCCGAACAGCAGCACCTTCTCGTCGGCGACGGCCGAACCGGCGCGGGCATCCCAGCGCGGTTCGGAGTACGAGCGCTTCACGAGGTCGCCCGCGAGCGGCTCAGCCCAGGCCGGGTCGATCGAGGCGTTCATGCGGGCGAACAGCCGGCTCGTCTCGACGAGCTCGGCGCTCATGACGGCCTGCGGTGGCTTCTTCGCGAGCGTCGAGCCCGGGAAGACCTGGAACCGCGTGCCGCGGGCGCCGAGGTACTCGCGCCCCGCGCGCTGCCGCTCGCCGCGGTTCTTCGGCTGCGCCTTCGGTTCGCCCGAGACGCGGTCGTCGCGGAGGCCGATCTGCGAGAGCAGCCCGGAGAGCAGGGCGCGGTGCACGGCGTCCGGGGCCGCGGTCGCCCCGCCGTCGGCGGGCGCGGGCAGCAGCTTCAGACCGAGCGGCTTCGAGAGGCCGACGAGCTGGCGGAAGAGGTCGTGCCACTCGCGCACGCGCAGGTAGTTGAGGAACTCCTGCTTGCACATGCGCCGGAACGCGCTCGAGCCGAGCTCGCGCTGCTTCACCTCGAGGTGGTTCCAGAGGTTCAGCAGCGTCAGGAAGTCGCTCGTCGGGTCGGCGAAGCGCGCGTGCATCGCGTCCGCCTCGCCGCGGCGCTCGAGCGGGCGCTCGCGGGGGTCTTGGATAGTGAGGCCCGCGACGATCGCGAGCACCTCGCGCGACACGCCCTGGGTCTTCGACTCGATGACCATGCGGCCGAACCGCGGCTCGATCGGCAGGCGCGAGAGCTGCGTGCCGATGCGGGTGAGGCGCGGGGCGCGGGAGCGCGCGGCCGTCTCGTCGCCGACCTCGATCGCGCCGAGCTCGCCGAGCAGTCCGAGGCCGTCGGTGACGCCGCGCGGGTCGGGCGGGGTGAGGAAGGGGAACGCCGTCACCTCGCCGAGGTCGAGCGAGGCCATCTGCAGGATGACCGCCGCGAGGTTCGTGCGCAGGATCTCGGGGTCGGTGTACTCGGGGCGGCGCTCGAAGTCCTCCTCCGAGTACAGGCGGATCGCGATGCCGTCGCTCGTGCGGCCCGCGCGGCCGGAGCGCTGGTTCGCGCTCGCCTGCGAGATCGCCTCGATGGGCAGGCGCTGCACCTTCGCGCGCGCCGAGTAACGGGAGATGCGCGCCGTGCCGGCGTCGACGACGTACTTGATGCCCGGCACGGTGAGGCTCGTCTCGGCGACGTTCGTGGCGAGCACGATGCGGCGACGGAGCCCGACGACGGAGGTCGGCTCGAACACCCGGTGCTGGTCGGCGGAGGAGAGCCGGCCGTAGAGGGGGAGCACCTCGGTCGTGCCGTACCCGGCCGACCGGCCCGAGTAGTGCCCGCGCACGGCGTCCTCCGCGTCGCGGATCTCCTGCTCGCCCGAGAGGAAGACGAGCACGTCGCCGGATGCCTCGCGGTCGAGTTCGTCGAGGGCGCCGAGGATGCCCGTGATCGCGTCGCGGTCGTCGTCGGTGCCGGGGTCGACGTCGTCGGAGGTCGCGCCTTCGGCGTCGTCGCCGGTCAGCGGGCGGTAGCGCACCTCGACGGGATAGGTGCGGCCCGACACCTCGATGATGGGCGCGGGCGTGCCGTCGGGCTCCGCGAAGTGGGCGGCGAAGCGTTCGGGGTCGATGGTCGCCGACGTGACGATGATCTTGAGGTCGGGGCGCTTCGGCAGCAGGGTCTTGAGATACCCGAGCAGGAAGTCGATGTTGAGCGATCGCTCGTGCGCCTCGTCGACGATGATCGTGTCGTACTTGCGCAGCAGCCGGTCGCGGTGGATCTCGTTCAGCAGGATGCCGTCGGTCATCACCTTGATCTCGGTCGACGCCGAGGCCTTGTCGGTGAATCGCACCTGGTAGCCGACGCGGTCGCCGACCTCGCTGCCGAGCTCCTCGGCGATGCGCTCCGCGATGGTGCGGGCCGCGAGCCGGCGCGGCTGCGTGTGCCCGATCGAGGTGCGCCCGAGGGTCAGGCAGATCTTCGGCAGCTGCGTCGTCTTGCCCGAGCCGGTCGCGCCCGCGACGATGACCACCTGGTGGTCCCGGATGGCGTCGGTGATCTCGCCCCGCTGCGCGGAGACCGGCAGCTCGGGCGGGAAGACGATCTCGTCGACGTTCGCGGGCATAGCGGACCAGTCTATCGAGCTTCCCGGGGAGTCCCGGCGCCCGCGACGGGGGAGGATTGCTCCATGACTTCGGTACCTGAACTGCAGCTCAACGACGGCAACACCATCCCCCAGCTCGGCTTCGGCGTCTTCAAGGTCGACCCCGCCGAGACGGAGCGCATCGTCACCGATGCCCTCGAGGTCGGCTACCGCCACATCGACACCGCGCGCATCTACGGCAACGAGGAGGGCGTGGGCCGCGCGATCGCGACGTCGGGTATCCCGCGCGAGGAGCTCTTCATCACCACGAAACTCTGGATCGACGACCTCGAGTCGGAGGCGAGCGTCACCGCGGCGTTCGAGGCGAGCCTCGCTCGCCTCGGCCTCGACTACCTCGACCTCTACCTGATCCACTGGCCTGCGCCGGAGCGCGATCAGTACGTCGGCGCGTGGAAGGCGCTCGTGGAACTGCGCAAGTCGGGCAAGGTGCGCTCGATCGGCGTCTCGAACTTCCTGCCCGAGCATCTCGAGCGCATCATCGCCGAGACCGGCGTCGTGCCGGCCGTCGACCAGATCGAGTCGCACCCCGCGCACCAGCAGCCCGAGGTCGAGGCCTTCGCCGCCGCGCACGACATCAAGATCGAGTCGTGGGGCCCGCTCGGCCAGGGCAAGTACCCGCTCTTCGAGGAGCCGGCCGTCGCGGCCGCCGCGGCGGCGCACGGCAAGACTCCGGCGCAGGTCGTCATCCGCTGGCACCTGCAGCAGGGTCACATCGTGTTCCCGAAATCGAACCGCCGCGAGCGCATGGCCGAGAACTTCGACGTCTTCGACTTCGTGCTCACGTCGGCCGAGCAGGAGGCGATCACCGCCCTCGAGCGGGAGGGGCGCGTGAGCGCGCACCCCTCCGAGGTCAACTGACGGCCCTCGGCTGACGGCAGACCGGATGTCGCGCGGCGTCGCCCCCAGGGGCGACGCCGCGTTCGCGTCCGTGCGTGCTTCCGTCGGTCGAGCCCGCTCCCGTCGGTCGAGCCCGCTCCCGTCGGTCGAGCCCGCTTCCGTCGGTCGAGCGTGCTTCCGTCGGTCGAGCGCGCTTCCGTCGGTCGAGCGCGCTTCCGTCGGTCGAGTAGGCGCGAAGCGCCGTATCGAGACCCGGCGAGCCGCTCCGGGAAGGCCGGACCGATCCGTTCCGGAGCGCAGATCCGCGGGATTCCGCGGGACACGCCCGGGATGCGTACTCCGATTTGGCCGATCGGCCCGCTGCACGTAATGTTCTTACTCGTCACCCCAAAGGTGCGGCAAGCGGAAGAGCTGAGAAGCCCCGCAGCCGGCCTCAAGCGGGACCATCGAGTCGCCCAAGTTTGCGATCTTGCACCAAGACGACTACGATGATGATTCCGACCTTCTCCCAGGCGCCGAACTTCGGTGACTGGCAAGTCGTGCGCTCGGCGCCGGCAGTCGGAGACAAACGAAGCCCTCAGTGAACGCCGTCCAACGGCGGGAGCTTTGCGGTGTCCGTTCCTTGAGAACTCAACAGCGTGCACTATGTTCAATGCCAATTTATTGAACCCCGGTCTGGTTTTGCCAGACGGGATTCCTTTGGATTGATG
>NZ_WSTA01000069.1 GCF_009789225.1 Agromyces seonyuensis | reverse complement strand
GCCTCGCCGGGGTCGAGCCGCATCGCGCGGCTCGCGGGCACGACGGCCCCGAGGACGCCCGCCGCCTCGGCCGCGTTCCCGTCGTCGTCGCGGCAGCCGAGGTGCGCGGCGCGGTCCGGCGCGACGTAGGGACCGCGGCCGTCGATGTCGGAGATCGCCGGCAGGTGCAGCCCCACGACCGCGGCGAGGTCCTCGCCGCCGAGGCTCGCGACCGGCCCGGCGCTGCCGACGTGGCGGAAGTCGGTGTGGCCGTCGAGGTGCACGAGTCCCGCGCCGGTGCCCGCGAGCGCGAGCGCCGGGCCGAGCAGGATGCTGCAGTCGCCGCCGAGCACGAGCGGCGCGTGCCCCTCGCCGACGAGGTCGTCGATCCGCGACGCGAGGCGCGCCGTGTGGTCGAGGATCGCGTCCTGGTTGCGGATGCGGCCGGCCGGCCTCCGGTCGTCGTCGTCGACGTAGCGCCCGGCGAGCACGAGCCCGGCGTCGATCGCGCCGACCTCCTCGGCGAGGCGCCGGTAGAGCCCGGCGGCGCGCAGGGCTTCCGGTGCTTTTGCGGTACCGGGCACGCCGCCGGGCTCGGGCGGACGAAGGCCGAGATTGCTGGGGGCCGAGAGGATGGCGATCACGCTCCCACCCTCCCGGCCCGGCGCCGTCACGGCAACGCCCGTCGGGGCGCGGCGCTCAGCCCGCGCGCGGGATGTCGGCGGCGTCGGTGTAGACCGGTATGCCGCGCTCGCGGGCGAGCTCGACGTCGCGGTCGGCGCCGGCCGACGCCCCGGGCAGCCGCAGCACGCCGTCGCAATGCGCGATGAGGCGTCCGGCCGTCTCGTAGAGCACGTCGTGCTCGGGGTCGCGTCCGGCTTCGTCGGCCGCGCGGATGACGGGCAGGCCGACCCATTCGCCGATCATCGGCACGTGGCCGGCGTCGTAGACCGGCCAGGATGCGGCTTCGAGCCGGACGAGGTTGGCGGCGATCCGCTCGGGGTCGCCGTCGGTGCCGGAGCGGTAGGGACCGGCGATGAGGATGATGCCGGGCTTCGCGGTCGCGGTGGTCATGGGAGTAGCAGTCATGTCCGACACACTACGCATGAACGTGCAGCATCGTGCAATTCCATGGATAATCGAGAATGCCGCCGTCGCCCGATCCGGACGACGCGAACGAGAGGAAACCCCCACGGATGCTCGCCGCCCAGCGCCGCGCCCACCTGCTCGACGTCCTCGCCCGCGACGGGCGCATCGTCGCCAAGACCGTCGCCGACGACCTCGGCATCTCGGAGGACAGCATCCGCCGCGACCTCCGCGAGCTCGCCGACGACGGGCTCGTGCAGCGGGTCTACGGCGGCGCACTGCCCGTCTCCCCCGCCGTCGCCCCGTTCGCCGAGCGTCAGGACGTCGCCGGGGGGAGCAAGTCGCGCGTGGCCCGTGCGGCGCTGCGCCTCATCCGACCCGGCTCGGTCGTCATCCTCGACGGTGGCACCACGGCGGCGGCGCTCGCCCGCATGCTGCCCGACGACCTCGCCTTCACCGCGATCACGCACAGCCCGACGACGGCGCTCGCCCTCGCCGCGAAGCCCGCCGTCGAGATCGAGCTCGTCGGCGGACGCCTCTCGCGGCACTCGATGGTCGGCGGCGGCGCGACGGCGATCGAGGCGATCGGCCGGCTCGGTGCCGACCTGTTCCTGCTCGGCGTGACGGGCGTGCACCCCGACGCCGGGCTCACGACCGGCGAACTCGAGGATGCCGCCGTCAAGCGGGCGCTCGCCGCGCGCGCCGAGGCGACCTGGGTGCTCGCGAGCGAGGAGAAGCTCGGTGCGGCCAGCCGCTGCCCGGTGCTCGGGTTCGAGGAGATCGACGGGATCGTGGCCGACGTGTCATCCGCCGATCGCGACCTCGTCGCCGCCCTCACCGGGCGCACGACCCTCGTCGAGGCCTGACGCCCTTGGGCCCGGCCCGCGATCAATCCCGGGCGAGCGCCTCGGCGATCGGCGTCGAGCCCGCGTTGAAGCGGATCGTGCGGCCGACCGTGAGCGGCTGGCGCAGCGTCTCGGCGATCACGTCGGCCACGTCGGCACGGCCGACCGAACCGCTCGACTCGGCGTCGGTGTCGATGCGACCGGTCGGCGGATCGAGCGTGAGCGAGGAGGGGCCGAGCACCGTCCAGTCGAGGTCGGTGCCGCGCAGGTATTCGTCGGCGCCGGCCTTCGACTCCGCGTAGGCGTGGAACGAGGACTCCGGCGGCACGCCGTGGTCGACCCGCGCGCCGAAGTACGACACCATCACGTAGCGGCGCACGCCCGCGGCGAGCGCGGCATCCATCGAGCGGATCGCGGCGTCGCGGTCGACGGCGTACGTGCGCTCGGGGTTGCCGCCGCCCGCACCGGCCGACCAGACGACCGCGTCGTGCCCGGCGAGCAGGTCGGCGAGCGCCGCCGCGTTCGCGGTCTCGACGTCGGCGATGACGGGGTTCGCCCCCGTGGCGGCGACCTCGGGCGCCTGGTCGCGGTTGCGGATGATCGCGTCGACCTCGTCGCCGCGGGCGGTCAGCATCGAGGCGAGGATGAGCGCCACCTTGCCGTGTCCGCCGATGATCGCGATCTTCGCCATGTGCTCCCCCTTGCCGGTGCCGCCGCGTCCTCGCGCGACCGTTCCACGCTAGCGCGGTCGGCCGCGCGGATGGGCGAGCGGACCGGATCAGGCGAGCACGGGCATCGCGGCGCAGACGGCGGTCATCGCGGCCATCGCCCCGACCTCGAGCCGCGCGAGTGCCGCCCGGCGCCCGCGATCGGCGCGACCGCGGGCGGCGAGGTGCAGGCTCCACCCGAGGTACCCGGCCGCCGCGGCGAGCGCGAGGGGTGCGAGGGCGGGGTCGTGCCCGCCGTGCACTCCGATCGACGCGGCGGCCGCCCCCGCGGGGATCATGGCGACGACGAGCACGGCGCTCACGAGCATCCCGATCGCGCGGTGCGCGCGCATCGACCGCTCGTGCGAGGCCGGGCCCGCCGAGCGGTGCGCCTCGTCGGCGCCCGCGCTCCGCCGCAGTCCGACGGCGAGCAGGATGCCCGTCGCGACGAGCAGCGCCGCCCAGAGGATCGGCGGCAGGAGCATCCACCCGAGGGCCATGTCGAGCATGGCGGCGAGGCCGAGCGCCGCCGGGAGGACGGCGCGGGCCCGGCTGCGGCGGTCGAGGACCGCGCAGCCGAGCCCGATGCCGGCCGGCAGCACTGCGGCGAAATGCAGTGCGTCGAGCATCCTCAGTTCCCGTGGTGCCCGTGGTCGTGCGACGCGTGGTCGTGACCGCCGTGCTCGTGCGCCTCGCCCGGTGCGCAGTGCGCGGCCGGAGCCGGCACGTTGAGGGCGGGGTTGCGATCGAAGAAGCCGTACGGCTTGAGGGTGAACTTCGCATAGTCGACGGGCATGACGGGCCAGTCCTCGGGCCGCGGGAAGTGCGTCGGACCGAAGGTGTGCCAGAGCACGAGGTCCTCGCCGTCGATCGAGGCGTCGTCGGCCAGGTAGGCGGGCAGGCCCGCGCCGCCCGGGTGCTGGTGCACGAAGTCGCCGGCCGCGTACTTCTCGACGGGGTCGTACTTGGTCACGTGCACGTGCTGCTGGGCGAACGCGGCGCGCTTCGCGATCGAGGACGCGTCGTCGGCGAGCAGCACCGGGGCCTCCTGTGGGTGCAGGACGTACCCGGTCGGGCGGCCGAGCCGGTTCGTCGCCTCGGTGTTCGAGATGAACCACGTGCGGCCGACCGAGCCGTCGGCCCGCCGGCCCGACTCGCCCTCGGTGCGGAGCCGTGTGACCTGCTTCGTGAAGGCGTTGCCGTACTCGTTGCCCGGCCCCATCGGCACGCGCCGGACGTCGATCTCGTCGACGGCGTTCGAGAGGCCGTCGACGGTCAGGTCGAGGCGCACGTTGAAGAGGTGCTGATGGTACGGGCCGCCCAGGCCGGGCGCGACCTCGCTCGCGTAGGGGTAGTCGGCGCCGTCGGCATCCCGACCCGGGTAGGCCGAGGTGAAGAGGATGCCCGTGAGCTTCGCCTCGCACTCGATCGTGCCATCGAGGTAGAGGTACCAGTAGAAGCCGTAGTCGTAGTTGCCGACGGTCGTGAAGAACGAGATGACGAGCCGGCGGCTGCGGCGCACCTCGTTCGAGCCGGTGTACATGTCGCCGTGCTTCCAGAGGGTGCCGAAGTCCTCCTCGTGCATGCAGATGCCGTTCTCGATCGTGATCGGGTTGCCCAGCTCGTCGCTCAGCACGGCGTCGAAGTAGCGGATCTCGCCGACGCAGTCGCAGCCGAGCGCGAGGGAGTTCGAGAAGCGGCCGAAGAGGTACTCGCCGGTGTCGAAGTAGTTCTGCCAGAACCGCACGGGCGACGGGTCGCCGTAGGGGACGAGCATCTCGTCGACGGAGGCGCGGTAGATGATCGGGCGCTCGCGGCCCTGGTCGTCGAACGAGAGCTGCCGCAGCACGAGGCCCTCGCGCGGGTCGAAGCCGACCCGGAACCTCCAGTTCGCCCAGCGCACCTCTTCGCCCTCGACGGTGAACGAGGGCCCCTCGGGCTGCGTGATGACGATCGGCTTGAGGTCGAGAGGCGGGCCCTGCAGTTCGGGGTCGTCGAAGTTGCCGTGCTCGGCGGGCACCGCCATGACGCCGGCGTCGACGACGCGGGTGACCGTGCGGGCGGCGACGTCGACGTACGCCGAGACGCCGTCGACGGGGTGCGCCCACGGGTGGTCCTTCGGGTGGTCCATGCGGAAGGCGAGCACGCGGAGGATGCGGCGGCCCGCCTCCTCGGGGAAGCCGTAGTGGCCGGCCGACAGCGGCGCGTACACGACCTGCTCGGGCGTGAGGCCGCGGAGGGCGAGGGCCGCCAGCCACGCGGCATCCTCGTTCACGATGTCGCCGATCGCCTCGAACTCCTCGAGCAGCACGGGCAGCTGCCCGTCGGAGCCGTCGAGCACCGTGTGCGAGAGGATCTCCCCCGTCGTGAGCGAGACGACGACGTCCTCGGAGCGGCCGCTCGTGAGCTCGAGCAGCATGGCCCGCACGCGACGGTCGGGCAGGGCGCCCTCGCCGGCCTCCCACGCGAGGACCTCGCGCTTGTGCGGCTCCTCGAGGCCGAGGTAGGCGAAGCGGGTCGTCTCGGCGAAGCCGGGCAGTCCCGAGACGATGGTCCGCGCGGCGCGGATCTCGTCGGCGTCGAGGTTCGCGAGGGGGTGCGCGGGGACGGCGACGTGCTCGGGGCGGTGGCCGTGGTGCTCGTGGCCGTGGTGCTCGTGCGTCGATTCGAGGATGGTCATGGCGGTGCTCCGTTTCCGGTGGTGCGGGTGCTGGGTCGTGGCGGCGGTCAGCCGCTGATGGCGTCGGTGATGCGCTCGAACGTCTCGGGCTTCCTGGCCCGCAGCCAGTACGCCTGCACGAGGCCGGCGACGGCGAAGACGAGGATGCTCGCGATGAGGCCGATGCTGAGCGCGCCGAACGCGGGGTTCCCGTCGGCGTCGACGTCGCCGACGAGCATCGGGAAGTTGAGGCCGATGATCGCGGCCGCGCCGATGAGGCCGAGGAAGCCGAGCGCCGGCGCGATCCAGCGGTGCCACTGGCTCGCGAGCCTCGAACGGCCGCCGCGGGCGAAGTAGACGATCACCGCGAGGCTCGTGAGCGCCATGAGCAGGGCGATCGCGAGGGTCGCGAGACCCGAGAACCACGTGAACACGGCGAGCACCGGGTCGAGCTGCAGGATCGCGAAGACCGCGACGAGCACGGCCGCCGTGCCGGTCTGCACGAGCGAGGAGACGTGCGGCGAGAGGTGCTTGGCGTGCACGCTCGCGACGGAGCCCGGCAGCAGGCCCGCGCCCGACATCGAGTGCTGGTAGCGCGTGACGACGTTGTGGAAGGACAGCACGCAGGCGAACATGCTCGTGATCAGCAGCACGTTGATGATGAGTTCGCCGATCGGGCCGAGGTAGTTCAGGGTCGTGATGATGACCATGGCGCCGGGGTCGGCGGCCGCGGCGTCGACGACGCCCGACGGGCCCCACGCCATGACGAGGCCCCACGAGGCGAGCGTGTAGAAGACGCCGATGCCGATGACGGCGACGTAGGTGGCGATCGGGATGGTGCGCGAGGGGTTCTTCGCCTCGTCGCGGAAGATCGCGGTCGCCTCGAAGCCGATGAACGCGGCGATCGCGAACATGAGGCCGACGCCGGGGGCGCCGGAGAGCACGTTGGACGGCTCGAACGGCGCCACCGAGAGGCCTTCGGGCCCGCCGTCGATGACGACGGCCGCGACGAGCGCGAGCACGATGAGGACCTCGCCGACGAGCAGCACGCCGAGCACCTTCGAGCTGAGGTCGATGTGCCGGTAGCCGAGCACGCCGACCGCGGCGACCATGAGCAGCGAGTAGAGCCACCACGGCAGGTCGGGCAGTCCGACCCCCGCGAGGGTGACCTCGAGCACGTAGCCGAGGTAGCCGTACACGGCGACCTGGATGGTCGTATAGGTCAGCAGCGCGACGTAGGCCGAGGCGAGGCCGGCCGGCCGGCCGAGCCCGTAGCCGACGAACGTGAAGAAGGCGCCGGGTTTCGGCACGTGGCGCGCCATCGTCGCGAGGCCGACGGCGAAGAGCAGCAGGATGACCGCGGAGATCGCGTACATCGCGGGGAAGCCGACGCCGTTGCCGAGGAGGATGCCGAGCGGCGCGGCGCCCCCGACGACGGTGAGCGGCGAAGCGGCCGCGACGACCATGAAGACGATGGCGGTGACGCCGAGGGACCCGGTGAGGGACTTCCCGGCGGGGGCGGCGGTGCCGGCGACGGCCGGCCGTTCGGTTGCGGTCAAGGCGACTCCTGGGACGAGTGGGAGGCGGTGCGGATGACGGCCACACTCCCGGGCGGCCGTTGCCCCGGGATGAGGGCGGCGTGAAGAGTCGACGCGGCCGAATGGGACGGTGCCCGTCGCGGCGTCTCATTCGGCCGACACGCGGCGGAAACACGACGCTCGATCCGCGGAAACCGGACGACCGTAACCTCCTGGTCACCGCCTCCCCCGTCCCCCACCGGCCGCCGGCCACGACCCCCGAAGACCTGATGGACGCACTCGCCCGGGCCATCGCCCGCCCCGAACCCGTCGACGGCCTCGCCGAGCGCTCCCCGCTCGCGGGGCTCCGCCGCCGCAGCCTCGGCTTCGTCGACGTGCTCGCCCAGTCGGTCTCGGCGGTCTCCCCCGCCGGCGCCGCCTTCACGACACCGCTCCTGGTGTCCTCGATCGCGGGCGGCGCGAGCGTCGGCGCGATCGCCGTGGCGCTCGTGCTCGTGTGGCTCACCGCCGGCACGATCAACGAGTTCGCGCGCCGGATGGCCGCGGCCGGGAGCCTGTACACGTACGTCGCGCGCGGCCTCGGCTCGGGCGTCGGCGTCGTCGCGGGCGTCGCCCTCGGCATCGGGTACGCGTTCATCGCGATGTTCGCCTTCGCCGGCGCGGGCTACTACCTCACCGTGCTCGTCGACCGGCTGGCGCCGGGCGCCGTCGACCCCGTGCTGCTCGGGGCGTGCGCGGTCGTGGGGCTCGGGGCCGTCGCCGCGATCCTGCTCGCCCGCGGTATCCGCATCTCGGCGAGGGCGACGCTCGTCGTCGAGGCGGTGTCGGTGGGCCTCATCGTGGCGCTCATCGTCGTGCTCATCGCGGCGAGCGCCGCCGAGCTGCCCGCCGTCGCCGTCGAGGTCGTCGGCGGCGAGAGCCCCGTGGGCTTCGCCGTCGCCGCCGCCCTCGCGATCTCGGCCTTCGTCGGCTTCGAGTCCTCCACGGCCCTCGGCGTCGAGGCGAAACGACCGCTCGCGACGATCCCGCGGGTGCTGCGGGTCACCGTGCTGCTCTCCGGGGTGCTCTACCTCGGCGCCGCGCTCGCCCAGTCGCTCGGCTTCGCCGCGATCGGCGGCGGCATCGCCGACTCGGCCTCCCCCGCCAACGACCTCGCCGTCGCGTTCGGGCTGCCGTGGGTCGGCATCGCCCTCGACGTCGCGATCGGCACCTCGCTCTTCGCGTGCGGCATCGCGTCGACGACGGCCCTCGTGCGCGTCGTCTTCTCGATGGGGCGCGAGGGGCTGCTGCCCGCCGCGCTCGGCACGACGCACCCCCGCCGGGGCACGCCCGTCGCGGCGCTCGCCGTCGTGCTGCCCGTCATCGTGGCCGTGCCGGCGCTGCTCGTGCTCGCCGTCGACGGCGTCTGGTCGGCCATGACGATCCTCATCATCGTCGCGACGGGCGGGTACCTCCTCGCCTACGTGCTGGCCTGCGTCGCGGCGCCCGTGTTCCTGCACCGCATCGGCGAGCTGACCTGGCGCTCGGGCCTGCGCGCGGGGGTCGCGGCGATCGCGCTGACGGCCGTCGCCGTCGTCTACCTCGTCGTCGAGGCCGGCGGCGCGCGGGCGATCGGCGTCTGGACCTTCCTCGCGGTGCTCGCGGCCGGGGTCGCCCTCATCGCGGCCCGCACGCGCGCGCGTCCCTGGCTGCGGCACGCGATCGGCGTCTACGACAGCCCCGTCGCCGACGACGTGCTCGGCGGCATCCCGGCGATCGAGGCGGAGCCCGGAGCGCGCGGGTGAGCGCCGCGCCGGACCTCTCCGCACGCCAGCCGAAGGCGATCCACTCGGCACTCGAAGTGCTGGAGGCCGTCGCCCGGCTCGGGGCGGGAGCGACGGCGAAGGAGATCTCCGTGCAGCTCGGCCTGCCGCGGGCGACCGCCTACCGGCTCCTCAACCTCCTCGTGGAGGAGGAGTACCTCGTGCGCGTGCACGACCTCTCGGGCTTCGCCCTCGGCCGCAAGGTCGCCGAGCTCGCCCATCTCGTGCGCCCGGCCCGACCGCCGCGCGCGGTGCGCGAGCTCGTCGACGACCTGCGCGGGCGCGTGCGTGGCGGGGTGCACCTCGTGGGCTACGCGGGCGGGCTCGTGCGCATCCTCGACGAGGACCCCGACTTCCCGCTGAGCGACTCGGCCCGGCTCGAGCGCGACCCCGAGGCCTCGGCGCTCGGCCGGCTGCTGCTCGCCGAGCGATACGCGGTGCCGGATGCCGCCTCGGGCGGTTCCTCCGGCGGCTTCGCCGCCCAGACCGGCTCGTTCGCCCCCGATCGCGCCTGTCTCGCCGTGCCGATCCGCGACGCCGACGGCACGCTCGTCGCCGGGCTCGGCGCAGCGGTGCCGGCCGCGCGCGCGGTCGACCCCGACGTACTGCTCGTGCCGCTCCGCGAGACCGCGGCGCGGCTGGGGCCGCTGCTCGCCTGAGCCCGGTCAGTCGTTCCGGAGCCGCTCGAGCGCGGCGAGCGAGCGCCGGTAGCGCACGTAGCCGTTGCGCAGCGCGAGACCGATCACGACGCTCGCGGCGACGATGCCGGCCGCCACGGCGGCGGCGACGGGCAGCCCGAGCCAGGCGCAGAGCCCGCCGGTGAAGAGTCCCGTGACGACGGCGGTCACGACCGTGATGATCATCATCGAGCTGCCGAGCACCTGGCTGACGGGCCGCGGGAAGAAGGGATGGTAGGTGCGGTCGATCCCGGCCTGGTCCTCGGTCGTGCCCATGAGGAGGTAGCGCCCGATGCCGGGGTCGAGGTCGAGGTAGGCGGCGCGCAGGCGGTTCATCGCGAGCACGTAGGCGAGGTCCTCGGTAGCGGTGTTGTAGACGCGCACGAGGGTGATGAAGCCGAGCAGCACGAGCACGAGCAGGATGCCGACGGCGGCGGCGCCGAACCAGCCGCTGAACCCGGTGGCCTGCGAGAGGATGCCGAGGAGCACGAGTCCCGCCGAGACGAGCGTCAGGTAGATCGCGATACGGGTGAGGACTTCGCCCTGCGTCGTCGAGCGCGACGCGAGGAGGCTCCAGTGCTCGGTCGCGAGCAGCTGGGCCCGCAGCGCCCGCTGCGCATCGGTGAGCCGTTCGGCCGCTTCCTCGTCTTCGTCGCCCGCGGCATCGCTCGTCATGGGCGCATCCTGCTCGCCCGGCCGCGCGGCGACGAGGCGCGCGGGGACGAACGGGTCAGGCGAGCCCGGCCGTGCCGCGGGCCGCGGAACGGAACCCCGACCGCGCGCGCTGCCGCTGCCCGCCCGACCCGCGCTCAGGCGCGCCGTCGTCGACGCAGCCGATCGACGAGGAGCAGCGCGAGTCCGGCGAGGGCGATCGCGAGCCCGCCGACGAGCGTCAGCGGTGCGAATCCCGCGCCGGTGTCGGGCAGTGTTCCCGGACTCGGTGTCGGCGTCGGCGTCGGCGTCGGGATCGGGATCGGGATCGGGACGAGGGTGTTGACGACGGTGAACGCGACCGCCGGGTCCGCGTCGCCGACGACGCGGATCGAGACGCGGCCGTTCTCGCCGGGCTCGACGGGCGTGCCGTCGACGCTCCAGTCCTGTGCCGTCCAGGTCGCCCCGTCGACGGCGGGGGGTTCGGCTTCGCTCAGCTGGACCATCCGTCCGACCGGGATCCACGGCGAGAGCACCGGCGTGCCGACTTGTGCGTCGAGCGGCGTCTGCGGCTGGTCGGCGAGCCACCAGTCGATCGGGAAGACGGTGCCCGGCGGAACAGCCCCTGCGGCCGGGCCGTCGACCTCCTTCTCGACCGAGAAGCGGGCGAGCCGCACGACCGCGTTCGTCACGGTGAGCTCCGGGGTCTCGTCGGCGCCGATGAGCACCCATGCCGAGGGGTGCCAGCCTGTCGGCACCCAGCGGTAGTTCGGCGGCAGGTCGGCCGCCTCGAGCGGCTCCTCCTCGACGAAGACGAGCGTCCCGAGCGGGAATTCGACGCCCGGCCCGGCCGGAGTGCCGTCCGCGGGCACCTCGAACGAGCCCGTGCTGACGGTCCCGGCCGGCGTCCGCGCCGTCCAGTCGACGGTGAACGAGTCGGTCAGGAGCTCGCTCTGGTCGATACCGATGAGGCGCTTGTCCACCTGGAACGTCGCCGTGCGCAGCGCCGCGGTGTTCGTCACGGTCGCGGAAACCGCATCGGCGCCCCCCGCCCCGATGACGAGCGGGACCGGGTCGAAGACCGGTTCGCCCCACTCCAGCCAATTCACCCCAGGCGCTGGTGCCTCGTCGAAGACGATCTCGGTACCGTAGGGGAAGGGGATCGGCTCGCCGGCGCCGTTGACCGGACCGACGGCGGTGCCGTCCGCGGGGACGCGCAGGACCCCGTCCTGCACCTGCCCGGAGGGCGTCGTCGCCGTCCACGTCACGGTGAAGGCGAGGCCCGCGGGCACCAGCGCCGGGTCGATCCCTGCGAACTCCTTGCTGATCGAGAACGTGCCCTCGAGCAAGCTGTTCTCGATCTCGAGCGCCAGGTCGACGCCGTCCTCGAGCGGCACGTCGACGGCTTCGCCGAACGGCGCGTCCTCCTGGACCGGCGCCCCCGACGCATCCGTCCAGCTCAGCACGGGCACGTCCCACGCGGACGTGTCCACGGCGCTGCCGTCGAGCGTCGGCGGGTCCTCGATGAGCTCGAGCGTCGTGGCCGCCGGGTCGACGGCGAGCGTGACCGGGGTGTCCAGCGGCAGCGCGACGGCCGTGTACGGGTCGGCCGGATCGTCGCGGTACTGCAGCGAGTAGACGTAGCCGGGGTCGGTCGCCTCGCCCTCGGCATGCTTGACGATCGTGATCGTCCGCGGCGCCGTGTCGGGCACGACCGAGTTCGTGACGGTGATCTGGGCCGTCGCATCTCCCTGGATGACGAACGTGCGTCCGGGCGACCACCCGGTGCCGCTCCAGCGGTAGCCGTCGATGTCGGGCAGGCTCGAACGCACTTCGATGAGCACGATGCGCGTGCCCTCGGGGAACGTGCCGGGCGGTCCGACGGCGGTGCCGTCGAGCGGAACGTCGAGCGTCCCGGCGCCGACCGGCGCCCCGTCGAGGACGGCGACCCAGTCGACGGTGACGGTGCCCGCGAGCCCGGTCACGGGCACACCGGCGTCGTCGACGGCCTTCGAGACGGCGAAGCCGCCCTCCGGGATCGCCTCGGCGGTGTTGGTGACGACGACCGACGCCGTCCCGGCGCCGATCGTGATCTCGTCCGGGTCGATCGCGACGTCGGTCCAGTCGTAGCCCGGCACCGTCGCCGGTGTCACCTCGCCGAAGTCGACGACGGTGCCGATCGGGAACTGCTCGCCCGCCCCGACGGCGGTGCCGTCGGCCGGCACCTCGAGGGAGCCCTCGACGGTCGTGCCGTCGGGTTCGGTCGCCGTGTAGTTCACCGTGAACGTCGAGCCGGCCGGGAGGTCGTCAGGGGCGATGCCCGAGAGCGCCTTGGCGACCTCGAAGGTGCCGCTGTCGGCGTCGCACGAGATCGTGCCGGCGAAGATGAAGGAGTGCACCTCGCCGCCTTCGAGCACGACGTTCTGGCCGAGGACCTGACCGTCCAGCGGCGACGCCTGCACGGTGAGGTTCGCGTTCGGCGCGTAGATCGAGCCGTCGATGCGTCCGCCCGAGACCACCTCGACGTCGCCCGTCACCTGGGAGAGATCCCAGAACATGTAAGCGGCGTAGGCCCCGACGGGATCGGCGCGTGCACCGTCGACGTGCGTCGTGCCCGCCGGAACCTGGATGATGAGGGGATTCGCGGCGCCCGGCGTCGGGCCGTCCGGCGAGAACTGGATGTCGGTGGCGCCGGCGATGTCGTCGTAGTCCACGACGTTCGGCTGGTCGGGGCTGAGGGGCTCGAGCACGACGCGGTCGCCGTCGTTCTCCGCCACGCCGACGGGGTAGCCGGGGCCGTCGACGAGGCCGTCGAGGCAGTCCGCCGCCTGCTCGTAGTCGGCCTCGGCGTTCGCCTCGACGTAGCCCGCGACGGCGTCCGGCGACGTGTCGGCGGTGTAGATGCTGCCCGCGCCGACCCCGGCGGCCGGCGGAGTGAGCCCGTCCGGGTAGATCTGGGCGGTCGCGTCGATGATCGGCGCCAGGTCGGGCTGCGTCGCGTCCGGGTTCACGCGCAACCAGCCGGCGCGGTCGGAGCCCTGCCACGGCCCGTCGCGCTGGACCATCTTGAGGTCGCCCTGCAGGGCCGGATCCGTGGTGCCGGCGCTCGTGATCGCGAGGATGCCGTTGGAGCTCGGCGCGTACTGGCCGACGAGGAGCCGGGTCGGGTCGCCGTCGACCGAAGGGATCGTGTAGTCGGACGTGCCGGTGGCGACGTGGATGATCTCGTACTGGCCGCCGCCCTGGTAGGTCGCGGCGTCGCCGGCGGCGAGGCTGCCCTCCGTCTCGGTGTTGCCCAGCACGAGGTCCTCCCGCGCGTACACCGTGAAGCCGCCGTTCATCGCAAGGGGATTGAACGTGCCGGGGTAGGCGGCCCACGCCGATGGCGGCGTCGTCGGCGAGGCGACGACACCGAGGCCGGCGACGAGCGCGATCGCGCCGACGACCGAGGCCGCGCGACCTATCGCGCGAAGCCCCCATTTCGCACCGTCAGCCGGTTTCTCCGAACGAGCGCCCACGGATCCCCCATCCATCGTCGCCAAGATCATAGGCCGCCGCCACTCCGGAGCGACGGACGGAATCGCCCGGATTCCGGGCGCGGCCGAACTCCCCTGCCGAGCGGGTCAGGCGAGCCCGGCCGCGCCGCGGGCCGCGGAGAGGAACGCGGGGCGCACGCGCTCCCAGCCGTCGAGGTAGCCGCCGACCATGGCGGCGTCGCGCAGCAGCACGAGCTGGGCGGCGCCGGCCGCGGGGTCGGGTGTGCCGGCCGCGCTCAGCACGGCTTCGAGTTCGCTCCGGAACCACGTGCGGTGCCGGTCGACGGCCTGCCGTACCGCCGAGTCGGCGTCGGGGTACTCGGCGGCGGCGTTGATGAAGGGGCAGCCGCGCGTGTGGTGCTGGGCGACGTCGTCGGCGAGGCCGTCGATGACGAGGCCGACGAGCGCCTGGGGCGGGGCCCCGGAGGCCTCGGCGGCGGCGAAGGCCCCGCGGATGTTGGCGTCCTCGACGCCGAGGTAGGCCTCGACGAGGTCCTCCTTCGACGGGAAGTGCCGGTAGAAGGTGGCGCGGGTGACCCCGGCCTCGGCGATGATGCGGTCGACGCCGACGGCGTGGATGCCGTCGCGGTAGAAGAGGTCGCTCGCGGTCGCGAGCAGGCGCTCGCGCGCCTCGGAGGGCCGTTGGATGCTCGTGCGTGCCATTCGTCCAGGATAGAACGATCTGTCTGTTTTGGGTATTGACAAGCCGTTCGCCCTGCGCGTACCTTCGCAGACATAGACAGAACGGTCGTTCTACCAACTGAGTAGAGCGGGACGAACAGGAGAAGGAAATGAACGCCAACACCACGAGCGGCAAGGCCCCCATCGTCCTCGTCCACGGACTCTGGATGACTCCCAAGAGCTGGGACACCTGGGCCGAGTACTTCGAGGCCCGCGGCCACCAGGTCATCCGCCCGGGCTGGCCCGGCATCGACGACCGCGAGGCCGCCGACGTCCGCTCGAACCCCGAGGCGCTCGAGGGCGTGGGGCTCACGCAGATCGCCGACCACTACGAGCGCATCATCCGCTCGCTCCCCGAGAAGCCCATCATCATCGGCCACTCCTTCGGCGGCCTGCTCACCCAGCTCCTCGCCGACCGCGGTCTCGGCATCGCCTACGTCGGCGTCGCCCCCGGGCAGCCCGCGGGCGTGCCGACCCTGCCGCTCTCGACGTTCTGGACGGGCTTCCCGATCCTCTCGAACCCGTTCGGCATCAACGGCGCGAAGCAGCTCTCGAAGTCGCACTTCCACTTCACCTTCGGCAACGACCTCACCCGCGCCGAGTCCGACGCGATCTACGACGAGCAGGTCGTCCCCTCGGTGAACCGGGTCTTCTTCGAAGGCGTCGCGGCCGCCGTCTCGGGCAAGGGCGCGAGCGAGGTCGACTTCGGCCGCACTGACCGGGCGCCGCTGCTCATCGTCACCGGCGACCGCGACCACGTCGTGCCGCCGGCCATCGGCAAGGCGATCGCGAAGAAGTACACGAAGACCGGCAGCCCGGCGATCGTCGAGTACCGCGAGTTCGCGGGCCGCACCCACCGACTGGTCAGCCAGGACGGCTGGGAGGAGATCGCGGAGTACGTGCTCGACTGGGCTGAGACGCACGCCGTCGTCGGGCAGCTCGAGTCGCAGCTCGCGTAGTCCCGAGCGAACCGCACGCCGAGCGAACCGCACCGAACGAACCGCGCGGGGCGGGGCATCCGATCGATGGATGCCCCGCCCCGCGGTCGTGCGCCCGGACCCGCGGCCGTCAGAGCCGAGCGGACAGCTTCGACGCGTTGAGGTGCGCGATCGCCTCGATCGTCACCATCGGGTTCACGCCCGAGCTCGTCGGGAACGTCGACGCGTCGGCGACGACGAGGTTCGGCACGTCCCACGTCGCCCCGTCGGGGTTCACGGCGCTCGATTCGGCCGAGCCGCCCATGCGGGCGCTGCCCATGAGGTGCAGGGCCGCCATCGCGCAACGGCCCGGGCCGTAGCCGGCCGCGTCGCACTGCGCGATGAACTCGTCGATCGGCCGCCCCGAGGCCCGCTCCCACGTGAAGCCCGCCTGGTGGCCGGAGAACATCGTCGTCGCCCCCGCGGCTTCGAGCACGCGCGCGGCGCCGGCCACGCCGGCCTTCACCCGCGCCTCGTCGCGCGCCGAGAGCGTGTAGTGCAGGGTCGGCTCGCCGTCCTTGCCGACCTTGACCTCCCCGGAGTCCTGGTCGCGGGTGATGACGCCGACGCTCGACATGCGGGACAGTCCGCGCATGCGGGCGAGCTGCGCATCGGCGCCGCGCCAGGACTGGAACGCGACCGAGATCGCGGGGTTCGCCGCAGCGGTCTCGAACACCGAGCCGTACCCGGAACCGTCCTGGTCGGCGTACTGCGCCGAGTACCGCGTCTGCATGCCGCCCTCCCACGGCCGGACCTCCTCGTCGAACTCGGCCCACACCGCCGTCGCGGGGTGCAGCCGCAGGTGCTTGCCGATGTTCGGGTTCGCCAGGCCCGACCGGCGGAGCAGCGCGGGGGTCTGCACGCTGCCGCCCGCCGCGACGACGGCCTTCGCCCGCACCGTCACGGTGCACCCGTCGGCGGTGCGCCCGACGACGCCGGTCGCGCGTCCGCCCGCGATCGAGACGGTGCGCACGTCGACGCCGGTGTAGAGGCGCGCACCGGCCGCCGCGGCATCCACGAGCCAGGTCTTCGCGACGGACTGCTTCGCGCCGATGCGGCAGCCCGCGCCGCAGCGCCCGCACTCGGGCCCGGTGTCGCAGCCGACGACGTTGCGTTCGAGCGAGTCGACGTGCCAGCCGAGGGAGGCGAGCCCGCGCTCCATGATGCGGTCGCGCGCGGAGGGCGTGCTGTAGTCGCCGTTGACCGAGAGCCGCGACCAGACGGCGTCGAGGGCCGCGTCGAACTCCGGCCCGGCGAACGCCGGCACGCCGAGCTCCGCCCATTCCCGACGCACGTGCTCGGGCGTCTTGAACGACGTCGAGTAGTTGACGACGGTGCCGCCGCCGAGGCACTGCGCGGTCATGACGGCGAGCTGCCCCTCGGCAGTGCCGTTCGGGCCGGGCGCGTAGAGGCGGGTGAGGCCGCCGAGCTCGCCGCCGTCGAAGTCGCGGTCGTCGAAGTAGTGCCCCTTCTCGAGCACGATCACGTCGTGGCCCGCGGCCGCGAGCACGGCTGCGGCGGTGCCGCCGCCGGCGCCGGAGCCGACCACGACGACGTCGCAGTCGAGCACGAGGTCGCCCGTCGGGGTGAGCGGTGCGAGCGGAGGCGCGGCCGCATCGGCACGTACGCCGAGCGGGCCGGGGTAGCCGATCGCGTCCCAGATCGGAGAGACGCCGGTCGGCCCCGGCGCGAGGTAGTACGAGAGGGTCGCGGCCGACTTGAGGTTCTGGAACAGGGCGCGCTTGAGCGGCGAGTCCGAGTCGCCGAGCTTGATGAGGGCCGCCTCGCGCTGCGGCCGGGAGAGGCTCGAGAACTTCCGCGGTCCGATGCCGATGAAGAGGCCCCAAGCCCAGGTGTCCCACATCGAGAGGATGCGCTCCAGCTGTTCGACCTCCGCCTTGCGCGGGTTCGCGCCCGCCATGCCCTCGGCGATGGCGACCGAGCCGATCGCGCTGGCCGACGGGATGCCGTTGCCGTCGCCGGGCGCGAAGGTGTCGCAGATCGCGGCGAGCGCGGCGCGCTGCTTCGGGTTCAAGCTCATGGGGATTCTCCTCAGACTCCGTTGTCCTGGGGGCCAGGATGCACCGGATTCCGAGGATCGCGCAAGGAGGAAGTGAATCTGCATTCACGTCGTCGGCGCGTCATCCAGGCGTCGCGGGGCCGCTCGCCGCGGCCGGCGTTCAGGCCGAGCGGCGCAGGAAGTCGAGCAGCAGGGCGTTGAACGCCGCCGGCTGCTCGATGTTGGCGGCATGGCCGTCCTTCGGGATGACCGCCGACTCGGCCGTCGGCGTCAGCGAGGCGGCCGCCTCGGCGTGCTCGGCGGGCCAGAACTCGCTCTCGGCGCCGGCGACGAAGAGGATCGGCAGGGTCGAGTCGGCGATCACGCCGCGCCAGTCGGCGGTCGCGTGGTCGTGCAGCAGCGCGAGGTCCGCGCTCGAGAGCTTCCCGTCGGCGCCGCGCATCGCGGCGAGCAGGCGGACGAGCCGCCGTCCGCGCCGGAGCATCGGCGTGCCGTGCCCGGTCGGCGGGATGCGCTCCGCGAAGTACGTGTCGCGCACCTCGGGCGTGTAGCCGTAGAACCCGAACGGCCAGCCCGCCTCGCCCAGCATCTTCGGCGTCTGGTCGACGATCACGACGCTCGTCACCCGGCCTGCGCCGTACGCGTCGAGGTACGCCCAGATCGTGTTGCCGCCCATCGAGCCGCCGACGAGCGCGACCCGCTCGAAGCCGAGGTGCTCGAGCACGTTCGCGACGTCGGCCGCGCGCCGCGACATGGTCTGCCCGTCGGGCCGTTCGGCGAGGCCGTGGCCGCGCAGGTCGACGGCGAGCACGCGGTACCCGGCCGCGACCAGGGCCGGCACCTGGAAGCGCCAGCTCGTCGCGGGCGCCTTGAAGCCGGCGAGCAGCACGACGGGCGCACCCGCCGGGTCGCCGTGGTCGGTGTAGGAGAGTCGGACGCCGTCGTCCGCGAGCAGTTCGGGCATGCGCGGGAGCCTAGCCCGCCGGCGCCGCGGTGACGGCGCCCGGGAACGCCTTGCCCGGGTTGAGGATCCCCTGCGGGTCGAGCGCCGCCTTGATGGCGGCGTGCATGCCGAGCACGACCGGGCCGAGCTCGCGGCCGGCGCCCGGCAGCTTCAGCAGGCCGACGCCGTGCTCGCCGGTCACGGTGCCCCCGAGGTCGAGGCACGCGTCGACGATCGCCGTGAACGCCGTCTCCGCACGGTCCTTGGCCGCGTCGTCGCCCTCGGGCGCGATGATGAGCGGATGCAGGTTGCCGTCGCCCGCGTGGGCGATGTTGGCGATCACGACATCGTGCGCCGCGGCGATCGACTGGATGCGCGCGAGCATCTCGGGCACTGCCGAGCGCGGCACGCAGACATCCTCGGTGAGCACGGGCCCGAGCCGCTCGAGTGCCGGGTACGCGAGCCGACGGGCGCGGAAGAGCCGCTCGACCTCGTCGGGGTCGGCGCCCCGCTCCACCTTCTCGCCGCCCTCGGCCTCGAATGCCGCGGCGACGCGATCGGCGAGGGCCTCGCCCGCGGCGCCCGGCTCGTCGACCTTCGCGAGCAGCATCGCCTCGACGCCGGTCGGCAGTCCGAGGCCCTGCCACGCGTCGACGGCGGCGAGGCACGTGCGGTCGATGAGCTCGAGGGCGGCCGGGATGATCCCGTCGGCCGAGACCCGTGCGACGGCACGGCCGGCATCGGCCAGCGTCGGGAACCAGCCCACGATCGCGCGCTCCTCGCGCCCGGCGAGCGGGCGCAGCTTCACGGTGACGTCGACGATGACGCCGAGCGTGCCCTCGGAGCCGACGAGCAGGTTGACGAGGTCGTAGCCCGTCGAGAATTTGGCGGTGCGCCGGCCGAGGCGGGCCACGGATCCGTCGGCGAGCACGGCGGTGAGCCCGATGACGGAGTCGCGCGTCACCCCGTACTTCACGCAGCAGATGCCGCCGGCGTTCGTCGCGGCGTTGCCGCCGATGGTGGAGATCGCCGAGGAGGCGGGGTCCGGCGGGTACCAGAGGCCGTGCTCGGCGACGGCAGCACGGAGGTCGTCGTTGATGACGCCCGCCTCGGCGACGGCGATGCGCTCCTCGGCGTCGATCTCGGTGACGGCGGTCATCCGCTCGAGCGAGAGCACGAGGCAGCCCGCGATCGCGTTCGCGCCGCCCGAGAGGCCGCTGCCCGCGCCGCGCGGCACGACGGCGACGCCGTGCTCGGCCGCGGTCGACACGGCGTGCACCACGTCGTCGAGGGATTCGGCGAGCACCACGGCGGCCGGGGTCGCGAAGGGCGCCCACTCGGCGTCGTCGTGCAGGTACCGGTCGAGATCGACCTCGGCGAGCGCGTCGCCCGCGGTGAGGAGCTGGTCCGCGCGGAGGCGGGAGGCGAGCGCGTCGGTGAAGCCGGTCATGCTGGGGTCCGTTCCGGGCGGCCTCGATCCGCCCCGAAGGATGCTACGCCGCCGCCCGCGAACGGGGGGACGCGGTGCCCAGGGCCGCCCGGCGAACCCGCAGCCGTGCGCGATTACGCTGGATGGGACATGACCGACACGATCGCCGACGCCCCCGCCCAGCCCGATGCCGCCGACTTCGCCCGCGCGTGGGCCGAGTGGCACACCGCCCACGAAGCGGCACGCACCGACCGCCACGGCTTCCTCTCGGTGACCGGACTGCACTGGCTGCACCCCGCACCCGCGCGCTTCCCGGGCGTGCCCGGCGAGTGGTCGCTCGAGGACGAGGGGCCCGCCGTGACGCTGGCGCCCGACGAGCACCTGGGCCTCCGCGGCGAGCGACTGACCGGCCGGCAGGTCTTCGGCCCGCTGTCGCCCGGCGAGAGCACCCTGTTCGAGCTCGGCGACGTCGTGCTCGAACTCGCGAACCGCGGCGGCCTCGTGTTCCTCCGCCCGCGCGACCCGAACCACCCGTTCCTGGCGGCCTACACGGGCACGCCCGCGTTCCCCGCCGACCCCGCGTGGGCGCTGCCGGGCCGGCTCCTGCCGGCCGAACCGGGCACGTCGGTCGTCGTCGGCTCGGCGGCCGAGGGGCTCGAGCACGTCTACACGGTGCCCGGCACCGTCGAGTTCGAACTCGACGGCCGCACCCACCGGCTCACCGCCGTCAACGGCGGCGCCCCCGGCACGCTGCAACTGCTCTTCGCCGACGCCACGAGCGGGGTCACGACCTATGCCGCGAACCGCAGCCTGACGATCCCCGGCCCGGACGCCGACGGCCGGCTCGTCGTCGACTTCAACCGCGCGGTCAACCTGCCGTGCGCGTACACCGACCACGCGACCTGCCCGCTGCCGCCCGCCGGCAACCGGCTCGACGTCGCGATCGAGGCCGGCGAGCGCACCCCGCAGGAGCGCGCCTCGTGAACGCCCTCGACATCCGTGCCGTCCGTGCGGACGAGCACGACGCGGTCGCCGCGCTCACCGAGCGCGCCTTCGCGGCCGGTCCCTACGGGCATCTGCCGGTCTCCGACGAGCGGCGTGCGCTCGTGCGCGACGTCGCCGCCCGCGCGGACGCCGGCACCGTGCTCGTCGCGCTCGCGGGCGACCGGCTCGTGGGCACGGCGACGCTCGTCGCGGCCGGCGGGCACGGATCGCGCCTCGCGACGGGTGACGAGATCGAGCTGCGCCTGCTCGCCGTCGACCCGGATGCCGCGAGCCGCGGCGTCGGCGCGGCCCTCACCCTCGCGGGTGCGGAAGCGGCCCTCGAGCTCGGCGCGTCGGCGCTCGTGCTCGACACCGGCAGCCTGAACCTGCGCGCCCAGCGCCTCTACGAGCGGCTCGGGTTCGAGCGCCTGGACCGCCGCCCGGCCGGCGCGAGCCCCGAGGTCGAGGACTTCGCCTACAGGCTCGCTCTGCAGCCGGTCGGCGTGGTGCAGGTGCGGCTCGCCCGCCCCGTCGAGCATGCTGCGGTCGGCGTCCTCGGGGTCGCCGCCTACTCGCACGACTACGAGATCTCCGACGACTACCGCGCCTCGATCGCCGACGTGGGGCCGCGCGCCGCCGAGCACCAGGTCTGGGTGGCGGTCGACGGCGACGACGGGGAGCTCCTCGGCACCGTCGCGACGCCCCGTCGCGGCCGCACGATCTCCCCGCTCGGCCGGGACGGCGAGCTCGACTTCCGGCTCCTCGGCGTCGCGCCGACGGCGCGGGGACGCGGGGTCGGCGAGACGCTCGTGCGCCACGTCGTGCGGCTCGCGCAGTGGCGGTCGCTGGAGCGCGTCGTGCTCAACACCGGCGAATCGATGGCGCCCGCGCAGCGGCTCTACGAGCGGCTCGGCTTCGTCCGGCTGCCCGAACGCGAGTACGTCATGCCCCACGGCGAGCTGCTCCGCGCCTACGGTCTGCCGGCCGCCGCGCCCGCCGCCATCGCGACCGCGTAGGCCGCCGCCGGACTCGCGCGAGCCCGGCGGACCCTGGACAGGCCTCCGCCGTCCGGCCGTAGTCTGTCGGGGTGCTGCAAGAGTTCGCGTCGGGGTTCGGGACGCTCGTGCGCGGCTTCGGATTCTGGCGCAGCCGGTCGGGTGTCATGTGGCTCGGCATCGTGCCCGCGGTGCTCGCGTGGTTCGTGCTGCTCGCCGCGCTCGTCGGCCTCGGGCTCGCCCTGCCGGGACTTCTCGACTGGGCGACGCCCTTCGCCGACGGCTGGGATCCGCTGTGGCGGAACGCGCTGCGCGTCAGCGCGGGCATCCTCGTCTTCGCCGGCGCCGCCGTGCTCGCGGCGGTCTCGTTCACGGCGCTCGCCCTCGTGCTCGGCGACCCGATCTACGAGCGCATCCACCTCGCCGTCGAGGAGGAACTCGGCGGGGAACTGCCGGAGTCGAGCGGATTCTGGCGCACCGTCGTCGATGCCCTGCAGCTCGTGGGCCTCGGCCTGCTCATCGCCCTCGCCGCATGGATCGTCGGACTGATCCCGGTCGTCGGCGGGGTCCTCGGCGGCGTGCTCGGCTTCGTGCTGACCGGCCGGCTGCTGGCGCGCGAGCTCACTTCGCGGCCGTTCGAAGCCCGCGGCCTGCCGCTCGAGACGCGCCGCCGCCTGCTCGCGCGACGCCCCTGGCGGGTGCTCGGCTTCGGCGTCGCCGTCAACCTGTGCTTCCTCGTGCCGCTCGGCGCCGTCGCGGCCATGCCGGCGGCGATCGCGGGGGCGACGGTCCTCGCGCGCGGCCTCCTCGACGAGGATGCGGCGGCGGGCACGGCCACGCGGAGCGCCGGTTAGGTGTGATGTCCAGGGACGTTGTTTCGGAACACGGCCTTGATCTGCTGAAAGGCGAAGACCTCCGGTTGTGAAGTGGAGCTGTTCAAGGAACCGCTT
>NZ_WSTA01000068.1 GCF_009789225.1 Agromyces seonyuensis | reverse complement strand
GTCTCCGCCGCAGCCGCGTCGGTCGCGGGCGCGTCGGCAGCAACCGGGTCGGGCCCGGGCGCCACGGGCTCGGGCGCGTCGACCGGCGCGTCGGGTTCGACGGGCGCCTGGTCTCCCGTGCCGTCCGCGGTCGCCTCCGGCTCGAGGCCGGGCTCGTCGTCGCCCTGCCGCCGCTGCTCGTCGCCGCTGTCGCTCATCGCCGTGCTCCCCCCGGTCGCCGGGCGCGCGGGACGCACCCGCGCTCACCATACCGACGTCGGCGTGCTGGCGCCGCCCGGCGCGCCCGCCCGTCGCACAGCGGCATCCGAGGCTCGCGCACGCGGGCGGCGTCGCGCAAGTCCCGATCAGCGCCCGATCCGCCGGCGCCTCGCCGTCGAGTCCGCCCCGACGCGAGTGCCGACCGGGCCGACTCGAGCGCCGGCTCAGTCGCCGAAGACCGCCGCGACCAGATCGTGGGTGTACCCGCTCGGGGCGAGCCCCACCCAGCGGGTCGCGAACCAGATCCCGTCGCGGAAGAAGTGGGAGTCGCCGCTCAGCCCGCCGTCGCCGCGCCATTCGGCCGTGCAGCGGGTGCCCGAGCGCTCCTCCCAGCAGCTGTAGCCGAGCTCCGTCATCCGGGCGATCGCCGCCTCCTGCTGCGGGGCGCTCGGGACCGAGACCTTCGTGGCGAGCGATCGTTCGCCGGCCGCGTCGGCGTCGGCCCACACGCACTCGAGCTCGACGGAGGCCGCCGCCAGCCCGGCGACCGTCTCGTCGCCGCTGCCGGGGTAGGCGGCGGGGTCGGACCATCCGGGCGACAGGACGAGACCCTCCATGTCGGGCGTCCAGTCGCGCGTGTAGAGCCCCGCGCAGTCGACGGGCAGCGGATGCCCGTTCACGACGGTCTGGGCCGGCGCGGCGGTCTCGGTCGGCTCGGGCTCCGGGGCCGGCGCGGCGGCGACGGGTTCCGTCGGCACGGCGGAGGCCGGCGCGGCACTCCGATCGGCCGCGGGGGCGGAGAGCGCGGCGTGCAGGAGTCCGCCGGCGACGCACAGGACGCCGAGGAGGACGGCGCCGCCCACGAGGGGGTCGATGCGCCGCCACCACGGCACGGGCGCCGAGGCGTCGTCGTCAGCCGCGTCGGCCGCGTCCTCCTCGCCGGCGTCGTCGAGCGGATCGCCGGGGGCCGCCTCGAGCGGGGCGTCGGGGTTCTCGTCGGATCGGGGTCCGGACATCGGGCGTCCTCCGGGCCGGAGCGCGCAAGGTGCTGCACGTGCGGGAAGCGCGAGCGGGGGTCTCGCGACCGGGTCGAGCCTACCCGCCGAGCCCCGCCTGGTGGGGTCGGCCGGCGTGCTCAAGGTGCGGCGGCCCCGGCCGGGACCCGGTCGGAGCCGCCGCGGTGCGGACGCGGCGTGGGGGCGCTGCGTCCGCGGCCGCCCGTCGCGCAGGGCGCAACCCGGGGGCCGGTCGGTCATCCCTCGACGGGCTCGGCGGCGTCCGCGATCGCGAGGGAGTACACGAACCCGTTGAGCGTGCCGCTGAAGCGCACCGGGTCGACCGGTTCGCCCTCGCCCGGCACGATCTTCGAGAGATCGATCTTGTGCACCAGGGTGAGCCGGCCGCCGTGCTGCAGGCCCTCCGTGAAGGCGAGCACCTGGTCGTACTGCCCCTCGACGTCCATGCCGACCTCGAGGTACGCGAAGTTGCCCGGACCGAGGTCCGCCGGGGCACCGGGGTCCACGGCAGCCGGCTCCGCGGTCGTGGCGGGGTCCGTCGCGCCGGCGGCATCCGTCGGTGCGGCGGCCGCGGGCACGAACGCGATCGGATCGCTCACCGTGAGGCGGGTGATCGTGACGCCGGTGCGGCCGGCGAGCTCGTTGAGCTGGTCGATGTACGCCGGGACGCCGGTGCCGGCGGGCACCGAGAGCGAGGCCGCGTCGTACTCGGTGCGCAGGTCGGCCTCGTGCTCGGCGTCGGCCTCGAGCTGCGCCAGTACGGCTTCCTGCTCGGCGTTGAGGGCGTCGGCGGCCGCGTGCTCCGCGTTGGTCGACGCGACCGCGGCGATCTGCGGCTGCACGCCGAGGAACCACGTGAGCACCACGATGGCGGCGATCGCGACGACCGCGACGAGGGCCTGGATGCGGGTGCGTTCGGTCATTCTCCGTCGCCTTCCTCGTCGGCGCCGTCGGCGAAGCGGTTCGAGTAGACCTCGTCGTCGACGTGCATGGTGATGTCGACCCGCCAGACGCCGCTCGTCTCGTCGAACTCGGTCGTGCCGGGCAGGGCGTCGGCGAAGCCGGGGAGCCCGGAGAGCGTCGTGAGCCACGCCGCGACGTCGGGGAGGACGGGGCTCTCGCCCGTGAGGGCGATCGTTGCGACGCGCTGCCCCTGGAGCGGAGCGGTGGCCTGGGCGTACTCGGCGACCGGGGTCGTCGAGTCGATCGCGAGCTGCGTGATCGACATGCCGTCCGGCACGGTCGCCTGCACCTTCGCGAGGTAGTCGTTCCAGTCGATCTCGGTCGAGGCGCCGAGGCGCTGCGCCTCGGTCGCGAGCCGCACCCCGTCGCGGAGCTGGCGGATCTCGCCGAACTCGCCCTGCGCCGCATAGAGCTCGGTCGTGCGCTCGCGCGCCGCCGCGAGCTGCTGCTCGACGTAGAGCGAGTAGGCGAACGTGCCGCCGATCGCGAGCGCCGCGACGACGAGCACCGCGACGACGAGGCCGATGAGCCGGTTCCGGGTGCGCCGGGCGGCGCGCTCCCGGTGGATCTCCGGAGGCAGGAGGCTCGCGCGGGCGGGCGCGCCGACGAGGACGCCGCGCGGGGCGCCGGCGCCGGCGGAGCGCGCGGGGGCGGGGGTCGTGGTCGTCATGCCGCTGCTCCGATCGCGAGGCCGACGGCGACGGCGAGGTGCCGTTCCCCGTCGGCGAGCCGGGCGCGGTCGACGCTGCGGGCGACATCGACCCGGGTGAGCGGGTCGACCTGCAGCACCGGCAGGCCGGTGAGTCCGGCGAGCGCCTCGGGGAACCCGCGCAGCTGCGCGGCGCCGCCGGTCAGCAGGATGCGCGTCGCCGGAGCGCCCGGGTGGCCGCCCGAGTAGTACGAGATGGTGTTGCGGATGCTCGTGAGCTGGTCGCCGACGACCTGCTCGATGAACCCCGCGGCCCGACGGGCGTCCTCGCCGAGGCCGGCCGCCGCGGAGAGCCCGAGGTCGCGCTTCGAGGCCTCGGCGGCGGTCGGGTCGGTGTCGAGCCCGTCGAGGACGGCCGTCGTGACATCCTTGCCGCCCGTGGGCACGATGCGCACGAACTGCGGGATGCCGTCGCGGACGACGACGACCGTGATCGACTCGGCGCCCACGTCGACGACCGCGGCGGTGCCGGGCGCCTCGGCCCCGAGGAGCGCGCGGCTCAAGGCGAACGGCACGAGGTCGACGTCGAGCGCGTTGAGGCCCGCCCGCTCGACCGAGCGGACGTTGCCGAGCACCATGTCCTTCTCCGCGGCGATGAGGAGTCCGGAGAGCATCGGTCCCTGGTCGCCCTGGTACTCGGCGATCGGGTAGAAGTCGAGCACGGCGTCGACGACGGCGATGGGCAGCACGTCGCGGGCCTCGAACGCGAGCACGTCCCGGAGCTGGTCGGCGGGGAGCTTGCGCAGCGAGAAGTCGCGCGAGATCACCCGGTGGTTGCCGATGCCGAGCACGACGTCCTTCGTCTTGAAGCCGCCCTGCTGCCACAGCGTCTTGAGCGCCGCCGCGACCGTGTTGGGCTCCTTCACCTCCCCGCGGGAGACCGCACCTTCCGGCAGCGGCACCTCGGAGTAGCGCACGAGGAGTGGTTTCGACCGGTTCCGGCGGACGATCTCCGCCGCGCGGATCGACCCGTTGCCGATGTCGATGCCCGCGATGCTGCGTGCCATGCGGTGCTCCTTACTGTTCGTTCGGGGAATGGGGGAGGTCGGGGCCGCCGTCAGCCGAGGCCGGCGGAGGCGAGGTAGGCGGCGGCGATGGGCGCGCCGGCGAGGATGCCGATCCAGGCGCCGGCGAGCATCCACGGCCCGAAGGGGATGCCCGACCCGCGTTTCGCGCGCCGGGCGACGAGGAGCGCGACCGCCGCGAGCCCGCCGAGCACGAAGGCGGCGAAGGCGCCGACGATGAGTTCGGCCCAGCCGAAGCGGCCGAGGACGAGACCGATGAGGGCGGCGAGCTTGATGTCGCCCGCGCCCATCCCGCCGTTCGACACGATCGCCAGCAGGAAGTACAGGGCGAAGAGGGCGGCGCCGCCGATGAGGGCGCGGCCGATCGCCTCGGGTTCGCCCGAGAGCGCTCCGGCGACGACGACGAGCGCGCCGACGGCGACCATGCCCGGGATCACGATGCGATCGGGCAGCCTGTGCGCGTCGAGGTCGATGAGCGCGAGCGGGATGGACACCCCCGCGAACACGAGCAGCAGCAGCAGGTCGGCGACCCCGCCGGCCGTCGTCGCCGTGGGCACCGTGCCCAGGACGACCGCCGCCGCGAGCCCTGCGAACGCGAGCCCCGTGAACGCCTCGACGAGCGGGTAGCGGGCGGAGATCGGGGCGGCGCAGTCGCGGCAGCGCGCGCCCAGGAGCATCCACGAGACGACCGGGACGTTGTCGCGCGCCCGGATCGCCGACCCGCACTGCGGGCAGGCGCTCGCCGGCGCGACGACCGAGCGCCCCTCGGGCACGCGCGCGACGACGACGTTGAGGAACGACCCGATCGCGAGCCCGCCGAGGCCGGCGAAGGCGATGAGGATGCCCGCGAGGCCCGGCGCCTGGGCGAGGGCGCTCATCGCGGGGATCCGTCCGGGTTGAACGCGGTGGCGACGGTGGAGTACTGGGAGACGCGGAAGACCGTCGCGATCGGCGAGAGGAACTTCGGCGGCGCCATCGAGATGAAGCGCTGGTCGTAGACGTACTTCTTCTCGTAGCCGTTGCTGGTGCTCGAGCCGGATCCGGTGCCGACGACGCCGCGGAACTTCTGGGCGATCGAGCCGTTGACGGTGAGGATGCCGCGTCGGCCGCCGCGGTCGTGGTTCTGCACCTGGAAGCTGTGCGCGACCGAGATGATCGCGGCGTCGATGCGCCGGTTGCCCGTGCCGTTCGGGTTCATCGGAGAACTGCCGTTCATCGGGTTCCAGACCCAGACGGCGCTCTGCCCGACGAGGCCGAGCACGTTCGAGGAGGTGTTCTGGTAAGCGATGTCGCCCGTCACGTAGATCGTGGTGGCCGCGATCGTCAGCGCGCCGTTCATGGCGCCGCGCACGAAGACGTCGCCGCGGTCGCAGTCGTATGCGGGCGTGGTCGAGCTCGAATACTCGGCCTCCGACTCGCTGCTCAGCGGGTAGCGCACCGTGGCGCTGCCCGAGGTGAGGCGCCAGCCGCCCGACGAGCCGGTCGTGCAGGTCACGTTGGTCGGCGGGGTCACCGTGCTCGACGTGCCGTTCGGGCGGTTGGGATTCGTCGTGTCGGAGCGCGGCGGGACGTCCTGGACGAAGATCAGGTCGTGGTCGGGCACGGCGACCGTGGCGCCGCCCGGGTTGCCGAGCTGACCGGTGCCGGTGCCGACGGCGCCGCAGGAGGCGCCGCCCCGTGCGAGCGTGTTCCTCGTCCACGGCGAGACGACCGTCATCGTGCCGCCGGCGTTGAAGACGATCTGGGTCGGTCCGGTGTACGTGCACACCGCTTCCTCGCGCATCGCCGCGTTCGTCGTGGGCATCTGCACGCTGACCCCGCCGGTGATGCCGTCGCCGAAGGTCGCCGACCCGCAGCCGTTGTTGTCGTAGTACGGCGCGGTCGGCTTCAGCGTCGTGACGGCCTGCAGGAACTGGGACCGGCAGACGCGCATCGTGTCGTTCGAGTGCACCGGGCCGTCGAGGACGTCGTCATCAGTGAAGAGGATGGACTCGCAGCCGCTCCCCCGGTCGCCGGCCCACTCGTAGCCTGGGTCGCAGTCCGTGTCCCATTGCGGATCGATGACCTCGTAGTCGGTGTAGTACACGAAGTCGATGAACCCCTGCTGCTTGACGTTCGCGACGATCGATCGCGTGACGTCGCCGACCTTGCCCGTCGAGCGCAGCCGCAGCACGCCGGTGCGGGCGTACGTGGTGTTGTCGACCTCGTAGCGGAACTGCGAGCGGTTCCCCGCGCCCGGCACGCTCGCCCACGTCCCGCCCGCGGTCACGCCGAAGGCCGGGTTCAGGCTCGCTGTCGGCAGGCTCACCGTCGAGGCGCTGCCGCTCGCGACGGTGAACGGCGCGGCCGGATTGCCGTACTTGATGTAGTCCGGGTCGTCGGCGAGACGGCTCTTGTACTCGTCGACGCCCGCGTAGGCGGCCGCGAGCGCGCCGTTCCACGCCGTGTCGGTCGACGACTTCCTGATGCCCGAGACCGTGATCGACGCGCCGATCGCGATGAGCACGAGCATCACGAGGGAGAGACCGAGCACCGTCGCGAGCGCGGCGCCGTCGTCGCCCCGGGTGCGGGCGAGTGCGCTTCGGAGCCGGATCATCAGTTCTCCCCCGGGTTCGCGAGCTTGACGACGCTGGAGATGACGACCGGCTTCGCCGACGGGCGACCGTTCGGCACGACGGCGACCGTGATCTCGACCGCGTCGATGACCGCCAACTGCGCAGCGGTGAGGTTCCCGCCCGCCGGCGGCGTCAGCAGAGTGGTGCCGTCGTAGTACTTGAAGACGGCCGTCGCGCCGGTCGGCGTGAGCACGCCGCCGAGGTTGCGCACCGTCGGCGTCGTCGATGCGGTATTGAAGACCCAGTAGTTGCCCGCCGCGATCGCCGCCCAGCGCCGTTCCTCGACGTCGCGGCTCGCGTTGACGCTCACCTGCACGCGCGTCGGCTTCGCCGGCCGCACGTCGATGGGCGCGTAGGCGTCGACGTCGACGAGGCTCGTCACCGTGAAGCCGCTCGCGTTCGCCGCGAGGAACGGCGGGTCGGGCGTGATGGAGCCCGACTTCGCGAGCGGCGATGCGAACCGCACGATCGTGCCGAGCTGATTGACGAGGTTCGACGCGTTACCGGTCGCCTCGTGGATGTCGCGGCTCTGCTGCGTCGTCTTCGTCGTCGAGATGTAGAGGTTCACCGCCATCGTCAGCACGATCGCGAGGATGCCGACCGCGACGAGCAGTTCGACGAGCGAGATGCCCCGCTCGCCCTGGAGGCGTCGGGCGAGGATGCCGCGCAGTCGCGTCACGGGACCACCACCCCGCGCGGGTCGAGGGTGAAGCGGCCCGTGTCGGTGCCCGAGGTCGGGATCGTCTGCGTGCCGGTGAGCGGGTTGGAAGCGGCGGGGTCGAGCTTCAGGACGTTGGAGAGCAGGGTGAGGTTCGTGCTGGTCAGCGTCGTCGAGTTGCTCGAGGTGTTCGTCGTGTCGGTGTTGGTGGCGTAGACCTTCCAGGTGCCGAAGGGCAGCGCGATGCGGACCGTCTGGTTCGCCCCGGTGAAGACCTGGCCGAAGCGGTAGACCACGGTGCCTGCCGAGGACGGGCAAGCGGGTTCGCCCGTCACCGGGCTGCCGGCGGTGTTCGTCTGCCGGACGGCGACGAGGTGGTACCGCGTGCGGCTGCTGGTCGGGAACCCGCTCGTCGCGTTGGCCGGCGTGGTGACCTGCACGACGCCCATCGGCGTCGACACCGGCGCCGTCGTCGAGCCCGGCGCGGCGGACTGGGCGATGCCGCGGGCGCCGCTGTAGGTGACGCCGTTGTAGGTGTACTCCTGCCACGCCTCCGGGTCGGAGACCTGGCACGCCGTCGTGTACTGGCCGGCGATGGTCTGGTACCCGGTCGGGTAGGGGTGCAGCGGCACCGCCGCGGTGAGCGTGCCGAAGCCGTTCGTCGCGCTCTCCGTCACCGGCGTGTCCTCGGACCACCAGCCGTCGCTGCCCTTGACGAACGTCGTCTGCAACTGCGTGCTGCCGGTGCCGCCCGGGGCGAGGGGGAACTCGACCTTCGTCGTGGGGTTCGGCAGCGAAGCGACGTTGACCGCGTAGCGGGCGGTGACGTTGATCGCCTGATCGAACTGGAACGCGTACGCCGTCGAGTTGCCGGCGGTCACGCTGCTCGTGAGCGACGAGGTCGGGTTCTGGTTCTGGTCCACCCATCCGCTGCGGGTGAGCGAGACCGTGTAGCTGCGCGGCGCCACGCCCAGGATGAAAGTGCAGCCGTCGGCGTCGGTCGGCGCGATCGCGACCCCGGGCGCCGGGGAGATCGAGGGGGTGATGCCGGCCACCCCGACGCCGTCGACGTCCTGCACCGAGACGAAGATCGTGCCCTTGGACGGGTCGTTGATGTGCACGTTCGGCGCGATGATCGTGTCGGCCGTCGCCGGCACGGACCCGCGTGCCATGTTCGTCCAGCTCACCGAGACGTTCACGCGCTTGTACTGCAGCGTCGTGCCGCCGGCGGAGCAGCTCACGTCGGCGCCGCTCGACGTCACCCACGCGGTCGTGCGCGTGATCGTGAAGGTCTCACCGAGTCCGGCCGGCACGACCGGAGGGGGGTCGCTCGCCGATACCGCGAACGGGTCGCCGACGCTGCGCACGAGGTCGATGTCGGCCAGTGCGATCGCCGTGGCCTGCTCGCGGGCGCGGTTGTCGCGGGAGTAGCCGGCGGTGAGCGTCAACGAATAGGCGACGCTGATCGCCACGATCGCGAACACGAGCATCGCAACGAGCACCTCGACGAGGCTGAAGCCGCCGCTGCCGCGCAGCGTCGAGCGCAGCCGGTCGGCGAGGCGCTGGATGCTCATGTCGGTTGGTCCGTTCGCGGAAAGGTCTGGGGTCAGCCGCAGGTCGCGGCCGTGGTGCCGAGGGCGCCGTTCGAGCGGAGGAAGAAGGTCTTCCCGGAACTGCTCGTGGCGGTGAGGCAGAAGTCGTCGGCGGTGGGGGTGCCCTGGAAGTGCGGGCCAGGACTCAGCGTGTCGTCGCTGCGGGTCCAGCCGAGTTCCGCGAGCGTGCTCGTGTCGGGTTCGGCCGCGTCGTTGTCGGCCGAGTAGTACGCGGCCGCCGCGTGCTTCGCGTTCGCGAGGTCGGCCTTAGTCGACGCTTCGCGGGCCACGTCGGCGAGTTTGAGGTAGACCGGAAGGGCGATCGAGGCGAGGACACCGACGATGAGCACGGTGACGAGAAGTTCGACGAGGGTGAACCCCTGATCGCCGCCATTGCGGTAAGTCGGGCTGTGCACAGGGCAGATCTTCGAATGCAAGTGCTGTCCTCTTGACGTTGGCGTTGGGGTGCCCGGATAGACCGGGCACCCCGGAGGATCAATAGTCAGTGCCTGTGGCGCACGTGCCGGCAACGACCCCGCCGCTCGCCGTGACCTTGAACGCCTTAGAGGTGGAGCTCACGCCGTCCACGCAGTACTTGCTGCTGCTCGTGATGTGCGGAGTCAGGCTCGTGGTGTCGGCGCTCTTCGACGCGCCCAGGTCCGTCATTGCGGTGGCGGTCAGCGCAGGCACGCTAGCGGCCGCCACATTGGGGTTCTGCGCGTAGTAGGCCGAGATCGCGGTCTTGGCGTTCGTGAGGTCGGACTGCGTCGCCGACTCCCTCGCTCCGTTCTGGATCCCGATGTACACCGGGATGGCGATGGCGGCGAGGACGCCGATGATGATGACGACGACGAGGAGCTCGACCAGGGTGAAACCCTTGTCGTTCTGCTTGAGCTCGTCGCGACGAGTCGCGAGGGACTCGAGGATCCGCTTGATCACGTTGGTTCCAATCTGTCGGGTTCGACGGGTGGTGGCCGGCGCCTTCGCCGACTGTCGGCTGAGCGTAATCAGCGGCGATGTTCCGGGGATATCCCCTGACCGGGGGTGATTTCTGGCCACGGCGACCCCAGTACAGGGGGACGTCGGCAGTGGCGCCCACCGGCACCCGAGCAGCACGGACGGCCCCGACCCGCAGCATCCGGATCGAGGCCGGCCGGCACTCCCTCGGGCCGGCGCGGACCGCGGCTCAGGCTCCCGACTGCACCGCCGTGCCGATCGAGAAGATCGGCAGGTAGAGCGCGATGACCATGCCGCCGATGATGACGCCGAGCACCGCGATCATGATCGGCTCGAGCGCCGACGTGAGCTGCTTGGAGGCCGTGTCGACCTCGTCCTCGTAGAAGTCGGCGACCTTGTCGAGCAGCACCTCGAGGGAGCCCGAGTCCTCGCCGATCGCGACCATCTGCGTCACCATCGGCGGGAAGACCGGCTCGTTCGCCATCGGCGCCGCGATCGTCGAGCCCTGCCGCACCGACTCCGAGATGCGGTCGAGCGCCTGCTCCACGACCCAGTTGCCCGACGTGTCGCCGACGATCTTGAGCGACTGGAGGATCGGCACGCCCGCGTGCACCATGTTCGCGAGGTTGCGACTGAAGCGCGCGATCGCGATCTTCTGCATGAGGGGCCCGAACACCGGCAGTCGCAGCACGAGCGGGCCGGTGCGTCGCCGCACGGCCTCGGTGTGCCGGTTGCGGCTCCACCAGACCCAGCCCGCGACGATCGCACCGACGACGAGCGGCGTCAGCCACCACATCTGCTCCGACAACGTCACGAGGGCCTGCGTCGGCAGCGGCAGCTCGCTGCCGAGCCCGGCGAACATCTCCTTGAAAATCGGCACGATGAAGAGCAGCATCGCCGCGACCGCGACGACGGCCATGACGAGCACGACGACGGGGTAGGTGAGCGCCGCCCGGATCGTCTGGCGGAGCTTCGCCTCCTTCTCGAGGTTCTCCGCGACGGTGGCGAGGGCCCGGTCGAGGAAGCCGCCCGTCTCGCCGGCACGCACCATGTTGATCATGATCGGCGGGAAGTCCCGGTCGAAGCGAGCGAGCGCGTCCGAGAACGCGGTGCCGCGCTCGACGTCGTCGCGCACGTCGCTCAGGATGCCCGCGAGCGCCTTCGACTTCTTGTCGGACCCGGCCTGCGCGGCGAGCACGTCGAGCGTGCGCAGGATCGGCACGCCCGCGCCGAGCATGGTCGCCGACTGCCGGGCGAACACCGCGAGGTCGACGAGGCGCACCCGCTTCGTCGAGCCGAAGCTGATCTCCCGGCGCAGGCCGGTGCCGACGGGCAGCTCCCGCACCTCCACGGCCGAGAGCCCCATGGCGTTCAACCGGCCGGCCACCGAGCTCTCGCTCGCGGCATCCATCTTGCCCTTGACGAGCTTGCCCGCACCGTCGCGGCCCGTGTACGCCCACGCGGTCGTCGCGACCATCAGCGCACCGCCTTCGAGTAGCGGTCGCCGAAGTCGATCGAGGCGACCTCGCCCGCGGTCGACACGGTCGGCGAGCCGCCGCGGCGGATGAGCTGCGCGAGCGACGCCGGGTCCTGGGCCTTCTCGTCGGCCGCGCGCCGCGAGACGCGGCCCTCGTTGACGAGGTTGGCGAGCGACTGGTCGAGGGTCTGCATGCCGAGTTCCTTTCCGCCCTGCATGGCCGTGGGCAGCTGGTAGGTCTTGCCCTCGCGGATGAGGTTCGCGATCGCCGGGGTCATCACGAGGATCTCGGAGGCGATGACGCGGCCGTGGCCCGTCGCGTTCCGCACGAGGGTCTGGCTCACGACGCCCTGCAGCGTGCCGGCGAGCTGGAGGCGGACCTGAT
Source organism: Agromyces seonyuensis (assembly GCF_009789225.1). GTDB lineage: Bacteria > Actinomycetota > Actinomycetes > Actinomycetales > Microbacteriaceae > Agromyces > Agromyces seonyuensis. The sequence goes on along the minus strand of NZ_WSTA01000068.1, from coordinate 11,125 downwards.
CCTGCTGGTGCGGCGGGAAGACGTCGATGATGCGGTCGATCGTCTGACCGGCATCCTGGGTGTGCAGCGTCGCGAAGACGAGGTGGCCGGTCTCGGCCGCCGTGAGCGCCGCGCTGATCGTCTCGAGGTCGCGCAGCTCGCCGATGAGGATGACGTCGGGGTCCTGCCGCAGCGCGAACTTCAGCGCCGTCGCGAACGAGTGCGTGTCCCGGCCCAGCTCGCGCTGGTTGACGATCGACTTCTTGTGCGGGTGCAGGAACTCGATCGGGTCCTCGATCGTGATGATGTGATCGGCGCGCGTCGAGTTGACGAGGTCGATGAGCGCGGCGATCGTCGTCGACTTGCCGGAACCCGTCGGACCCGTCACGAGCACGAGGCCGCGGGGCAGCTTCGCGAAACGCCCCACGGACTCGGGCACGCCGAGGTCGGCGAGGCCCTTGATCTCGGCGGGGATGAGTCGGAACGCGCCGCCCGTCGAGCCGCGCTGCCGGTAGTAGTTCACGCGGAACCGCGCCTCTGCCGAGAGCGTGAACGCGAAGTCGAGCTCGTGCTCCTGCTCGAACTCCTCGCGCTGCGCCGGCGTGAGCAGCGAGTCGAGGGCGCGGTCGACCCGCTCCGCCGTCCAGGGCGCCTCGCTCTTCTGCCGGAGACCGCCGTCCATGCGCATCGACGGCGAGGCCCCCGCCGTCACGTGCAGGTCGGAGCCGTCGAGCGCGACGACCTGCGCGAGCGCCTTCAAGAGGTCCCGGTCCGCTCGCGCGAGCGCGAGGCGCTCGTCCGCCGTCAGCCCGTCGGCGTCGGCATCCCTGCGCTCGCGGCGCGGGATCGGCCCTTCGTGAGCATCCATCGCTATCGCTCCGTCCTTCATCGGTTTCGGGCGCCCGCCTAGCTGGCGACGCGCAGCACTTCCTCGATCGAGGTGACCCCGGCGAGAGCCTTCGACCAGCCGTCCTCGCGGAGCGCCCGCATGCCCGCGCCGCGCGCCGAGGCCGCGATCTCCGAGCTCGGGGCGTGCGCCACGGCGAGGCGCTCGATGTCCTCGGTCACCGACATGACCTCGTGCAGCGCCACGCGGCCGCGGTAGCCCGTGCCTGCGCACGCCTGGCAGCCGACGGGTCCGTAGAGCCGGGGCGTGCCGTAGGGCGGCAGCGGCACCCCGAGCTCGCCGAGCTCGGCGCGGTCGGACTCGACGGTCGTCTTGCAGCGCGAGCAGAGTCGTCGGGCGAGGCGCTGCGCGACGACGCACTCGAGGGCCGTGCCCACGAGGAACGGCTCGACCCCCATCTCGACGAGCCGCGTCACGGCGCTCGGCGCGTCGTTCGTGTGCAGCGTCGAGAGCACGAGGTGGCCTGTGAGCGACGCCTCGATGGCGATCTGCGCCGTCTCGCGGTCGCGGATCTCGCCGACGAGCACGATGTCGGGGTCGGCGCGCAGGATGCTCCGCAGCGCGCTCGCGAACGTGAGCCCGGCCTTCGTGTTGACCTGCATCTGGCTGATGCCCTCGATGCGGTACTCGACCGGGTCCTCGACGGTGATGACGTTGACCTCGGGCCGCGCGATCGCGAGCAGCGTCGAGTACAGCGTCGTGGACTTGCCGGAACCTGTCGGTCCGGTGACCAGCAGCATGCCGTGCGGCTTGCGGAACGAGCGCTCGTAGACGGCGCGGTTCGACTCGCTGAGGCCGAGGTCGCGCAGGTCGAGGCTCGTCGCCGAGTTGTCGAGGATGCGCAGCACGATCTTCTCGCCCCACACCGTCGGCAGCGTCGCCACGCGCAGGTCGACCTTGCGCCCGCCGACTTGCGCCGACATGCGGCCGTCCTGGGGCCGGCGCCGCTCGGCGATGTCGATGTCCGACATGATCTTCAGGCGCGAGACGATGCCCGCCTGGATGCTCTTGGGCGCGGACTGCATCTCGTGCAGCACGCCGTCGATGCGGTACCGAACCCGCACCTCGCGCTCCTGCGGCTCGATGTGGATGTCGGAGGCCTGGTCGGCGATCGCCTGCGCGACGAGCAGGTTCACGAACCGCACGATCGGGGCATCGTCCTCGACCTCGGTCACCGCGTACGCGTCGGCCGAGGTGGCGGCCGCGAGCTCGTCGTCGAGCGTCGAGGTCAGGTCGCTGAGCTCGTGGTCGGCGCGGTGGTGGCGCTCGACGACGGCGAGCACGTCGGCCCGCTTCGCCGTCACCGGCGTGACCTCGAACCCCGACTCGACGCGGACGTCGTCGATCGCGACGACGTCGCCCGGCTTCGTCATCGCGACGAGCATCCGGCCGTCGACGAAGCCGAGCGGCAGGAGGCCGTGACGACGTGCCGTCCCCGGGCTCACGAGGTCGATCGCCGACTGGTCGATCGGATGCACCAGGAGGTCGTCGATGTAGCGCACGCCGGCCTGCAGCGCGCGGGCGCGGGCGAGCTGCTCCTCGGTCAGCACGCCGTCCTCGACGAAGCGCTGGAATGCCGCGTCGTCGCCGTCGTCGGCCGCGAGCACGGCGTCGAGATGCTCCGCAGGCAGATCGCCGTTGCGGATGAGGATCTCCCCGAGTGCCGCCACCGTGGACCTCCGATGCACGCGTCGTCGCCGCATCGCCGTTCGGGCGACGGCAGAACCGTCCCGCCCTCGGTCGAGTGCGGGGTAGCTCACCGTACGCAGTCGACGGAATCCCTGAACAGCCCCGCCTTCGGGGGACGGCCCCGGAGACGCCGAACGGCCCCCGATCCGCTGGCGGATCGGGGGCCGTTCGTCAGTGCTTCAGCCTCAGCTGTAGTTGCCGGGGGTGAAGTCGTCGCTCGAGAACGCGTCGAAGTCCACGAAGCTCAGGTCGCCCTCGGAGAAGGCGCCGTCGTCGGCGAACAGACGGGCGGGGTAGCGCTCGGCCTTCGCCTCCTCCGTCGCGTCGACCGCCACGTTCCGGTACTTCGCCAGGCCGGTGCCGGCCGGGATCAGCTTGCCGATGATGACGTTCTCCTTGAGGCCGACCAGCGGGTCGCGCTTGCCCTCCATGGCGGCCTGCGTGAGCACGCGGGTCGTCTCCTGGAAGGACGCGGCCGACAGCCAGGACTCGGTCGCGAGCGAGGCCTTGGTGATACCCATGACCTCGGGACGCGCCGTCGCCGTCTTCTTGCCCTCGGTGAGGGAGAGACGGTTGAGCTCCTGGTACTTCTGACGGTCGACGAGCTCACCGGGGAGCAGGTCGGTCTCGCCGTGGTCGACCACGGTGACCTTGCGGAGCATCTGACGGACGATGACCTCGATGTGCTTGTCGTGGATCGGCACGCCCTGCGAGCGGTACACGTCCTGCACGCCGCCGACGAGGTGGCGCTGCACGGCGCGCACGCCCTTGACGCGCAGCACCTCCTTGGGGTCGACCGCGCCGACGATGATCTGCTGACCCACCTCGACGTGCTGGCCGTCCTCGACGAGGAGCGTCGAGCGCTTGAGCACGTTGTAGGCGATGGGCTCGCTGCCGTCGTCGGGCGTGAGGATCACCTTGCGCTGGCGGTCGTTCTCGTCGATGACGATGCGGCCGGCGGCCTCGGCGATCGGGGACGCGCCCTTGGGGGTACGCGCCTCGAAGAGCTCCTGCACGCGGGGCAGACCCTGGGTGATGTCCGCAGCCGACGCCGAACCACCGGTGTGGAACGTACGCATGGTGAGCTGCGTGCCGGGCTCGCCGATCGACTGGGCCGCGATGATGCCGACGGCCTCGCCGATGTCCACGAGCTTGCCGGTGGCCAGCGAGCGGCCGTAGCACTGCGCGCAGACGCCGACGGCGGACTCGCAGGTCAGGACCGAGCGGACCTTGATCTCGTGGATGCCTGCAGCGACCAGCTGGTCGATCAGGACGTCGCCGACGTCCGAACCGGCCTCGGCCACGACGGTGCCGTCCTCGGTCACCGCGTCCGCGGCGAGCGTGCGGGCGAACACCGAGTTCTCGACGTTCGGGTCGCGCACGAGCGCACCGGAGGCGTCGAGCTCGGCGATGGCCAGGTCGAGGCCCTTCGTCGTGCCGCAGTCCTCCTCGCGGATGATGACGTCCTGCGAGACATCCACCAGACGACGGGTCAGGTAGCCCGAGTCGGCGGTACGGAGGGCCGTGTCCGCCAGACCCTTGCGGGCACCGTGGGTCGCGATGAAGTACTCCGCGACCGACAGCCCCTCGCGGTACGAGGAGATGATCGGGCGCGGGATGATCTCGCCCTTCGGGTTGTTCACGAGACCGCGCATACCCGAGATGTTGCGGACCTGGAGCCAGTTACCACGGGCACCCGAGGAGACCATCCGGAAGATGGTGTTCTGCGGGTTCGCCTCGAACTCGGCACGCATGTCCGCGGCGACCTCGTCGGTGGCCTTGGTCCAGATGTCGATGAGCTCCTGGCGACGCTCGAGGTCGGTGGTCAGACCCTTGTCGAACTCGGACTGCACCTTGGCGGCCTGCGCCTCGTGCTTCTTGATGATCGCAGCTTTGTTGGGAGGCGTGATCACGTCGGAGAGCGAGACCGTGACGCCCGAGCGCGAGGCCCAGCGGAAGCCGGCGTCCTTGATGTTGTCGAGCGTGGCCGCCACGACCGTCTTCGGGTAGCTCTCGGCGAGCTCGTTGACGATCTCGGAGATCTTGCCCTTGCCGGCCTGCTCGTTCACGTACGGGAACGTCGCGGGCAGCGCCTCGTTGAAGATGGCGCGGCCGAGCGTGGTCTCGAACAGGAACGGCTCGCCGGAGACGAAGCCCTCCGGCTCCTCGCCCTCGCGGAAGACGAGGCCGTCGAGGCGGATCTTGACGAGGGCGCCGAGGTCGAGGCCCTTCTCCGTCTCGCCGGGGCGGTTCTGGTCGAACGCGAGGATCGCCTCGGCGACCGACGAGAACGCGCGGCCCTCGCCGACGGCACCGGGCTTGGCGGTCGTCAGGTGGTGCAGGCCGATGATCATGTCCTGGGCGGGCACGGTCACCGGACGGCCGTCCGAGGGCTTCAGGATGTTGTTCGAAGCGAGCATGAGGATGCGCGCCTCGGCCTGGGCCTCGACCGACAGGGGCAGGTGCACGGCCATCTGGTCGCCGTCGAAGTCGGCGTTGAACGCCGCGCAGACGAGCGGGTGGAGCTGGATGGCCTTGCCCTCGACGAGCTGCGGCTCGAAGGCCTGGATGCCCAGGCGGTGCAGCGTCGGAGCGCGGTTGAGCAGCACGGGGCGCTCGCGGATGATCTCCTCGAGGACGTCCCACACGTGCGGGTTCGAGCGCTCGACCATGCGCTTGGCCGCCTTGATGTTCTGGGCGTGCGACAGGTCGATGAGGCGCTTGATCACGAACGGCTTGAACAGCTCGAGGGCCATCTGCTTGGGCAGACCGCACTGGTGGAGCTTGAGCTGCGGGCCGACGACGATGACCGAACGGCCCGAGTAGTCGACGCGCTTGCCGAGCAGGTTCTGGCGGAAGCGACCCTGCTTGCCCTTGAGCATGTCGCTCAGGGACTTGAGGGCGCGGTTGCCGGTGCCCGTGACGGGACGGCCGCGACGGCCGTTGTCGAAGAGGGCGTCGACCGCCTCCTGCAGCATCCGCTTCTCGTTGTTGACGATGATCTCGGGGGCGCCGAGGTCGAGCAGACGACGAAGACGGTTGTTGCGGTTGATCACACGACGGTAGAGGTCGTTGAGGTCGGAGGTCGCGAAGCGGCCGCCGTCCAGCTGCACCATCGGGCGCAGCTCCGGCGGGATGACCGGGACCACGTCGAGCACCATCGAGGCCGGCGAGGCGCCGGTCGTGAGGAAGGCGCTGACCACCTTGAGGCGCTTGATGGCGCGGATCTTCTTCTGACCCTTGCCCTCGGCGATCTGCAGGCGCAGGTCGAGCGCCTCGGCCTCGAGGTCGAAGCTCTCGAGACGGCGCTTGATGGCCTCGGCGCCCATGTGGGCGGTGAAGTACTGGCCGAAGCGGTCCTGCAGCTCCTGGAAGATGGCGTCCTCGGGCTTGAGGTCGCCGACCTTGAGGGTGCGGAAGTCCTCCCAGACCTTCTCGAGCTCGGCGATCTGCGCGTCGGCCGACTTGCGGACGAGCGTCATCTCCTTGTCGTGGGCGGCTTCGGCGCGCTTCTTCTGCTCGCTCTTGGCGCCCTCGGCCTCGAGGTCCTCGAGTTCCTTCTCCTTGCGGGCCATGAGCGTCGCGATGCGGCTGTCGCGCTCCTTGGCGATCGTGTCGACCTCGAGGCGCAGCTCGGCCTCCAGGCCGGGCAGGTCCTCGCCGCGGGCTTCCGCGTCGACGTCGATCACCATGTAGGCGGCGAAGTAGATGACCTTCTCGAGGTCCTTCGGCGCCATGTCGAGCAGGTAGCCGAGGCGCGACGGCACGCCCTTGAAGTACCAGATGTGCGTGACGGGCGCGGCGAGCTCGATGTGGCCCATGCGCTCACGGCGGACCGAGGACTTGGTGACCTCGACACCGCATCGCTCGCACACGATGCCCTTGAAGCGGACGCGCTTGTACTTGCCGCACGCGCACTCCCAGTCGCGCGACGGACCGAAGATCTGCTCGCCGAAGAGCCCGTCCTTCTCGGGCTTCAGCGTGCGGTAGTTGATCGTCTCCGGCTTCTTGACCTCGCCGTACGACCACTTGCGGATGTCGTCGGCGGTCGCCAGACCGATGCGGAGCTCATCGAACGTAGTTGCGTCGAGCAATTTCTCTCCCTGAAAAGTTTCTTCTCGTCGTTCTGGCCGGATCAGATCTCGTCGATGTTCGACGATTCGAAGCGGGCGGAGATGTTGATGCCGAGCTCCTCCGCAGCGCGGAAGGCCTCGTCATCCGTGTCGCGCAGGCTGACCGCCGTGCCGTCGGCCGAGAGGACCTCGACGTTCAGGCAGAGCGACTGCATCTCCTTCATGAGCACCTTGAACGACTCGGGGATGCCGGGCTCCTGGATGTTCTCGCCCTTGACGATGGCCTCGTACACCTTGACGCGGCCGAGGATGTCGTCGGACTTGATCGTGAGGAGCTCCTGGAGGGCGTAGGCGGCGCCGTACGCCTCGAGCGCCCACACCTCCATCTCGCCGAAGCGCTGGCCGCCGAACTGCGCCTTACCACCGAGCGGCTGCTGGGTGATCATCGAGTAGGGGCCGGTCGAGCGGGCGTGGATCTTGTCGTCGACGAGGTGGTGCAGCTTCAGGATGTACATGTAGCCGACCGAGATCGGGTACGGGAACGGCTCGCCGGAGCGGCCGTCGAAGAGCTGCGTCTTGCCGGACGAGTCGATGAGGCGGTCGCCGTCGCGGGTCGGGAGCGTCGAGTCGAGCAGACCCGCGATCTCGCGCTGCGAGGCGCCGTCGAACACCGGGGTGGCGACCTTCGTGCCGGGGGCGACCTCGCGGGCCTCCTCCGGGAGGGCCTTCGCCCACTCCGGCTTGCCGTCGATCTTCCAGCCCTGCTTGGCGGCCCAGCCCGTGTGGATCTCGAGGACCTGGCCGAAGTTCATTCGACCCGGCACGCCGAGGGGGTTGAGGATGACGTCGACGGGGGTGCCGTCCGCGAGGAACGGCATGTCCTCGACGGGCAGGATGCGCGAGATGACGCCCTTGTTGCCGTGACGGCCAGCGAGCTTGTCGCCCTCGGTGATCTTGCGCTTCTGGGCGATGTAGACGACCACGCGGCGGTTGACGCCCGAGCCGAGCTCGTCGTCGCCGTCCTCGGCGTTGAACTCCTTGACGGCGATGATCGTGCCCTGCTCGCCGTGGGGCACCTTCAGGGAGGTGTCGCGGACCTCGCGGCTCTTCTCGTTGAAGATCGCGCGGAGCAGGCGCTCCTCGGCCGAGAGCTCGGTCTCGCCCTTCGGCGTGACCTTGCCGACGAGGATGTCGCCGGGGCGGACCTCGGCGCCGATGCGGATGATGCCGCGCTCGTCGAGGTCGCCGAGCAGGTCGGGGCTCACGTTGGGGAGATCGCGGGTGATCTCCTCCTTGCCGAGCTTCGTGTCGCGGGCGTCCACCTCGTACTCCTCGATGTGGATCGACGAGAGCACGTCGTCCTTCACGAGGTTCTGGCTGAGGATGATCGCGTCCTCGTAGTTGTAGCCCTCCCACGGCATGAACGCCACGAGGAGGTTCTTGCCGAGCGCGAGCTCGCCGTTCTCCGTCGCCGGGCCGTCGGCGATGACCTCGCCGACCTCGACGCGGTCGCCGACCGAGACGATGACGCGGTTGTTGTACGACGTGCCCTGGTTCGAGCGGTCGAACTTGCGCAGGAAGTAGTTCTGCGTGCCGCCCTCGTCGAGCTGGACCGTCACGACGTCGGCCGAGGCCTCCGTGACGACGCCCGCCTTGTCGGCGGTGATGACGTCGCCGGCGTCGATGGCCGCGTAGCCCTCCATGCCGGTGCCGACGATCGGCGACTCGGAGCGGAGGAGCGGGACGGCCTGGCGCTGCATGTTCGCACCCATGAGGGCGCGGTTCGCGTCGTCGTGCTCGAGGAACGGGATGAGGGACGTGCCGACCGACACCATCTGGCGGGGCGAGACGTCCATGTAGCCGATCTCGGAGGCCGGGAACAGGTCGACCTCGCCGCCCTGGCCGCGGCGGGCCAGGATGCGCTCGTCGACGAAGGTGCCGTCCGAGTTCAGCGGGACGCCGGCCTGCGCGACGATGTAGTTGCTCTCCTCCATGGCCGTGAGGTAGTCGACCTGGTCGGTGACCTTGCCGGCGACGACCTTGCGGTACGGCGTCTCGATGAAGCCGAAGGAGTTGATGCGGGCGAACGACGCGAGCGAGCCGATGAGGCCGATGTTCGGGCCTTCCGGCGTCTCGATCGGGCACATGCGGCCGTAGTGCGAGGGGTGCACGTCGCGGACCTCGACGCCCGCGCGGTCGCGCGAGAGGCCGCCGGGGCCGAGCGCCGAGAGGCGGCGCTTGTGGGTCAGACCCGCGAGCGGGTTGTTCTGGTCCATGAACTGCGAGAGCTGCGAGGTGCCGAAGAACTCCTTGATCGCGGCGACGACGGGTCGCACGTTGATCAGGGTCTGCGGGGTGATCGCCTCGATGTCCTGCGTGGTCATGCGCTCGCGGACGACGCGCTCCATGCGCGAGAGACCGGTGCGGACCTGGTTCTGGATGAGCTCGCCGACCGCGCGGATGCGACGGTTGCCGAAGTTGTCGATGTCGTCCACGTCGAGGCGGATGTCGACCTGCTCGCCCTTGCGGACGCCCGGGAGCGTCTCGCGCTCGTCGTGCAGGGCGACGAGGTACTTGATCGTGGCGACGATGTCGGCGACGGTGAGGACCGAGTCGGTCAGCGGCGCGTCGATGCCGAGCTTGTTGTTGATCTTGTACCGGCCGACCTTGGCGAGGTCGTAGCGCTTCGGGTTGAAGTAGAAGTTGTCGAGGAGCGCGCGGGCGGCCTCGGCGGCGACCTGCTCGCCCGGACGGAGCTTGCGGTAGATGTCCTTCAGCGCCTCTTCCTTCGTGAGGATGCTGTCCTTCTCGAGGGTGAGGGCCATCGACTCGTAGCCGGCGAACTCGGCGAGGATGTCCTCGCTCGAGAGGCCGAGCGCCTTCAGGAAGACCGTGACCGACTGCTTGCGCTTGCGGTCGATGCGGACGCCGACCTGGTCGCGCTTGTCGATCTCGAACTCGAGCCACGCGCCGCGGCTCGGGATGACGCGCGCCGAGTAGATGTCCTTGTCGGAGGTCTTCTCGGGGGTGCGCTCGAAGTAGACGCCGGGCGAACGGACGAGCTGCGACACGACGACGCGCTCGGTGCCGTTGATGATGAAGGTGCCCTTGGAGGTCATGAGCGGGAAGTCGCCCATGAAGACCGTCTGGGTCTTGATCTCGCCGGTGATGTGGTTCATGAACTCGGCGTTCACGTACAGCGGCGCGGAGAAGGTCTTGCCCTTCTCCTTGCACTCGTCGATCGAGTACTTCGCCGGCTCGAGCTCCGGGTTCGAGAAGGAGAGCTGCATCGTCTCCTGGAGGTCCTCGATCGGGCTGATCTCCTCGAAGATCTCCTCGAGGCCCGTGGTGGTCGGCACGTCGTTGCGGCCGGCTTCGAGCGCGACGGCGACGCGCTCCTGCCACTTCTCGTTGCCGACGAGCCAGTCGAAGCTCTCGGTCTGGAGTTCGAGCAGGTCGGGTACGGTGAGGGTGTCGGTGACTTTGGCGAACGAGAGACGGCTTGCGCCGCGTCCGTTCTTCGGGGTGGGCGTGGTCGCATTGCGCGCAGCAGCCAAGGAAATTCCCTCCATGGGCGGCCCCGTCGGGCCGGTTCACTGTCTGTCTGGAGAACGTCTCAGACGAGTTGTTGCGTGGTGCCGCGAGAGACGCGACACGCGAAGAAGCCGACCGCAATATGAAGGCAACGAAGAGTCTGGGAACGCAAACCTCAACTATAGGTCGGCGCCGACGCGATGTCCAGTCGGATTCTTGATCTTTCAGGGAACTTCCGGTATAACCCCGCGAGCGGGGTCTCCGTCGGGGCTTCCCAGGCGTCCCGATCCCCGTCCTGACGCGGATCGACGGGTGTCGGCCGGGTCGACCCCGTGCCACGATGCATCCATGACCGGGGCGCGCATCGAGTTCGAAGCGGACGTCTTCTCCTCGACCGGATACACCCTCGTCGTCGACGGCGCCGCCCAGTCGCACGTCGACGCCATCGACCCGACGCACCTCTTCTTCGAGTACGCGCGCCGCATCGGCAACGCCCTCGACGGCCTCGCGCCCGCCGGGCGGGCGATCCGGGTGCTGCACCTCGGCGGCGGCGGGCTGACGCTCCTGCGCTACCTCGCCGCGACGCGGCCCGGCTCGCGGCAGGTCGCGGTAGACGTCGACGCCGACGTCGTCCGCGCCGTGCTCGAACGGATGCCGCTGCCGGCCGGCGAGCCCGTCGAGGTGCGCGTCGCCGACGCCCGCAGCGAGGTCGCGCGGATCGGCGAGCGCTTCGACGCCGTCGTCCTCGACGTCTACCGCGGGCTCGACGCCCCGGCCTTCGTCGACGCGCCCGAGTTCCTGGGCAGCTGCCTCGGGCTGCTGGATCCGGCCGAGCCGGGCATCCTCGTCGTCAACGTCGCGGATGCCGCGGGCGGGCCGCGCCTGGCCGCCCAGGCCCGCGGGATCGCGCGCGCCGATCCGGGCGCCGAAGTGCTCGCGGCGG
>NZ_WSTA01000067.1 GCF_009789225.1 Agromyces seonyuensis | reverse complement strand
CCCCCCCTCCTCCCGTGCTGACGTCGGCCTCGCGGCTGCCTAGGCACCCGGAGTTCGGCCGTGTGCTCCTCCGATCTTCCCCGCTGCGGGATCCGTTGAGACCTCGGCGGATCCCGCAGCGCGGACCACCGCGATCGCCCCGTTCGCGAACGCCGGCGCGTTCGAGCACGGCGTCGCGCGCCGCGGCGAGCGCGGCGAAGCCGGCCATCGTCGCCCCCGTCGTGAAGCCGACCGAGGCCCCCTCGGGCAGGCCCAGCAAGTCGAGGATCCACCGTCCGGCGAGCTCCTCGGCCGCGACGACCCCGGGGGTCACGCTCCGCATCGCCGTGTTCTGGTCCCATGCGGAGACGAGCCAGTCGGCGCCGAGCGCCGCCGGCAGCGTGCCGCCGATCACCCAGCCGAAGAAGCGGGGCGACTGCATCGCGATGAGGCCGGGCTCCACGGCGTCGGCGAGGCGCGCGACGACCGCCGCGGGGTCCTCCCCGTGCGCGGGCAGCTCGCGCCCGAGGGCGTCCTCGACCGCCTCGATGCCGGCCGTCGGCAGGATCGGCCATTCGGGCATCCGTTCGAGCCAACTGCGGGCGCGCGTCGCGGCAACCTCGAGCGACTGCTGCATCGGGTCGGCCGCGTCCTCGTCCACGACGTGAGTCTTCCGCGGCGATCGGACGGCGGCAAGCGTCAGGCGGACGCCCAGCGCCCGGCCCGACGTCAGTCGGCGGCAGGCGCCAGCTTGACCGTCAACGAGTCGACGAGCGTCGCGACGGCCTCGTCCGCGGCCCAACGCTCGGCGAGGCGGCGCAGGACCGAGTCGAGCTCCGCGCGGGTGAGGCCCTGCACGAGCCGCAACCGGACGACGAGCTCCGGCCCGACGAGCCGCTGGAACCGGTCGCCCGGCTCGAGCTCCACGTCGACGACGGCGAGCTCGGAGGCGATCGAGCGCAGGAAGCCGTCGCGGACCTCGGGCGAACGGGCCGGATGCGTCCAGGGCGCGGACTGCGCCACCGCCCAGACGGCGGGGCGCCGGATCGCGAACTCGCTCGGCGACCCCGGGTCGAGGACGACGAGCTCGGTGCCGTCGTCGACGGCCGCGAGTGCCACCCGGCCGCCGTCGGCCGGCACGGGCCGCGAGGTCGGGCTCCACGCCTGCATCGTCGCCACGGACGAGAACACCGGCAGCACGTTGCGACCGTCGGGCCCGGCGACCGTCACGATCGAGAGCTCCTGGCTCTTGTCGACGGCGAGCCCGTGCGCGCCGATCTCGGTGCCGCCGTCGCCGGCGTGGGCGACGAGCGGGATCAGCAGGCGCGCCGCGCGGAACGCGTCGACGACGGCCTCCGGGCCGCGGGTGCCCGCCGCGAAGTCCTCGAGCGCGAGCGCGAGGGCCGGCGTCGCCGTGCCGTCGTCGCCCGCGAACGGGTTCGACTCGAACGAGCGTCCCGCCCACGGCTGACCGGCCGAATCCCCGTGACCGCCCGGCGTGTGGGCATCCGCCCAGGCCTGGCCCTCGGCGCCCGGCGCCCGGTGCGGATCAGTCGCCGGCGACATCCAGCGCCTCGGCGAGCGTGAACGCGCCCGCGTAGAGGGCCTTGCCGACGATCGCGCCCTCGAGGCCCTGCGGGACGAGTTCGCGCAGCGCGGCGATGTCGTCGAGGCTCGAGATGCCGCCGGAGGCGACCACGGGACGCTCGGTGCGCTCCATGATCTGACGGAGCAGGTCGATGTTCGGGCCCTGCAGCGTGCCGTCCTTGGTCACGTCGGTGACGACGTAGCGGGCCGCGCCGGCCTGCTCGAGGCGGTCGAAGACCGTCCAGAGGTCGCCGCCCTCCTCGGTCCAGCCGCGCGCGGCGAGCGTCGTGCCGCGCACGTCGAGGCCGATCGCGACGAGCTCGCCGTAGCGGGCGATGACGGAGGCGGCCCACTCGGGGTTCTCGAGGGCGGCCGTGCCGAGGTTGACGCGCTTCGCGCCGAGGTTCAGCGCCCGCTCGAGGCTCTCGTCGTCGCGGATGCCCCCGGAGAGCTCGACGTTGACGTTCCGGACCGACTTGATGACGCGCTTCAGGATGCCGAGGTTCGACCCGCGGCCGAACGCGGCGTCGAGGTCGACGAGGTGGATCCACTCGGCGCCCTGATCGGCCCAGTCGGCGGCCGCGTCGACGGGGTCGCCGTAGTTGGTCTCGGTGCCGGCCTCGCCCTGGGTCAGCCGCACCGCCTTGCCGTCGGCGATGTCGACGGCGGGAAGCAGGACGAGCTTGGGGGTGCTGCTGAACTCACTCATGTGGATTTCGTGGATTTCCTCGTGCGGGTTGGGAAGGTGGCCCGGGACCGATCGGGCACGGTCAAGCATCCTACTCGGACCGCCGGGCCGCGCCTGGGCGCGGGCCGGACGGCTGCGATCGGATGCGCTGGAACGCGATCGCCGGTCGGCGCCTCAGAGGAGGCTCGCGACCCAATTGCGGAGCAGGCGGATTCCCGCCTCGCCGGATTTCTCGGGGTGGAACTGCGTGGCCGACAGCGGCCCGTTCTCGACGGCGGCGAGGAACCGGCCGCCGTGCTCGGCCCAGGTGAGCCGCGCCGGCGGGAAGGGCGGGATGATGTCGAGCGACCACTCCTGCGCGGCGAAGGAGTGCACGAAGTAGAAGCGCTCGTCGCCGATGCCGTCGAAGAGCACCGATCCCTCGTCGGCCTCGACGGTGTTCCAGCCCATGTGCGGCAGGACGTCGGCGGGCAGTTCGGTGACGACGCCCGGCCATTCGCCGAGCCCCTCCGACTCGACGCCGCGTTCCACGCCGCGCTCGAAGAGCACCTGCATGCCGACGCAGATGCCGAGCACCGGACGGCCGCCGGCGAGTCGCCGGTCGACGAGCTCGGCGCCGTGCACGGCCGCGAGCTGCTCGGCGACGGCCGCGAATGCGCCGACGCCCGGCACGACGAGCCCGTCGGCTTCGAGCACCGCGGTGCGCTCGCTCGTCAGCTCGACCTCGGCGCCGGCCGCCTCGAGCGCCTTGACGGCGGAGTGCACGTTGCCGGAACCGTAGTCGAGGACGACGACCTTCGGGGCGCGCGGCAGCGGCGGGAGTCCTTCGAGCGGCGTGCTCACAACGCCCCCTTCGTCGACGGGATGCCCGAGACGAGCGGGTCGAGCGCCTTCGCCTGCCGGAACGCGCGGGCGAAGGCCTTGAACTCGGCTTCGGCGATGTGGTGCGGGTCGCGGCCGCCGAGCACCGTGACGTGCACGGTGAGCGCCGCGTTGAACGAGATCGCCTCGAAGACGTGGCGCACCATCGAACCGGTGAAGTGCCCGCCGATGAGGTGGTACTCGAAGCCCGCGGGCTCGCCCGTGTGCACGAGGTACGGACGGCCGGAGATGTCGACGACCGCCTGCGCCAGCGCCTCGTCGAGCGGTACGAGCGCGTCGCCGTAGCGCGAGATGCCCGACTTGTCGCCGAGCGCGGCACGGATCGCCTGGCCGAGCACGATGCCCGTGTCCTCGACGGTGTGGTGCACGTCGATGTCGGTGTCGCCGTGGGCGCGCACCGTCAGGTCGGTGAGCGAGTGCTTGGCGAACGCGGTGAGCAGGTGGTCGAAGAACGGCACGCTCGTGTCGATATCGGCGACGCCCGTGCCGTCGAGGTCGAGCCGCAGCTCGATGCTCGACTCGCTCGTCGACCGGGAGATCTCGGCGGTGCGGTGGGCGCTCATGCGCTCCTCCTTGCGGATTCGGTGTCGGCGTCGACCGCGACGGCCGCCGACCCGAGCGCGGCGAGCGCCTCGAGGAAGGCGGTCGTCTCGGTCTCGGTGCCCGCGGTCACGCGGAGCGTGCCGGGCAGGCCGATGTCGCGGATCAGGATGCCGCGCTCCAGCAGCGCCGTGAAGACCGCGTGCGGGTCGGCCACCCCGCCGAAGAGCACGAAGTTCGCGCCGGAGCGGTAGGGGCGGAAGCCGAGTGCGGCGAGCTCGCGTTCGATGCGCTCGCGCTGGCCGCGGATGTCCGCGACGGTGGCGAGCATCTCGTCGGAGTGGGCCAGGGCGCCGAGCGCGGCGGCCTGCGTGATGGCGGAGAGGTGGTAGGGCAACCGCACGAGCCGGACGGCGTCGGTCACGGCCGGATCGGCCGCGAGATAGCCGACGCGGGCGCCGGCGAACGCGAACGCCTTGCTCATCGTGCGGGAGACGACGAGGCGCGGTCGCCCCGCCAGGAGCGTCAGCGCGCTCGGGGCGCCGGGCTCGGCGAACTCGAAGTACGCCTCGTCGACGATCACGATGCCGCGCGCGGCATCGGCGACCGCCTCGATCACCTCGAGGGAGACCGGGGTGCCGGTGGGGTTGTTCGGCGCGCACAGCAGCACGAGGTCGGGATCGTGCTCGTGCACGGCCGCGACCGCGGTCTCGGCGGTCAGTTCGAAGTCCGCGTCGCGCGGGGCGTCGATCCAGGCCGTGCCCGTGCCGGCGGCGAGCAGCGGATACATGGAGTACGTCGGCGAGAAGCCGAGGGCCGTGCGGCCCGGGCCGCCGAAGGCCTGGAGCAGTTGCTGCAGCACCTCGTTCGAGCCGTTCGCCGCCCAGAGGTTCGCGGCTTCGAGCCCGTGGCCGAGGTAGCCCGCGAGCGCTTCCCGGAGCGCGGTGAACTCGCGGTCGGGGTAGCGGTTGAGCGAGAGGATCGCTTCGGCGACTCGGGCGACGACGTCGTGCGCGACGTCCTCGGGGATCGGATGGGTGTTCTCGTTCACGTTCAACGCCACGGGCACCGTCTTCTGCGGGGCACCGTACGGGGAACGACCACGGAGGTCGTCGCGGATCGGCAGATCGTCGAGCGAGGTCACCGTTCCAGCCTACCGAGCGAGCCCGGATGCCTTGCGCTCTGTTGCGCGGCCCGCGCCCGTGACGCCAGCCCTCGCGCCTCGGCGCGGATCAGAACTCGAGGGGCAGCGCGAGCTCCTGCCCAGGCAGGACATCGGTCGACGCGAGCCCGTTGAGCCGGACGATGTCGGCGATGACATCCCGCGGGTCTTCCTCGGGCGCGTAGTCGAGCGCGATCTGCCAGAGCGTCTCCCCCGGTTCGATGATGACCGTCGAGAACACGACCGGCGCCCCCGAGACATCCGAGTCGGCGATCGCCCCGCCCGAGGCGAGCCCCAGTGCGAGCGCGAGCGCGATGAGCGGAAGCGCGGCGAGGACCATCAGCACGGCCCTGCCGCGGGGCGTCAGGCGCAAACGGGTGCGCACCGCCGCCACGGGCTGCGCGCCCGTCGGGACGAACTTCGACTCGATCGCGATGCTCATGACCCCTCCGACCTCCGATGCGTGCCGGCCGTTCGGCCGCCAGGTGTTTGGACGAGATCGCCCCGGCCCTCGGCCGGGAGGACCGGGAGCGAATCTCTGTTCCGAACGTATCTTCGATTCCGTTCGAACACAAGACCCGATCGCCGGCGTGTCACCCCCACGATTCCGCGGGAAATCAGGCGACACGCAGCACCGCCTGCTGGTCGCGAGCGCGCCAGGCGGATACAGTTTCGAAAGATCTGGACGATTCCCCTGCGAGGAGTCCAGCACGCACCGCCGACAACGCCGATGCGAACGCGACGACAGGGAGCCCGACGTGACCGCCGAGACCGCAGCGACCGACCCCCGCGGCGCGGGGTCAGCCCGCCGCCGCAAGAGCCTGAGCGCCAAGCAGCAGGCGATCCTCGAGGCCATCCAGCGCTCCGTCGCCGACCGCGGCTACCCGCCGAGCATGCGCGAGATCGGCGACGCCGTCGGACTCTCCTCGCTCTCCAGCGTCACCCACCAGCTCAACCAGCTCGAGCTCGCCGGCTGCATCCGCCGCGACCCCAACCGGCCCCGCGCGCTCGAGGTGCTCGTCGATGCGCCCCGCCCGGCCCCGCGACCGGTCGCCGAAATGCCGACGCCCGCCGGCGACGCGGCGCTCGTGCCGCTGGTCGGCCGCATCGCCGCGGGCATCCCGATCACCGCCGAACAGCAGGTCGAAGACGTCTTCCCGCTCCCCCGCCAACTCGTCGGCAAGGGCGAGCTGTTCATGCTCAAGGTCGTCGGCGAATCGATGATCGACGCGGCGATCTGCGACGGCGACTGGGTCGTCGTTCGCGCGCAGCCGACCGCCGAGAACGGAGAGATCGTCGCGGCGATGCTCGACGGCGAGGCGACCGTCAAGGTCTTCCGCCAGCGCGACGGCCACACGTGGCTGCTGCCGCGCAACTCGGCGTTCGAGCCGATCCTCGGCGACGAGGCCGAGGTGCTCGGCAAGGTCGTCGCGGTGCTCCGCGCCGTCTGAGCCCCCTCCGCGTCGCGCGAGCGGCGGCGGACCGTCAGGCGGCCGAGCGCGCAGCCAGCGCCGGCAGGCCGGCGAGCCACTCGCGCACGACCGTCATGAACGCCGCGTGCTCGTCGCGGAAGACGGTGTGCCCGGTCCCGGGAACCGTGTGCACGGTCATCCCGTTGCCGCGCATCGCGTTCGCCGCCTTCGCCGTGATGAGCAGGCTCTTCTCGGCCAGCACCACGAGGCTCGGCGCGACGAGCCGCTCCGGCGGCACGAGGTGTCGCGAGTCCGCGAGGCCGAGGATGGTGCGCTTGTCCCAGTCCCGCAGCGTCGCGAGCTCGATCTCGACGTCGTCGGCGCTCCACTTCGGGTTCATGCGGACCAGTGCGGAGCGCTTCGGCCGCGGCATGAGCGCGAAGCCGACCTTGTACGCGACACCCTTGATGCCGCTCGGGAACGCGAAGGCGGGGTCCACGTAGATCGCCGCGCGCGGGGCGAGGCGGTCGCCGACGAGGCTTGCGACGAGGCCGCCGAGCGAGTGGCCCATCACGACGTCCGGCGCGCGGCCGGCCAGCAGCGGCGCGACCGTCTCGACGACGTCGTCGGCCCACCCCGCGGGCGAGTACCGGTGCGAGCGCGGGCTCTTGCCGTGGCCTGCGAGGTCGACCGCGAGCACGCGGAAGCCGTGCTCCTGCAACTCCTGCACCACCCGGTGCCAGGCGCGCGAATCCGACATGATGCCGTGGATGAGGATCGCCGTGCGATCGCCGGCGCCGGATTCGTTGACCGCGAGCTGCATGGCCACGAAGGTACCCGCCGGTCGCCGGGGAGACCCTGGCAACCGGCGGACCCTCATGGACCTCTCAGCGGATTCAGGCCCCGAGGGCGAGTTCCGCCCGCACGCGCGCGGCGGCGTCCACGAGGTTGCGCAGCGTCGCCACGGTCTCCTCGTATCCCCGCGTCTTCAGCCCGCAATCGGGGTTGACCCAGAGCCGGCCCGGCTCGATGCGCCGGGCGGCGAGCTCGAGGAGCCCGACGAGCTCGTCGCTCGAGGGCACCCGAGGCGAGTGGATGTCCCAGACGCCCGGTCCGATGCCGTGGTCGAAGCCCGCCGCTGCGAGCTCGTCGACGACCTCCATGCGGCTGCGCGCCGCCTCGATCGAGGTGACGTCGGCGTCGAGGTCGCGCACGGCGTCGATGACGGCGCCGAACTCCGAGTAGCAGAGATGCGTGTGCACCTGCGTCGACGCCGCCGCCCCGCCCGTGGCGAGCCGGAAGGCGCCGACGGCCCACTCGAGGTAGGCCTCCCGTCGGGCGTGCTCGAGCGGCAGCAGCTCGCGCAGCGCGGGCTCGTCGACCTGGATGACGCCGAGGCCGACGGCCTCGAGGTCGGCGATCTCGTCGCGGAGGGCGAGCGCGACCTGACGTGCGGTGTCGCCGAGGGGCTGGTCGTCGCGCACGAACGACCACGCGAGGATCGTCACCGGGCCCGTCAGCATCCCCTTCACCGGCTTGTCGGTGAGCGAGGCGGCGTATCGCGACCATTCGACCGTCATGGGCGCCGGACGGGAGACGTCGCCCCAGAGGATCGACGGACGCGTGCAGCGGGAGCCGTAGGACTGCACCCAGCCGTGCTCCGTGACGGTGAACCCGTCGAGCCGCTCGGCGAAGTACTGCACCATGTCGTTGCGCTCGGGCTCGCCGTGCACCAGGACGTCGAGGCCGAGCTGCTCCTGCAGGCGGATGACGCGTTCGATCTCCTCGCGCATGCGGGCGTCGTACGCCTCGGCGCTCGATTCGCCGCGAGCGAGGGCCGCGCGGGCACGTCGGACCTCGGGCGTCTGCGGGAACGAGCCGATCGTCGTCGTCGGCAGCGGCGGCAGACCCAGTCCCGTTTGCGCGACGAGCCGCTCCGAATACGGAACGCGCCGCGAGTCCGACTCCCCGATCCCGACCGTTCGCGCCCGCACGGCGGCGACCCGAACGCCGTCGGCGGCGGCGCCCGCGGCGCGATCCGCGGCGGCGGCGGTGAGCTCCGTAGCGATCGCCTCCCGCCCCTCGGCGAGCCCCCGCGCGAGCAGGGCGACCTCGGCGACCTTCTGGTCGGCGAAGGCGAGCCGACCCACCAGCGCGGGTTCGAGCGCGTTCTCGCGCGCGACGTCGTGCGGCACGTGCTGCAGCGACGTGGACGTCGAGACGGCGATCTCCCCGCTGAAGCGTCCGGCCTGCTCGAGCCGATCGAGCGCCGCGTCGAGGTCGGCGCGCCAGACGTTGCGGCCGTCGACGACGCCCGCCGCGATGGCCTTGCCTGCGAGCCCCTCCTCCGCCGCGGCGTCGAGGTGCTCGGGCAGTCGGCCGCGCACGAGGTCGAGGCCGATCGCCTCGATCGGGGCCGCGGCGAGCACGGGCAGCGCGTCGCGCGGGTCGCCGTAGGGCGTCGCCACGAGGATGCCCGGACGCCGCGGCGCCGAACCGAGGGTCTCGTAGGCGCGCGCCGTGGCATCCCGGAGTTCCGCACGGTCGATCGCGACCGCGTCGCTGACGAGCACCGGCTCGTCGAGCTGCACCCAGTCGGCACCGGCATCCGCGAGCGCGGCGAGCAGCTCGGCGTACACCGGCAGGAGATCGTCGAGGCGCTGGATCGGCACGAAGCCGTCGGGCGCGCCGTCGGCGCGCTTCGCGAGCGCGAGCAGCGTGACCGGCCCGACGAGGACCGGACGCGTGACGAAGCCCGCCGCCCGGGCCTCGGCGACCTCGCGCACCCGCCGGTCGTCGGCGAAGGAGAAGTCGGTGTCGGGGCCGATCTCCGGCACGAGGTGGTGGTAGTTCGTGTCGAACCACTTCGTGAGCTCGAGCGGAGCGACGTCGGCCGTGCCTCGTGCGAGCGCGAAGAGCAGGTCGAGCCCGGCGAGCCCCGCGAAGCGGCCGGGCACCGCCCCGACTGCGAGCAGGGCGTCGAGCACCTGGTCGGAGAACGAGAACGTCTCGGGCAGGCTGGAGTCCTCCCGGCCGAGGCCGAGTTCGACGAGTCGAGAGCGGGTCGCAGCGCGGAGCTCGGCCGCGGCGGCTTCGAGGCCGTCGGCGTCGAGCTGGCCGGCCCAGTACGACTCGACGGCGCGCTTGAGCTCGCGGTTCGGGCCGATGCGGGGGTATCCGAGCACGAGGGCTCCGGGGAACGCGACGCTCATGGGATTGCTCAGGATGCTCGTGCCGGGACGCGTCCGAGCCGTGCGAGCACGGCGAGCGCCGCCTCGTGGCGGTTGTACGTGTACAGGTGCAGGCCGGGAGCTCCCTCTGCGAGGACCGCCCGCGCGAGTTCGGCGGCGTGCGCGACGCCGATGTCGAACTGCACGGACGGGTCCGGCTCGATCTCGAGGTCGATCGACAGGCGCGCCGGTGCCGGCACCCCCGTGAGCTCCTCGAGCCGCACGAGCCGGCGCGGGTTCGTGGTCGGCATGATGCCGGGGAGGATCGGGATCGTCACGCCGCCGGCGCGGGCCCGCTCGACGTAGCCGAGGTAGTCCTCGGGATGCCAGAAGAGCTGCGTGATCGCGAGGTTGGCGCCCGCGGCCTCCTTGGCGAGCAGGGCGTCGATGTCCTGCTGCGAGGTGCGCGATCGCGGATGCCCGTCGGGGAACGCCGCGACGGCGACGCGTTCCGGGCGGGGCCGAGCGGAGATCCGCCGACCGCCGGGGTTCCCGGGCACGCCGAGCTGGGCGAACGGCTGCCGCTCCTGCTGGACCCGGTGGATGAGCTGCACGAGCTCGGCCGAGGAGGCGACGTCGCCGAGCACCACGTCCTCCTCGGCGACGCCCGCCGGCGGGTCGCCGCGGAGGGCGAGGAAGCTCGTGATGCCGGCGTCGAGGAACTCGCGCACCAGGCGGTTCGCCTCCGCGTGCGACGAGCCGATGCAGGTGAGGTGCGCCATGGCATCGACGCTCGTCGCGTTCAGGATGTACTGCAGGACGGTGAGGGATCGGCTGCGATCGGATCCGCCGGCACCGAAGGTGACCGAGATGAACGCGGGATCCGTCTCGGCGAGCCGATCGATGGTGCGGCCGAGCGCGAGCGCCGCGGCGTCGGTGCGCGGCGGGTAGAGCTCGAAGGAGACCGGGAAGTCCGGACAGTCGGGCTCTGCGCCCCGGTCCGTAGCGGGATCCGTCATTCGACACCTTCGGGAGGACTCTCGCGCGCGGCACGCCGCGCCCCGGAAGCCGGCGGCTCCGGGGATCACGGGCGGGTGCCGGGCTCGGCGGTCGCTCCGGTCGGCGCACGGCGCCGACGCTTCGATCGAATGCGAATGTAGTCAGCCTCGCCCCGCGAGACCAGAGACCCGCCGGAAAACGTCATCGGATGACGCCATGCGTCCCCGGCGACGGCGATGGGCGCACGGCCGCAGCAGGGGGTGCGTCCGCCCCGCCGCGGTCGCGCGCCGCGCTTCGAACCGGGGTCAGGCCGTGATGGCGGAGCGGACCGCGAACTCGGCGAGCTGGCCGGCGAGTTCGGGCGAGACCATCGCCCGCACGCGGGTACCCGCCTCGGCGTACTCCGTCTCGACCACGCGGCCCGACTCGTGCAGCGTCGAGATGACGTCGCCGCGCTCGTAGGGCACGAGCAGGTCGATCACGACCGTGGGGTCGGGCAGCATCCGCTCGATCGCGGCGAGCACCTCGTCGACGCCCTCGCCGGTGCGCGCCGACGCGAAGACGGCGTTCGGCTCGAGGCCGCGCAGCAGCAGGCGGTCGTCCTCATCGAGGAGGTCGGCCTTGTTGAAGACGATGAGCTCCGGGATGTCGCGCGCGCCGACCTCGCCGATGACGTCGCGCACCGTGGCGATCTGGCCGGCCGGGTCGGGGTGGGCGCCGTCGACGACGTGCACGACGAGATCGCTGTCGCCGATCTCCTCGAGGGTCGAACGGAACGCCTCGACGAGCTGGTGCGGGAGGTTGCGAACGAAGCCGACGGTGTCGGCGAGCGTGTAGATGCGCCCGTCGGCCGTCGTGTTGCGGCGCACCGTCGAGTCGAGGGTGGCGAACAGCGCGTTCTCGACGAGCAGGCCCGCACCGGTGATGCGGTTCAGGATGCTCGACTTGCCGGCGTTCGTGTAGCCGGCGATCGCGACCGAGGGCACCGCGTTGCGCTTGCGGTTCGCACGCTTGGCCTCGCGGGCCGGCTTGAAGCCCGCGATCTGCTTGCGCAGCTTCGCCATCTGCGAGTGGATGCGACGGCGATCGAGCTCGATCTTCGTCTCACCGGGACCGCGGGACCCCATGCCCGCGCCAGCGCCGCCGACCTGACCGCCGGCCTGGCGGGACATCGACTCGCCCCAGCCGCGCAGTCGCGGCAGCAGGTACTCGAGCTGCGCCAGCTCGACCTGCGCCTTGCCCTCGCGGCTCTTGGCGTGCTGGCTGAAGATGTCGAGGATGACCGCGGTGCGGTCGATCACCTTGACCTTGACCGCGTCCTCCAGCGCACGGCGCTGGCTCGGGGCGAGTTCGGTGTCGGCGACGACGGTGTCCGCACCGAGCGCGGCGACGATCGCGGCGAGCTCGGCGACCTTGCCGCGGCCGAGGTAGGTCGACGGGTCGGGGTTCGGACGGCGCTGCAGCACGCCGTCGAGCACCCGCGCGCCGGCCGTCTCGGCCAGCGCCGAGAGCTCGCGCAGCGAGTTCTCGGCATCCTCCAGCGATCCCTGACGGTAGACGCCGATGAGCACGACGTTCTCGAGCCGCAGCTGCCGGTACTCGACCTCGGTGACGTCCTCGAGCTCCGTCGAGAGGCCCTGCACGCGGCGCAGCGCCGCGCGCTCCTCGCGCTCGAACTGCTCGCCGTCGAACCCGCTGCCGGCGGCGTGCGAGGCATCCATGATCGCCTCGGCCGGTCCGGCCGTGAATCGGCGCACCTCCGCCCGGGTGTCGGCGTGCGCCAGCACCCGCTCGATCGCGTCGTCGCGGGTCGTCTCGGGCGTGCTCTGGGCGTTCGCCGTCTGCAGTTCGTCTGCGGTCATCGGTTCCAGTTTAGTTCCTCTCGTTGCGCGGGCCCTCCGAGGCATCCTCGAAGACCCGTGCGATACGGTCGCATGCATGTCGAGCGACCACTACTTCTCCGCGAGCCCGGCGAGCAAGGCCGACCGTCGTCCGCTCGTCGTGCGGCTCGCGGGCGCCGAGCGCCGTCTGGAGACGGCATCCGGCATCTTCAGCCCCGATCGCGTCGATCTCGGCACGTCCGTGCTGCTCGAGGACGGTCCATCCGCTCCCGAGTCGGGGGCGATCCTCGACCTCGGCAGCGGCTGGGGGCCGATCACCCTCACCGCCGCGCTCGAATCCCCCGAGGCGACCGTGTGGGCCGTCGACGTCAACGAACGCGCCCTCGACCTCGTGCGCCGCAACGCCGCCCGCCTCGGACTCTCCAACGTCAACGCGGCGACGCCCGAGGATGTTCCCGCGGATCTCAGCTTCCGCTCGATCCGGTCGAATCCGCCCATCCGCGTCGGCAAGGACGTGCTGCACGGCATGCTCCGCCAGTGGCTCCCCCGCCTCGAACCGGGCGGCCAGGCGTGGCTCGTCGTCCAGAAGAACCTCGGGTCCGATTCCCTGCACCGGTGGCTCGCCGCGGAGTTCGCCGACGGCTACACCGTGACCCGCGAGGGTTCGGCGAAGGGTTTCCGCCTGCTCGTCGTCACGCGCGACGCCGACTAGGCCCCCGGCCGCCCGCTCGACGCGGGCGTCGCCGGCTCAGTCGAGCAGGATGCTGCCGCCGAAGACGAGCGTCGCCGGCCCGGAGAGCAGCACGTGCTCGCCGTCTGCGGCGCTGACGACCCGCACGCCGAGCACGCCGCCGGGAACGCGCACCTCCCAGCGATCGGGAGCACGACGGCCGGCCCAGTGCCGCACGGCGAGCGCCGCCGCAGCCGCGCCCGTGCCGCACGAGAGCGTCTCGCCCGAGCCGCGCTCGTGGACGCGCATCCGGATGCGACCCACGCCGTCGACGACGAGCGGGTCGGCGGGCACGACGAACTCGACGTTCGCCCCGGCGGGCGGAGCCGGGTCGAGGATCGGCGCCCGCGTGAGCTCGATGCGCTCGAGCTCGGCGTCGTCGGCGAGCGCGACGACCACGTGCGGGTTGCCGACGTCGATGCCGAGGCCCGGGCGCGCGACGTCGAGCCCCACGGCGCCGACGAGCGGCTCGTCGCCGGACCCGCGCCACACGCCGAGGTCGACCTCGAAACCGTCGATCGAGGTGCTCCCGGCGTCGCCGTCGTCGCCGATCGAGCTGACCTCGCGCACGCCGGCCCGTGTGCCGATCGCGACGGTCTCGCCGGGAGCGAGCTCGAGCAGGCCCTCGGCGAGCAGGTAGCGCACGAAGACGCGCACGCCGTTGCCGCACATCTCCGAGACCGACCCGTCGGAGTTCCAGTAGTCCATGAACCAGACCGCGTCCGGCCGGGTTTTCGCGATCTCGGCGCCGTCGGGCAGCGCGGCCGTGCGCACCGCACGGATGAGGCCGTCGCCGCCGATGCCGAAGCGTCGGTCGCACACCGCGGCGATCTGCGACGGCGTCAGCGGGGCGGCGTCGTCGGGATCGGCGACGAGCACGAAGTCGTTGCCCGTGCCCTGACCCTTGGTGAATGCGAGCTCGATCGGCATCCGTCGAGTCTATGGCCGCTCCGGCAGGCGAGGGCGCCGGATGCCCGGCCGAGCGGCGGTCGCCCGCGACCGAGGCCGCACCGATGGCGGCCCGGTTCCGGGGTCGACGGTCGCCGCGTCATGCCGCCAGCCTCGCCTCGGCCGCGACGACGGCCGCTGCCGCGGCCCGGTCGGCCGCGTCGACGTCCACGGCTCCCGGATAGCGCTTGAACCACGAGACCTGCCGACGCGCGTACTTGCGCGTGAGCAGCTGCGTCTCGGCGACCGCCTCGGCCCGCGTCATGGTGCCGTGGAGCTCGGCGAGCGCCTGGGCGTACCCGATCGCCTTCCGTGCCGTGACCCCGCGCTCGAGGCCGAGCGGCACGAGCCCGCGCACCTCCTCGACGAGTCCATCGGCCCACATCCGCTCCACCCGGGCATCCAGCCGGGCGACGAGGTCGGCGCGCGGCGAGCCGAGCCGCAGGGTGCGGTGCGGACGCCACGGGACGGGCTCATCGGGCAGTCTCGCCGCCTTCGGCTCGCCCGTGAGCTCGATGACCTCGAGCGCGCGCACGATGCGACGGCCGTTGGCCGGATCGACGCTCGCGGCCGTGACCGGGTCGATGTCCCGGAGCCGCCGATGCAGCAGGCCGGGGCCCGACTCGGCGAGCTCCGCCTCGAGTCGCGCGCGCAGCGCCGCGTCCGTGCCGGGGAACCGGAAGTCATGGATGACCGCGGACACGTAGAGCCCCGATCCGCCCACGAGCAGCGCCGTGGCACCGCGCGCGGTGATCTCCTCGATCGCCGCACGTGCCTGGGACTGGTAGGCGGCGACCGTCACCTCGTCGGTGACGGCGGCGACGTCGAGCAGGTGGTGCGGGACACCCCTCCGCTCGGCGACCGGCAGCTTCGCCGTGCCGATGTCCATGCCACGGTAGAGCTGCATGGCGTCGGCGTTGACGACTTCGGCCGTGCCGCCGCGTTCCGCGATCGCCTCGGCGAGGTCCAGCGCGAGATCGGACTTGCCCGTGCCCGTCGCGCCGACGATGGCGACGAGCGCGCCCTGCTCCCCCGTCACCGGCTACCGCAGGTCGTCGTGCACGTCGTAGATCGGCATCGTGCCGACGCCCGGGCTGACGAGGGGCTCGCTCGTCGTCGGCAGCACGCGGATGCTCGGCAGCCCGAGCGAGACGCGCGCGGCGCCGTTCGAGGCCGCGCCGTCGCCGGCCGCGGGGACGCCGCAGCTGTCGGCCTGCGCGCGATCCCACGCGTCGCCGGCCCGGGTGCGGCGGATGCGCAGCGGCGCTCCGTCGACGGAGTCGGCGACGAGGTAGAAGGGGGCGGCCTGGGTGACGGTCACGGTGACCGTGTCGCCGGGGCGCGGCGTCGGCGAACCCGCCGGCAGCTCGAAGTGCACGAGGCGGCTGTCCTGCGCGCGGCCGGTGAGCCGGTGCGTCTCCGCATCCTTGCGGCCCTCGCCCGTGGCGACGAGCACCTCGACCTCGCGGCCGACGACCGCCTGGTTCTCCTCCCAGGAGATGCGCTCCTGCAGCGCGATGAGGCGCTCGTAGCGCTCCTGCACGATCTCCTTCGGCACCTGCTCCTCCATCGTCGCGGCCGGCGTGCCCGCGCGGATGGAGTACTGGAACGTGAACGCGCTCGCGAAGCGCGCCGCTTCGACGACGCGCATGGTCTCGAGGAAGTCCTCCTCGGTCTCGCCGGGGAAGCCGACGATGATGTCGGTCGAGATCGCCGCGTTCGGGATCTTCGCGCGCACTCGGTCGAGGATGCCGAGGAACTTCTCCGAGCGGTAGGAGCGCCGCATGGCCTTGAGGATGCGGTCGGAGCCCGACTGCAGCGGCATGTGCAGCTGCGGCATGACGCTCGGCGTCTCGGCCATGGCGTCGATGACGTCGTCGGTGAAGGCGGCCGGGTGCGGGCTCGTGAAGCGGATGCGCTCGAGGCCCTCGATCTGCCCGGCGGCCCGCAGCAGCTTGCCGAAGGCCTGGCGGTCGCCGAACTCGACGCCGTAGGAGTTGACGTTCTGCCCGAGGAGCGTGACTTCGACGGCGCCGTCGTCGACGAGGGCCTGCACCTCGGCGAGGATGTCGCCGGGGCGGCGGTCCTTCTCCTTGCCGCGGAGCGAGGGCACGATGCAGAAGGTGCAGGTGTTGTTGCAGCCGACCGAGATCGAGACCCAGCCCGAATAGCTCGAGTCGCGCTTGGTCGGCAGCGTCGAGGGGAACGTCTCCAGCGAGTCCAGGATCTCGAGCTGCGCCTCGTCGTTGTGGCGTGCCCGCTCGAGCAGGCTCGGCAGCGCACCCATGTTGTGCGTGCCGAAGACGACGTCGACCCACGGCGCCTTCTGCAGGATCGTGTTCTTGTCCTTCTGCGCGAGGCAGCCGCCGACGGCGATCTGCATGCCCTCGCGTCGGCGCTTCACGCCGGCGAGGTGGCCCAGGTTGCCGTAAAGCTTGTTGTCGGCGTTCTCGCGCACGGCGCACGTGTTGATCACGACGACGTCGGGCTCGTCGCCCGCGCCCGCGGGCAGATAGCCGGCGGCTTCGAGCGAGCCGGAGAGCCGCTCGGAGTCGTGGACGTTCATCTGGCAGCCGAACGTGCGCACCTCGTAGGTGCGCGGCTTGCCGTCCGCGCCGATCGCGGCGGGAGACCCGTCGATGACCGTCGTGTTCGGGGCGCCGGACGAGGAGATGGTGCTCGTGCTCATGATGGCGACCAGTCTACGAGCCGCGACCTGAGGGTCGAAGCCCGCGCCGCCGTCGACCGCGCCGCCCGGAATGCCCACCGCCGACCGCGACGCCCGTCGGCGCCGCACGATGCCGGTCGGCCTCGAGCATCATCGGGTTCGGGCGGCTCGCTCAGCGATCCGCGTCGAGCGCGGCCTGCACGGCCTGCCGGACGACCGAGCCCGAGTAGCCGCGCCGCTGCAGGAACGCCGACAATCGCCGCTCCGCCGTCTGCCGGTCGAGGCCGCGCAGTTGCCCGGCACGTCGCTCGGCGATGCGCGAAGCGACCTCGATCTCGGCTTCCTCGTCGAGCTCCGCAAGGGCCTCGGCCGCGATGTCGTCGGCGATGCCGCGCCGAGCGAGTTCCTGACGGACGAACGCGCTCCCGCGCCCGCGGCGCTCGTGCTGGATACGCACCAGCTGCTCCGCCGTGCGGCGGTCGTCGAGGTAGCCGAGCCTCCGGTAGCGCTCGATCCACTCCCCCGACTCGTCGTCGTCGAGCCCGTGCTCGACGAGCAGCGCGACGACCTCGTGCTCGGAGAGCTGCGTGCGTCGCAGTCTGCCCACAATCAGGCGATCGAGCCGCGCGTCCCGTTCAGCGCCGGTTTCCTCCGGGATGGACCGCCCGCCGATGCGCCGCTCACCACTCGAGGCGCCCTCGGCCTCGCCGACCGGTTCGAACTCGTCGATCGGTTCGTGGCGAATCCGGTCGGCAGCCCGCTTCCGTGGGCCCGACTTCACGCCGCCGTCATCGATCTCGACGCCGGGCATCGCCCAGCCGAGCTCGTCGACCGACGCCGAACCGGACCCGACCGCCGTCTCCGCGGCGTCGGCGACAGCAGGACCGCCACCGCGTGTCAGGCCGGACGACGTCCTCGCGGTCGTCCGCTCGAGAGGTGCCGATGCGGCGTCGGCCCCCACCGCGTCACCGCCCGGCGACACCCACGGGAGATAGGCGACCGGAGCGGGGGCGCCGTCGTCGTGCTGGTCGGACGCGGTGGACCCGCGACGTGCAGCGCTGCGACGAGCCCACTCGCCCCGATCGCCCGTCACCGGCTACGCGCCCTTGCGGACGGGGGCGGCCTTCACCGGGGCGGCCTTCACCGGCGCGACCGCGGGAGCTGCGGCCGGCGTGGCAGCGGCCTGCGCCGCGGCGCCCGCAGCACCGATGCCGAGCTTCACGAGGATCTTCTGCTCGATGTCGGCGGCGATGTCGGGGTTGTTGAGCAGGAAGTTGCGCGCGTTCTCCTTGCCCTGGCCGAGCTGATCGCCGTCGTACGTGTACCAGGCGCCCGACTTCTTCACGATGCCCTGGTCGACGCCGTAGTCGATGAGGCTGCCCTCGCGCGAGATGCCCACCCCGTAGAGGATGTCGAACTCGGCCTGCTTGAAGGGCGGCGCCATCTTGTTCTTGACGACCTTCACGCGCGTGCGGTTGCCGACGGCCTCGGTGCCGTCCTTCAGCGTCTCGATGCGGCGGATGTCGAGTCGGACCGAGGCGTAGAACTTGAGCGCCTTGCCGCCAGCGGTGGTCTCGGGGCTGCCGAAGAACACGCCAATCTTCTCGCGCAGCTGGTTGATGAAGATCATCGTCGTGTTGGTCTGGTTGAGCCCGCCGGTGAGCTTGCGGAGCGCCTGCGACATGAGCCGCGCCTGCAGACCGACGTGCGAGTCGCCCATCTCGCCCTCGATCTCGGCGCGCGGCACGAGTGCGGCGACCGAGTCGATCACGATGAGGTCGATCGAGCCGGAACGCACGAGCATGTCGGCGATCTCGAGCGCCTGCTCGCCGGTGTCGGGCTGCGAGACGAGCAGGGCGTCGATGTCGACGCCGAGCTTCTTGGCGTACTCGGGGTCGAGCGCGTGCTCGGCGTCGACGAACGCCGCGATGCCGCCGGCGCGCTGGGCGTTGGCGATCGCGTGGAGTGTGAGCGTGGTCTTGCCCGAGGACTCCGGGCCGTAGATCTCGACGATACGACCGCGGGGCAGGCCGCCGACGCCGAGCGCGACGTCGAGGGCGATGGAGCCGGTCGGGATGACCTCGACGGGGGCGCGGTCCTCGCTGCCGAGACGCATCACCGACCCCTTGCCGAACTGGCGATCGATCTGCGCGAGTGCTGCTTCGAGAGACTTCTCGCGGTCAACGGGAGAGGGCATTTCAGGGCTCCTTCGGGGTCGTGTGGCTGCTGCCTTTCGGCTGTCGCTCCGCGTCGGAGCCGGGCACTGCGGCCCGCATCGATCACGGGACCGGCCTCGACTCCTCCGCCTCATCGACAAGGCGGTCGGGAACTCGTTCCGACTGATCCGAGGCTACGAGCCACCGCCGACAGGGCCGGGCGGCGTCGCGCATCCGTGGAAGCGTCGAGACGTGTTCCGTCTGTGGAGGAGCATAGCGCCGATGCCGAACATGCGTTCGAAGCCGCGCGACGGCGTGTCGAACCCGTCTTCGAACGTCCGGAAGGCGAGGAAGACTCGCTCCGAGCGGCGCCGAGCGTCTCTCAGCGAGCGTCCGGCGGGGTCGGTCGCCCGACGCCGTAGCGGTGCGACTCGGGCACGTCTGCGGCCTCGCAGAGCGCGAGCCAGACATCGCGCGCGGGGATGCCCACCGCGAGGGCCTCAGCGGCCGTGCGGCCGAACCCGGGCAGCACGAGATCGTTGACGAGCACTCGGCCGTAGCCGGCGCCGAACTCGTCGTCGACGGCGATGCGGAACTCGCTGAGTTTCATCGGAAGACCTCCGGGCGAACGACGACGGCCGGCCCTTCCGGGCCGGCCGTCGTGGACGATCTGCGGATCAGCGCACCATCATGTCGGCGTCGAACTCCGCGACGAGCTCGTCGGGCAGGCTGTCCGGGACGGCCGAGAGACCCTCGAGCACGGCGAGGCGGTCGCCGACTTCGTGCATGATGACCGAGATGGGCGTGTCGAGGGCTTCCGCCACCGACGCGAGGATCTCGGACGAAGCTTCCTTCTGACCGCGCTCGACCTCGCTGAGGTAGCCGAGCGCCACCGAGGCCTTGCTCGCCACCTGGCGGAGCGTGCGGCCCTTCTGCAGACGGAAGTCCCTGAGCACATCGCCGATTTCCTGACGAACCAGAACCATCGGAACCTCCTTCTCTCGGTGTGCGGCTCCCGGTGGAACCGGGAGACGGGACCACCCCACGGTCCGCCCGCTTGGCTAGAGACTCTAGCCTCGCAGACTTGACCTTTGTTGTGAATCCGCCGGTTGTAACGGCGTGTTCACAATGGGTATTCCCTGGATCGATCCTTCTTTCAGATCGATCGATCGAGGACCGCGAGCTCCGCGACGGCGGCGTCGAGGGCGGCGGCGACGGCCTGCTCGCGCACCTCCGCACGACCGCCCGCGAAGTGGAACGCAAGCGATCGGATACCCGCGACGGACGCGATCCCGACGTACACCGTGCCCGGTTCCTGCCCGTCTTGTGCGTCCGGTCCGGCCGCGCCGGTCGTCGCGATTCCGAGGTCGGCCGCTCGGCCGTCGATCGCCGCGGCACGGCGCACGCCGTCGGCCATCTGCCGGGCGACCTCGGCATCCACCGCACCGCGCCGGGCGAGCAGATCGGCGTCGACGCCGAGCAGCGAGTGCTTGAGCGGCGTCGCGTACGCGACGATGCCGCCGCGGAGGACGATGGAGGCGCCGGGCACGTCGACGATCCGCGCGGTGAGCATCCCGCCGGTGAGCGACTCGGCGCACGCGAGCGTGAGCCCGCGCGCCGTCAGTTCCGCGACGAGGGTCGCGGCCGCGCTCACCCCGCGCGCTCCGTGCGGGCGAGCCGGACGGCGTCGCGCACGTAGAGCAGGCCCGACCAGATCGTCAGGGCGAAGGCGATCGCCATCAGCGTCCAGTTGACCCAGAAGATCCAGTCGCCGACGAGCGTCCAGAGCGGGACGAGGGCGAACGAGATCGCGAGCGACTGCGCGAGGGTCTTCAGCTTCCCGCCGGCGGCGGCCGGCAGCACGGTGCCGCGGCGGGCCTCCACGAGCCGCCAGACGGTGATGCCGACCTCGCGGATGACGATTAGGATCGTGACCCACCACCACAGCTCGCCGAGGATCGACAGGCAGATGAGCGCGCCGCTCGTGAGGAGCTTGTCGGCGATCGGATCGAGGATCTTCCCGAGGTCGGTCACGAGGCCGCGGGAGCGGGCGATGTAGCCGTCGATGCCGTCCGTGGCGATCGCGACGATGAAGAGCACGGCGCCCCACCAGCGCAACGGGCCGTCGGCCCCGTCGTCGGCGAGGAGCATCCAGAAGCAGACGGGAGCGGCCAGGATGCGGACGATGGTGATCGCGTTCGGCAGATTCCAGTTCGAAGTGCGAGCCGCGTCGGCCGCGTCGTGGGTCATGCTCGCCAGGATACCGGCCTCACTCGCGGCCGGTCAGGCCCCAGGCGTCCTCGTCGGTCCCTCCGTCGACTGCCTCGAGGCCCTCGCTGCGCCGGGCGACGGGGTCGTCGTCGTACCGGTCGTCCGCGTCGAAGCCGGCCGCGGGCGCCGCAGGGGCGGCCGGTGCGGGGGCGCTCGACGGCGAGGGTTCGCCGCGGAGCCGGGCGAGCACCTCGGGCAGCTGCTCGGGGGTGACCAGCACGTCGCGCGCCTTCGACCCTTCCGACGGCCCGACGATCTCGCGCGACTCCATGAGGTCCATCAGGCGCCCCGCCTTGGCGAAGCCGACCCGGAGCTTGCGCTGCAGCATGGAGGTGGAGCCGAACTGCGTCGAGATCACGATCTCGGCCGCCGCGAGCAGCAGCTCGAGGTCGTCGCCGATGTCCGCGTCGATCTCCTTCTTCTCGACCACTGCGTCGACGTCGTCCCGGTACTCGGGCCGGGCCTGCCGGGTGACGTGCGCGACGACGCGTTCGATCTCGGGCTCGCCGACCCACGCGCCCTGCACGCGGATCGGCTTCGAGGCGCCCATGGGCAGGAACAGGCCGTCGCCCTGGCCGATGAGCTTGTCGGCGCCCGCCTGGTCGAGGATGACGCGCGAGTCGGTGACGCTCGTGACCGCGAAGGCGAAGCGGGAGGGCACGTTGGCCTTGATGAGGCCCGTGACGACGTCGACCGACGGCCGCTGCGTGGCGAGCACGAGGTGGATGCCCGAGGCGCGCGCGAGCTGCGTGATGCGCACGATCGAGTCCTCGACGTCGCGCGGCGCGACCATCATGAGGTCGGCGAGCTCGTCGACGACGACGAGCAGGTACGGGTAGGGCTTGAGCTTGCGCTCCGAGCCCTCGGGCAGCACGATCTCGCCGTTGACGACGGCCTTGTTGAAGTCGTCGATGTGCCGGAAACCGAAGGAGGCGAGGTCGTCGTAGCGGAGGTCCATCTCCTTGACGACCCACTGCAGCGCCTCGGCCGCCTTCTTCGGGTTGGTGATGATCGGCGTGATGAGGTGGGGCACGCCCGCGTAGGACGTGAGCTCGACGCGCTTGGGGTCGATCAGCACCATGCGCACTTCGGAGGGCTTCGCCCGCATGAGCAGCGACGTGATCATCGAGTTCACGAAGCTCGACTTGCCCGAGCCGGTCGAACCGGCGACGAGGAGGTGGGGCATCTTCGCGAGGTTCGCGACGACGTAGCCGCCGCCGACGTCCTTGCCGACGCCGATCGTCATCGGGTGCTTCGACGAGGTCGATGCGGATGAGCGCAGCACGTCGCCGAGCGTGACGATCTCGCGGTCGGCGTTGGGGATCTCGACGCCGATGGCGCTCTTGCCGGGGATCGGCGAGATGATGCGCACCTCGTTCGACGCGACGGCGTAGGCGAGGTTCTTCGAGAGCGCGGTGACGCGCTCCACCTTCACGCCCGGACCGAGCTCGATCTCGTACTGGGTGACGGTCGGACCGCGGGAGAACCCGGTCACCTTCGCGTCGACCGAGAACTGGTCGAGCACCGAGGTGATGGCCCGCACGACGTCGTCGTTCGCCTGCGACCGGGTCTTGGCGGGGGCGCCGGCGGCGAGCGTCGAGGCGGACGGCAGGTGGTAGGGCCGCTGGGGCGTCTCGGCGGCGGCCTCGGGGACGCCCTCCCCCGCGGCGAACCCGGGCAGGAGCGCGGGGGCGCTGCGCTCGACCTCGGTGGGGGCGGGCGCTGCGCCCGCCGGCGCGGCCGC
>NZ_WSTA01000066.1 GCF_009789225.1 Agromyces seonyuensis | reverse complement strand
CCGGGCGCACCGCCCCGGCCGCGCGCTGCGCGGTCTCGGGCAGGTGCTGCACCCGGTCGCGGCTGATCGAGCCCGCCCCGCGCAGGCCGGGCGCGGGCGCCGCCCAGACGCTGACGCGCCCGTCGACCGTGTCGATCGTCAGGGCGAACCGCGTGTCGACGTCGGTGATGGCCGGCCAGGCGACCTCGACCGTGCGCAGCACGTTGACGACGCGCACGCCGTGGGGGAGCACCACGAGCTCTGGTCGCCAGTAGAGCGCCCACGCCAGCACGGAGACGAGCGCGAGGAACGGCAACGTCCCCCAGAGATCCTGCAGTTCGCCGGAGACCACGAGCCCCAGTGCACCGGCGACGCACACCCCGATCGTGATCCCGACGAGCACGCGGCTCCATCTGGAGCGGTATCGGACGATCGACGAATCGGGCATGACCCAAGCTTCCCAGAATGGAACCACTGCAATGACTGACACCGACATCGCGAACGGCCCGACCGAGGCCGCCTCCGAAGCCGACACGGCACTGCCCGGCGAGTCCGACCGCGTCCTGCCCGAGGTCGTCCTCGAGGTCGACGGCCTCGGCGTCGACTTCTGGGTCGACGGCGAGTTCTATCCGGCCGCGACCGGCATGGACTACGAGGTCCGACGCGGCGAGGTGCTCGCGATCGTCGGCGAGTCCGGATCGGGCAAGTCGACGAGCACGATGGCGCTCCTCGGCCTGCTGCCGCAGAACGCCAAGGTGACCGGCTCGATGCGCCTGCTCGGCCAAGAACTCAACGGCCTCGAGGAGGCGAAGCTCGAGCGCCTGCGGGGCGACCGCATCGCGACGATCTTCCAGGAGCCGATGACGGCCCTGAACCCCGTCTACACGGTGGGCTTCCAGATCTCCGAGGCCATCCAGGCGCACACCGACCTGAGCCCCGCGCAGGCGAAGGAGCGGGCCATCGCCCTGCTGCGGATGGTCGAGCTGCCCGAGCCCGAGCGGGCGTACCACAAGTACCCGCACCAGCTCTCGGGGGGCCAGCGGCAGCGCGCGATGATCGCGCAGTCGATCTCGTGCGACCCGGTGCTGCTCGTCGCCGACGAGCCGACGACCGCCCTCGACGTCACGGTCCAGGCCGAGATCCTCGACCTCCTCCGCGACCTCCACAAGCGCCTCGACTCGGCGATCATCCTCATCACCCATGACATGGGCGTCGTCGCCGACCTCGCCGACCGCGTGATCGTCATGAAGTCGGGCCGCATCGTCGAGGCCGGGCCCATCGCGCAGATCTTCGGCGGCCCGCAGCACGCCTACACGCAGCAGCTCCTCGCGTCCGTCCCGCACCTCGGGCAGGGCGGGGCGGCGCCGCTCGAGATCGACGACCGTCCCGAGTCCGCCGCGGCCGCCGCCGAGGTCGCGGCCCGTCCGTCGGCCGAGGCGGTGCTGAGCTACGAGGGCGTCGCGATCGACTACCCGAAGCGCGGCCGCGTGCCGGCGTTCCGTGCCGCGGAGGGCATCGACCTGCAGGTGTTCCCGGGCGAGGTCGTCGGCCTCGTCGGCGAGTCCGGTTCGGGCAAGACGACGCTCGGCCGCGCCGCGGTCGGCCTGCTGCCGGTCGCCGGCGGCAAGCTCGTCTCGTGCGGCGTCGACCTCTCGAACGCCGGACCCAAGGAGAAGCGCCGACTCACGCGCCGCGTCGGCATGGTCTTCCAGGACCCGGCGTCGAGCCTCAACCCCCGCATGCCCATCGGCGAGTCGATCGGCGAGCCGATCCTGCTCTCGGGGGCGGCGAAAGGGCAGGCGCTGGATGCCCGTGTACGCGAGCTCCTCGAGCAGGTCGAGCTGCCGACCTCGTACCGCAACCGGTTCCCGCACGAGCTCTCGGGCGGCCAGAAGCAGCGGGTCGGCATCGCGCGCGCCCTCGCGCTGAACCCGAGCCTGCTCGTCGCCGACGAGCCGACGAGCGCCCTCGACGTCTCCGTCCAGGCGCGATTCCTCGAGCTGCTGCAGGAACTGCAGCAGGAATTGCAGTTCGCGTGCCTCTTCATCAGCCACGACCTCGCGGTCGTCGATGCGCTCTCGCACAGGATCGCCGTGATGCACAAGGGTAGACTGGTGGAGGCGGGCTCGAACGATCGCATTCTCCGCGCTCCCGAAGACCCCTACACCCAGCGTCTCATCAGTGCCGTTCCCGTGCCTGATCCGGTCGAGCAGGCAGCTCGCCGCGAGGCGCGCAGACTCGCGAAACAGCAGATCAACTAAGGATTCCCATGGCCACCGCCACGCGGCACAACCTCCGGAACGTGGCGATCGTCGCCCACGTCGACCACGGCAAGACGACGCTCGTCGACGCCATGCTCAACCAGACCCACTCCTTCGACGCCCACGCGCACGTCGAAGAGCGTGCGATGGACTCGAACGAGCTCGAACGCGAAAAGGGCATCACGATCCTCGCCAAGAACACGGCGATCACGTACAACGGCGCCCACTCCGGCGGCGAGCCCATCACGATCAACGTTATCGACACGCCCGGCCACGCCGACTTCGGCGGCGAGGTCGAGCGCGGTCTGTCGATGGTCGACGGCGTCGTGCTGCTCGTCGACGCGTCCGAGGGCCCGCTGCCCCAGACGCGCTTCGTGCTGCGCAAGGCGCTCGAGGCGCGGATGCCCGTCATCCTGCTGGTCAACAAGACCGACCGCCCGGATGCCCGCATCGACGAGGTCGTGGCGGAGAGCCAGGACCTGCTCCTCGGCCTCGCCTCGGACCTCTCCGACGACGTGCCCGACCTCGACCTCGACGCCATCCTCGACGTGCCCGTCGTCTACGCGTCGGGCCGCAACGGCGCGGCGAGCCACAACCAGCCCGCCAACGGCGAACTGCCCGACAACGACGACCTCGAGCCGCTGTTCGAGGCGATCCTCGAGCACATCCCGGCCCCGACCTACGACGACGAGCACCCGCTGCAGGCGTGGGTCACGAACCTCGACTCGTCGCCGTTCCTCGGCCGCCTCGCGCTGCTGCGCGTCTTCCAGGGCACGATCAAGAAGGGCCAGACGGTCGCCTGGGTCAAGCACGACGGCACCGTCCAGAACGTCCGCGTCACGGAGCTCTTCCTGACCAAGGCGCTCGACCGCTACCCGGCCGAGAGCGCCGGCCCCGGCGACATCGCCGTGGTCGCGGGCTTCGAGGACATCATGATCGGCGACACCCTCGCCGACCCCGAGGACGTCCGCCCGCTGCCGATCATCGAGGTCGACGAGCCCGCCATCTCCATGACGATCGGCACGAACACCTCGCCGCTCGTCGGCAAGGTCAAGGGCCACAAGCTCACGGCGCGCATGGTCAAGGACCGCCTCGACCGCGAGCTCGTCGGCAACGTGTCGCTCAAGGTCGTCGAGATCGGCCGTCCGGACGCGTGGGAGGTCCAGGGCCGCGGCGAGCTCGCGCTCGCGATCCTCGTCGAGCAGATGCGCCGCGAGGGCTACGAGCTCACGGTCGGCAAGCCGCAGGTGGTCACCAAGCAGGTCGACGGCAAGACGCACGAGCCGTACGAGCACCTCACGATCGACGCCCCCGAGGAGTACCTCGGCGCGATCACGCAGCTGCTCGCCGCCCGCAAGGGCCGCATGGAGAACATGTCGAACCACGGCACCGGCTGGGTCCGCATGGAGTTCATCGTGCCGAGCCGCGGCCTCATCGGCTTCCGCACCGAGTTCATGACCACGACCCGCGGCACCGGTATCGCGAACGCGATCTCGCACGGCTACGACGCGTGGGCGGGCCAGATCGTCACCCGCAACAACGGCTCGATCGTCGCGGACCGCTCCGGCGTCGTGACGCCGTTCGCGATCATCGCCCTGCAGGAGCGCATGACGTTCTTCGTGAACCCGACCGAAGAGGTCTACGAGGGCATGGTCATCGGCGAGAACTCGCGCGCCGACGACATGGACGTGAACATCACGAAGGAGAAGAAGCTGACGAACATGCGTTCGTCGACGGCCGACACCTTCGAGTCGATGACGCCCTCCCGCCAGCTCTCCCTCGAGGAGTGCCTGGAGTTCGCCCGCGAGGACGAGTGCGTCGAGGTCACGCCGACCGCCGTGCGCATCCGCAAGGTCGAGCTCGACGCGACGACGCGCGCGCGCACGACCTCGCGTCTGAAGAAGCAGGCGTAACCGCTTCCAGCGGAACACGGGCCCCGGAGCATTGCGCTCCGGGGCCCGTTCGCGTTCCCACGGGGCGTGATCCGGCGCGGTCTTGAGGCGTTCTTGAGGTTGCGCTGAGGGAAGACTGATCGGAGCCGAGGCGGGGCTTTGCCTGCATCGCCCGGCTTTCCCAGACTGGGTACGTAACTTCTCTGAGGTCGTCTCGACTTCCGTGCATCCCCCGCACGTCCGCCGTTCCCCGACCGGCACCGAGGCGGCTTCCCGCTGCAAACCGATGTGAAGTTAGTAACGCAACCCGAATGATCGAAATCCCCCAGGGGCCGAACGCGCCCCAGCACGAACTGCCCCCCGCCCGTGAGAGCGCTCCCGGCGCCCGTCGCACCCCGCTCGCCTACGCCGCCCGGTTCCGCCGGCTCGGCGTGAAGCTCTCGACCGTCGCCGCCATGGCGCTCGTCGGCGGCCTCACGCTGACCACCGCGGTACCCGCCAACGCGGTCGCCGCCGTGCAGCCGGACCACGTCTCGGTCTATGCGTCGACCGAGGTCGGCGTCGTGCAGGAACTGCAGTCGGTGGTCGTGGCGGACGACGTCACGGTCCCGACCACGGAGACCGCCGAGGGATACGCGG
Organism: Agromyces seonyuensis; assembly: GCF_009789225.1. Classification (GTDB taxonomy): domain Bacteria; phylum Actinomycetota; class Actinomycetes; order Actinomycetales; family Microbacteriaceae; genus Agromyces; species Agromyces seonyuensis. Next base: position 18,309 of record NZ_WSTA01000066.1, on the reverse strand, counting down.
TCGTCTCCGGCACGCAGATCCGCAAGGAGAAGGCGGCCGCCGCGGCCGCCGCAGCCAAGGCCGCCGCAGCCAAGGCCGCCGCCGCCGAGGCCGCCCGGCCGAAGCTCGTCTGGCCGACCAAGACGACCGCCATCTCCGACGGCTTCGGCTACCGCTCGATGGGCTTCCACGACGGCGTCGACTTCGTCCCCGGCAACGGCACGCCCGTCATGGCGCTCGCAGACGGCGTCGTCACCGCGGCCACGGAGGACGGCGGCACGTGGGGCGTCATGATCACGATCCGCCACGTCATCGAGGGCAAGACGGTCTACTCGCTCTACGGCCACATGCAGCACGGCTCGATGAAGGTGGCCGTCGGCCAGCAGGTCAAGGCCGGCGCGCAGATCGGCGTCGTGGGCTCGACCGGGTGGTCGACCGGCCCGCACATGCACCTCGAGATGTACGGCGAGGACGGCGTCCGCTGGGACGGCCTCGCCTGGCTCCACGCCCGACTGGGCTGATCCCGCGCGTCACCGCGACGGTCTGCAGCGCCTCGAACGGCCCCGGCACCCCGCCGGGGCCGTTCGTCGTCCCGCGGCCGGGAGCCATGCGCCGCTCGCGCGACGAGCGCCGCGGGCTCAGAAGCGCGGAGCGCGCTTCTCGAGGAAGGCGGCGAAACCCTCATCGTGCTCGGGATGCCCGAACGCCTGCTCGAACCCGTCGATCTCGATGGCGACGGCGTGCTCCGTGCGCCGCCCGGACGCCTCGACGAGGACTCCCTTGGCGAGCGCGACCGCGTTGCCGGAGTTCGCGCTGATCTCGGCCAGGGTCTCGCGCGCGGCGGCGAAGAGGGCGTCGCGGTCGGGCAGGACTCGGTTGACGAGGCCGATCGCGAGCGCCTCGTCGGCGGCGACCATCCGGCCCGAGTAGATCAGCTCCTTGGCGCGGGCGATGCCGACCGCGCGGGGGAGCCGCACGGTTCCGCCGAACCCGGGGATCAGGCCGAGCTTGACCTCGGGCTGGCCGAAGCGCGATTGCGCGCTCGCGTAGACGAAGTCGCACGCGAGCGCGAGCTCGCAACCGCCGCCCAGCGCGACGCCGTCGACGGCGGCGATCACGGGCTGCGGGATCGACTCGAGCAGCGCCCCCAGCTCGTGGCCGAGCCCGGCGCTGCGGCGCGCCTCGGCGGGGGAGAAGGACTGCATGCCTCGGATGTCGGCGCCCGCGGCGAACGCGCGCCCGCCGGCGCCGGAGACGATGACGCCGCGCACCGCGTCGTCGGTCGCCGCGGCGCGGACGGCGTCGATGAGCCCCGCCAGCACCTCGACGGAGAGCGCGTTGAGCGAGGTCGGACGGTCGATCTCGACGATCGCGACGCCGCCGTCGACGTGCAGGCCGACGACCGGCGCGTCCGCGCCGCCGGTCGCCCCGGATTCGGATTCGGCCATGGGTCGCTCCTCTCGCGGGCGCCGCCCTGGAGCCCCGAACCACGGTACGGCATGGGCGGATGCCCGGAGACGGCTCGATAGGATGCACCCGAGACGACACGTGGACGGAGCGCAGTGAGCGGAATCTTCGGCGGCCGTTGGGGCGAGGGGCTCCTCGGCCTCGTCCTCGGTCTCCTCTACGGCTTCATCGCCACCATCGGTCATCAGCAGGTCTGGCGCATCGGCGACGTGGTCCTGCCCTGGGGGCTCGTGCTCGCGATCCTCGGCGCCGGCGCGCTCGTCGCGGCGCTCCGCCTGTCGTTCGAGTCGCGGCTCGGATCCATCGGCGGCGCCGTCGGGCTCGTCGGGATGGTCGCCCTGCTGACCCTGCCCGGCGCCGGCGGATCGGTGCTCGTACCGAACAACCTCCTCGGCATGGTGTGGGTCGTCGCGCCGGCGCTCATCGCCGCGATCGTGCTCGCCTGGCCGCGGCTCCCGCAGCGACGCGGTTCGTAACCCGCGCGCAGCGCTGCGTCATCCGGCGTCGCGGAGCGGGCCGGCGGGCGCCCCGGCGACGGGAGGACGTGTTGGCCGGGCGTAAGCTGGAGGCTCAGTCTTTCCTCGAAGGAGCAACCCAACGTGACCTACGTCATCGCCCTGCCGTGTGTGGACGTCAAGGACCGCGCGTGCATCGACGAGTGTCCCGTCGACTGCATCTACGAGGGCGAGCGCTCCCTCTACATCCACCCCGACGAGTGCGTGGACTGCGGCGCCTGCGAGCCCGTGTGCCCCGTCGAGGCGATCTACTACGAGGACGATCTGCCCGAGGAGTGGAGCGACTACTACAAGGCGAACGTCGAGTTCTTCAACGAGATCGGCTCGCCCGGCGGCGCCCACAAGGTCGGCGTCATCGCCTACGACCACCCCGTCGTCGCCGGTCTCCCGCCCCAGGGCCACTGAACCCCGGAGCTCGAGCATGGCCCGCGGCGACCTCCCCGACTACCCCTGGGACCTGATGGTCCCGTACCGCGAGCGGGCTGACGCCCATCCGGACGGCATCGTCGACCTCTCGATCGGGTCGCCCGTCGACCCGACGCCCGAGCTGATCCGACGCTCGCTCGCCGAGGCCACCGACGCGCACGCCTACCCGACCACGGTCGGCACGCCCCGGCTCCGCGAGGCGATCGTCGAGTGGTTCGACCGGCGGCGAGGCGTCGTCGGACTCACCCCCGCGCACGTCCTGCCGACCATCGGGTCGAAGGAGCTCGTCGCACTGCTGCCGTTCCTGCTGGGTCTCGGCGAGGGCGACGTCGTCGTGCATCCGCGCATCGCCTACCCGAGCTACGAGATGGGCGCCGTCCTCGTCGGCGCGACCTCATTCCCTTCCGACGATCCCGCCGAGTGGCCCGCCTCCACCAAGCTCGTGTGGCTCAACAGCCCCGGCAACCCCGATGGCCGGGTGCTCGGAGTCGACGAGCTCCGCGCCGCGCACCGGCGTGCCCGAGAGCTCGGCGCCGTCGTCGTCGACGACGAGTGCTACGCCGAGCTGGGCTGGGACGGCGAGTGGGCGGACACCGCGGTGCCCAGCATCCTCGACCCGCGCGTGATCGGCGACGACACGACGGGCACGATCGCGATCTACTCGCTCTCCAAGCAGTCCAACCTCGCCGGCTACCGGGCCGCGTTCCTCGCCGGCGACCCCGCCCTCGTCGCGCGCATCGCCAACGTGCGCAAGCACGCCGGACTCATGGTGCCGGCGCCGCTGCAGCACGCGATGATCGCCGCGCTCGGCGACGAGGCCCATGTGGCCGAACAGAAGGCGCGCTACCGCGCGCGCCGCGACCTGCTGAAGCCCGCGCTCGAAGCCGCGGGGTTCCGCGTCGACCGCAGCGAGGCAGGTCTCTACCTCTGGGCGAGCGAAGGCCGCGACGCCTGGGAGTCGATCGAGCGGCTCTCCGGGCTCGGCATCCTCGGCGGCCCCGGTCCCTTCTACGGCGAGCATTCGCCCCGGCACATCCGGCTCTCCCTCACCGGCACCGACGAGCGCATCGCCGCCGCGGCCGCGCGGTTGCGGGCGAGCGCCGGCTGAACCTGCCCGGCCGACCTTCGAGCCGCGCCGGTTTTGGCGGAAGCCCACAAGGGAACGCCTCCCATCCGGTCGAGTGCAGGACTGCCCCGGCGCGGCGGTTAGGCTGTACGGCGGAGCGCACACGCCCCGACCGGGTGACGCGCGCACGACCGCAGCATCACCCCTGCACGATCTTGAACCTGGAGGCGCGTTGACCGAGGATTCGATGACGAACCGCGAAACCCCCGAGACGGTGCGCATCACGCACCCGGGCGGCGTCGCCGAACTGCCGATCGTCCGATCGGTGGAGGGTGCTTCGAGCCTCGACGTGTCGACGCTGACCCGGCAGACCGGGCTCACGGCGCTCGACTACGGCTTCGTCAACACGGCGTCGACGAAGTCGGCGATCACCTACATCGACGGCAACGAGGGCATCCTCCGCTACCGCGGTTACCCCATCGAAGAGCTCGCGCAGAACTCGACGTTCCTCGAGGTCGCCTGGCTGCTCATCTACGGCGAGCTGCCCACGGCCGACCAGCTCGGCGAGTTCGACGAGAAGATCCGTCGCCACACGCTCCTGCACGAGGACCTCAAGCGCTTCTTCTCGGCACTGCCGCACACCGCGCACCCCATGTCGGTGCTCTCGAGCGCCGTCTCCGCGCTCTCGACCTACTACGAGGGCTCGTCCGACCCGAACAACCCCGAGGACGTCGAACTCACGACGCTGCGCCTCCTCGCGAAGCTGCCGGTCATCGCCGCCTACGCGCACAAGAAGTCGATCGGCCAGGCCTTCCTCTACCCCGACAACTCGCTGTCGTTCGTCGACAACTTCCTCCGTCTCAACTTCGGCAACATGGCCGAGCCGTACGAGATCGACCCGGTGCTCTCCAAGGCGCTCGAGCGCCTCCTGATCCTCCACGAGGACCACGAGCAGAACGCGTCGACCTCGACGGTCCGCCTGGTCGGCTCGACGGGCGCGAACCTCTACGCCTCGACCTCGGCCGGCATCAACGCCCTCTACGGTCCGCTGCACGGCGGCGCCAACGAGGCCGTCCTCGACATGCTCGCCCGCATCCAGGAGTCCGGCGAGGGCGTCAGGCGCTTCGTCGAGCGGGTGAAGGCGAAGGAGGACGGGGTGAAGCTCATGGGCTTCGGCCACCGCGTCTACAAGAACTACGACCCGCGCGCGAAGCTCGTCAAGGAGTCCGCCGACGAGGTGCTCGCCGGCCTCGGCGTCAACGATCCGCTGCTGAACCTCGCGAAGGAACTCGAGCAGATCGCGCTGGAGGACGACTACTTCCGCGAGCGCCGGCTCTACCCGAACGTCGACTTCTACACCGGCGTCATCTACAAGGCCATGGGCTTCCCGACGCGCATGTTCACCGTGCTCTTCGCGATCGGCCGCCTCCCCGGCTGGATCGCCCACTGGCGCGAGATGAACCAGGACCCGCAGGTCAAGATCGGCCGCCCGCAGCAGCTGTACGTGGGCTCGGGCCTGCGCCACTACCCGGGCGACTGATCTGCGACTCCCGAACGGGCGTCCTCCTCCGGGAGGGCGCCCGTTCGCCGTCCACGGGCGCTCGGAGCGCAGCCCGTCCCGCCGCCCGTACTACTTCCCGGCGCCGGTGCCGGGGTCGTCGCCCGCGAGCGTCGCACCGGGCAGCAGCACCAAGGTCTGGCGAGTGGCGGAGACGACGTCCTCGTCGCTGAAGGGCCAGGGCCGCGTCACGCCGTCGCGCCAGTCGGCGGTCTGGTCGCCGTAGTGCGGGTGGAAGACGTGGCCGCTCGTGCCCGTGAGATCGATCCAGCGCGAACGGTCGAAGTCGCCGACGTCGACGAGCATCCGCATCGAGGGCACCCAGGTCGCTTCGTACCCCTCCTGCACGTCCCAGCCGCTCGCGTCGACGATCGACGAGCCGCCGTCGAGCTCGAACGGCCCTCGGTTGAACAGCGCCTCGAGCGGGGCGAGACCGGAGGAGCCGAACGAGGCGTTCGTCGTCGTGAGCGTGTGCAGTCGGCCCCAGCTCCAGCCGGCCGGGTCGTCGCCGAGGAGCCCGGAGGCCTCGTCCCAGGCGGTGTCGAGGGCGTGGGCGAGCATCTCGTCGCGCGAGGCGACCCCGATCGTCTCGTTCGTCCACCAGGAGGCGGCCGGGTCGGCGAGCAGGCCGCCGACGACCCCGATCCAACGGTCGCCGCCGTGCGGCTCCGTGCCGGCGGGGAGACGGCCGCCGCCGAAGAGGTCGTCGAGGAGGGTGCGCCAGAACACGGCGAAGTACGCCGCGGCGGGGTCGTCCGCGTCGGCGTGCGCGTCCCAGTCCACCAGCAGTTCGCGGCCGGCCGTCGCGTCTTCGCCGAGGCCGCCGAGTTCGGCGAGCACCGGCTGGAACGCGAGGGCGTTCTGGTCGAGCGTGTCGTCCTGGATACTCGCGAGGTCGTCGAGCACGAAGTTGCGGCCCTCGGCGATCTGGGCGGCGATGCGCGCCTCGATGCGAGCGGCGCGGTAGCCGAGGTCCCAGTCCTTCGTGAGCATGGGGCCGTCCGCGCTGGGCGCGCCGTTGGCGGTCGCGAGGTACCCGCGCTCCGGGTTGAACGTCGAGGGGAGCTGCTCGAACGGGACGGTGCCGGTCCAGCCGTTCGCGCTCGTCCAGCCGGGCAGCGGCACAGTGCCGTCGCCCTGCTTGCGGACCGGCACCGTGCCGGGCGCCTGGTAGCCGATGTTGCCGTCGACGTCGGCGTAGACGAGATTCTGCGCGGGCACCTCGAAGAGCGCGACGCCGGCACGGAAATCGTCCCAGTCCCGGGCCCGATTGACGGCGAAGATCGCGGCGGCCGTACGGCCGGGCGTCAGCGCCGTCCACTGCAGCGAGACGGCGTTCCGGGCCGCGGGATCGCTCGAGGCCTCGGCCGTGCCGGCGATGGTCGCGTACTCCTCGCCGGAGATGATGGGCCCGCGACCCGTCGAGCGCACGCGCAGGGACACCGGCTCGCCGCCGGCGACCTCGATCGTCTCCTCCCGGATCGTGAGCGGCACCCAGGCGCCGTCGAGCTCGTACTCGTCGCCGCGGACGTGCTCGTAGTAGAGGTCCATCACGTCGGGCCCGAGGTTCGTCATGCCCCAGGCGATGCGCTCGTTGTGGCCGATGATCACGCCGGGCAGGCCCGCGAACGAATACCCCGAAACGTCGTAGCGGCAGTCGGCGTCGAGGTCGTCGCATTTGAGCCCGACCTGGTACCAGACCGAGGGCATCGCGGCGCCGAGGTGCGGGTCGTTCGCGAGCATCGGCTCGCCAGTGACCGTGTGGGCGCCCGAGATCACCCAGGCGTTGGAGCCGATCTCCCCGCCGCCCTCGCCGAGCAGCTGCGGGAGCGAGTCGAGCCGGGCGGCGATCGCGGCGAGGTCGTCGGCGGTGGGCGCGGCGCCCTCCGGAGCCGCGGTCGTCGCGTCGGCGCCGAGCGGCACGGCGTCGAGGGCGGCCGGTGCGGCCGCGGGGGCGCCGCCGGTCACGGTGGGCATCCGCTGGTAGTCGTAGCCCGGGTGGAGTCGCGCGACTTCCTCGGGCGGCAGCGCCGTGGCGAGGACGGCCCGGTCGAGCTCGTCGTCGAGGTTGGAGCGAAGGTCCCAGGCCATGGCCTTGAGCCACGCGAGGGAGTCGACGGCGCTCCACGGCTCGGGGTCGTAGCCCGGGTTCGTGATGCCGAGGAGGGTGTACTCGAAGGAGAGGCCCGCGCCGGTGCGCTCGCCGAGGTAGGCGTTGACGCCCTCGGCGTAGGCGTCGAGGCCCGCGCGCGAGCTCTCGTCGAGCAGTTCGTACTCGGCCTGGGCGACCTGGCGCCACCCGAGCGTGCGGATGAAGGCGTCGGTCTCGACCTGGCCCGCGCCGAAGAGCTCGGCCAGCCGCCCCGCCGTCACGTGCCGGCGGAAGTCCATCTCCCAGAAGCGGTCCTGGGCGTGCACGTAGCCCTGCGTGAAGAACAGGTCGTGGTCGGTCGTCGCCGTGATCGTCGGGATGCCCGATGCGTCGCGTGCGACCGTGACGGTGTCGTCGAGGCCCGCCACCGCGACGCGGCCCGTGTAGTCCGGGAACGCCCGCTGCACGCTCCACCAGCCGACGCCGACGACGAGCACGGCGATCGCGAGGAGGCCGGCGAGGACGACGACGAGCGAGCGCAGTGCCCGGTGTCCGGTGGTCCTCGGTGCGTCGGTACCCACGGGCGACTCCTTCGTGCCGGTGCCCGCGGGTTCGGGCTCCGCGGGCGGTCACCACACCCTAGCCGTCCGCGGTCACCCGGTCACGGAGGAACCGGCCGGGCCGTCCGATCAGCCGTGCAGCATCGCGTTGAGGGCGACGCCGTGGCCCGAACGGGCGACCGCCTCGACCCGGCCGGAGACCGAGTTGCGGCGGAAGAGCAGCCCCGGCACGCCGGAGAGCTCGACGGCCTTGACGATGCGCTCCGCGGCATCCTCGCCGATGATCGCGACCTTCGTGCCGGCCGTGACGTACAGTCCCGCCTCGACGACGGAGTCGTCGCCGATCGAGATGCCGACGCCGGAGTTGGCGCCGAGGAGGGCGCGCTCGCCGATCGTGACGCGCTGCGTGCCGCCGCCCGAGAGGGTGCCCATGATGGATGCCCCGCCGCCGACGTCCGAGCCGTCGCCGACGACGACGCCCTGCGAGATGCGCCCCTCGACCATGGAGGAGCCGAGCGTGCCCGCGTTGAAGTTGACGAAGCCCTCGTGCATCACCGTGGTGCCGGGAGCGAGGTGCGCGCCGAGGCGCACGCGCGAGGCGTCGGCGATGCGCACGCGCTCCGGCAGCACGTAGTCGGTCAGCCGCGGGAACTTGTCGAGGCCCTGGGGCTGGATGCCGGCGCGCTGGAGGCCGGGGCGGAGACGCTCGAAGTCGGCGGGGTCGACGGGGCCCGCGGTCGTCCAGAGGACGTTGGGCAGGTGGCCGAAGATGCCGTCGAGGCCGATGGAGTTCGGCGCGACGAGCAAGTGCGAGAGCAGCTGGAGACGGAGGTAGGCGTCCGGGGTCGAGGCGACCGGCGCATCCAGGTCGATCTCGACGACGACGGCCTCGATGCGCACGCCCCGGCGGGGGTCGGGCTCGAGGGCCGCGGCGTCCCACTCGACGGGGGCCAGGTCGGCTGCCGGACCGAGCGCGGGGGCCGGGAACCAAGCGTCGAGCGTCAGGCCGGACGCCTCCGCGACGGTGGCGAGGCCGTGGCCGGAGGCGAGGCGGGCGGGGGCGGGCGCGGAAGTCTCGGACATGGCTTCAACTGTACGATGAGGCCCATGTCCCTCGACCTGACCGCGACCTCGATCGACCTCACCCGGCAGCTCGTGGACATCCCGAGCGTGTCCGGCGACGAGGGGCCGATCGCCGATCTCGTCGAGGCCGCGCTCGCCGGTGCGACGCACCTCGAGGTCATCCGCGACGGCGACGCGATCGTCGCCCGCACGGACCTCGGCCGTGCGCGCCGCGTGGTGATCGCCGGCCACCTCGACACCGTGCCGATCAACGGCAACGTCCCGTCGCACGTCGAGACCGACGAGGCCGGCGAGACCGTGCTCTGGGGTCGCGGCACGACCGACATGAAGGCGGGCGTCGCGGTGCAGCTCAAGCTCGCCGTCGAGCTGGCCGAGCCCGCCGTCGACCTCACCTGGATCTGGTACGACCACGAGGAGGTCGCCGCCTCGCTCAACGGCCTCGGCCGCATCGCCCGCAACCGTCCCGACCTGCTCGCGGGCGACTTCGCGATCCTCGGCGAACCGTCGAACGGCCGCATCGAGGGCGGCTGCAACGGCACGGTCCGCGTGCGCGTGACCGCCCGCGGCGTGCGCTCGCACTCGGCGCGCGCCTGGATGGGCGTGAACGCCGTGCACGGCCTGGCTCCGGCGCTCGCGAAGCTCGCCGCCTACGAGCCGGCGATCGTCCCCGTCGACGGGCTCGACTATCGCGAGAGCCTCAACGCCGTCGAGATCGGCGGGGGAGTGGCGACGAACGTCATCCCCGACAAGGCCTGGATGCTCGTGAACTACCGGTTCGCTCCCGACAAGTCAGCCGCAGAGGCGATCGCCTTCCTCGAGGAGTTCTTCGCCGGCTACGAGGTGGTCGTCGACGACGCCGCGGACGGCGCCCGCCCGGGCCTCGACGCGCCCCTCGCGCAGGAGTTCGTGCGCGCGGTCGGCGTCGAGGCCGGGCCGAAGTACGGCTGGACCGACGTCGCCCGCTTCGCCGCCCTCGGCGTCCCGGCCGTCAACTACGGCCCGGGGGACCCCTCCCTCGCCCACAAGGACGACGAGCGCGTGCCGGTGGCGCAGATCACCGACTGCGAGGAGGCGCTGCGCGCCTGGCTGACCGGGGCGATCACCGCGTGAGCGTCGCCGGCACCGAGCACGGGTACACGAGGTATTCGCGCTGGTCGCCGAAGGTGCGCTGGCGCCTGACGCCGTGGTGGGGGCGCGTCGCGCTCGTCTACGTCGCGGCGCGGGTCGTGACGACGATCGTCGTGCTCGCCTTCGCGGCGGCGCAGGGGCCGAACGCCTGGACCGCAGGGCATCCCGACTACTGGGCGTTCGCCAACCTCTGGGACGCCCGCTGGTACGAGATCATCGGTTTCGGCGGCTATCCGAGGGAGCTGCCCCTCGACGACCAAGGGTTCGTCGCCGAGAACCAGTGGGCGTTCATGCCCGTCTACCCGGTCCTCGTCTCGGTCGTCATGCTCACGGGGCTGCCGTGGAACATCGCCGCCGTCCTCGTCTCCGGGGCCGCAGGGCTCGGCGCCGCCCTCGTGCTGTTCCGCCTGTTCCGCCGATTCCTCGACGCCGACCAGGCGCTCTTCGGCGTCGTGCTCTTCTCGTTCGCGCCCACCTCACCGCTCCTGCAGTTCGGCTACGCCGAGTCGCTCTCGTACCTGCTGCTCGCGACCGCGCTGCTCCTCCTCGTCGACCGCCGCTACGGGTGGCTGTTCCCAGTCGTGCTCGTCTGGTCGTTCACCCGGCCCGGGGCCGTGGCGTTCGCCGCGACGCTCCTCGTGCACCTCGTCGTGCGCTGGGTGCGCCGCCGTGCGGAGCCGTTCCCGCCGCGGCAGATCGCGGCCGTCGTGGGCCTCGGGCTGTTCACGTTCGCGGCGGGGTTCGCGTGGCTCGCGGTCGCCGGTCTCGTCACCGGGCACCCCACGGCCTACCTCGACACCGAGTTCGCGTGGCGCGCCGCGTACGTCGGCCGCGTCGACGCCATCCCGTTCACGGGGTGGTTCCTCGGCGGGGACTGGTGGCTCGGGCAGCCCTGGGGCACGCTCGCGCCGATCGCGCTCGTGCTCGTGCTCGCACTGCTGCTCGTTTCGCCGTGGGTCCGGCGGCTCGGCCCCGACATCCGGGCCTGGATCGGCTCCTACGGGCTCTACCTCTTCGCCGTGTTCTTCCCGCAGTCCTCGACCTTCCGGATGCTGGGGCCGATGTTCCCGATCCTCGGCGCCCTCGCCGTGCCCCGGTGGTACTGGTTCCGATGGGGGCTCGTCGCCGTCTGCATCGCCGGCCAGGTCGGCTGGCTCTGGATCTGCTGGTGGATCATGGGCGCGGATTGGACCCCGCCGTAGGCCTTCCACGTCCGAATCGGAGGTTCTCCACAGGATTCGGCCGACGGTTTTCCCTCGACGTCGAGAAGACGGATAAAATCAGGAGACCAGCCAGGAAAGGGGTAGCTCAATGGCGGCCATGAAGCCACGCACCGGAGACGGGCCGATGGAGGCAGTGAAGGAGGGTCGGCTCATCATCGTGCGCGTTCCGCTCGAAGGAGGAGGCCGACTCGTCGTCTCGGTCAACGATGCGGAGGCCAAGGAGCTCTACGACGTCCTCGGCGGCGTCGTCAACGCAGCCTGACGTCTCGTGGAAGAACGCCCCCTCGGGGGCGTTTTTTCATGCCCGGATGCCTCGCCGGCGGTGCGCGGAGCGTTGCAGCGCAGCTGCGCGCTGCAAACCGCAGCGTCGGCGTCCCGGGAATCGCGCCGATCCGCGGCGAGCGCTCAGGAGCCGAGCTTGACGATCTGCAGCAGTCCGTCGCCGGCGGGGGAGACCGCGACCGCGACGGCGCCCGAGGCGGCCAGCTCGCCGATGAGCCCGCGGAAGGCGACCGGGATGTCGTCGCGCTTGGCGGGATCGGCCACGCGGCCCTTCCAGAGGGCGTGCGGCACGAGGACCGTGCCGCCAGCGGCGGCCAGCCGCAGGCCGTGCTCGACGTACTCGATGACGTTGGACGGATCTGCATCGAGCAGCACGAGGTCGTAGCTCGCCTCGTTCATGCGGGGCAGCACCTCGGCGGCACGGCCCGTGATGAGGCGGATGCGCGCCGGCGCGATGCCCGCCGCGGCGAACTGGTCGCGCGCGTGCTGCTGGTACTCGGTCTCGACGTCGATCGACGTGAGGTGCGCCTCGCGGGCCCCCTGGAGCATCCACAGGCCCGAGACGCCCACGCCGGTGCCGATCTCGATGATCGTCTGCGCACGCGCGGCGGCGGCGATCACGGCGAGCTGAGCGCCGACCGCGGGGGAGACCGCGTCGATGCCGAGTTCGAGCGAGAGCTGCCGGGCGCGCGCGACCGCGTCGGCCTCGACGACCGACTCGTCGACGTACTTCCAGTTCAGGTCGTGCTCGGACACTCGACTGCTCGCTCCCATGCTGTTCCGATGGCCCAGCCTACCGGCGGCATCCGACGGTCGGCGTGAGCCCCGCCGCCGTCTATCCTGGAGGGGTGTTCGGGCTGACCTTCGAGAAACTCCTCCTCATCGGGGTGATCGCCGCGTTCCTCATCGGCCCGGACAAGCTCCCGCACTACGCGCAGCAGCTCGGCAAACTCGTGCGCAACATGCGCGATTACGCCAACGGCGCGAAGGACCGCGTCCGCGATGAGATGGGCCCGGAGTTCGACGACGTCGACTGGCAGAAGCTCGACCCGCGCCAGTACGACCCGCGCCGCATCATCCGCGACGCCCTCACCGACGAGCCCGAGGCCGCGCCCGCGGCGCCGTCGCCGAATCCGAACTCGGCCTACCTGCAGCACCGCGCGAAGCAGCAGGCGCTCGCCACGGGCGAGCTGCCGCCCTTCGACAACGAAGCCACCTGAACCCGACGGGTTCGGGGGTGCTCCTCGCGGTGCCGGCGCACCGGCCATGCGGCGAGCAGCGCCGACGCGGCGGGCCGCCGAGCGCTACTTGATGCGCAGCGCGGCGAAGGTGCGGCCGAGCAGCACCATGAGCGGGACCAGCGGCACGAACTCGGCGCCCGTGCGCGGGAAGCCCATGAGCCCCGTCATCGAGGCCACGGTGACCGGCTCGACGAAGCGCAGCAGGCCCTCTGGGCCGTTGCGGCGGCCGACGCCCGAGGCCTTCTGCCCGCCCATCGGCGCATCGAACGACGAGAACGCCGCGCGGTAGCCGTCGTTGATGTTCACGGAACCCGCCTGCAGCAGCGGTGCAAGGCGTTCCGCCGCCCGCACCGACTTCGAGAAGATCGCCGCATTGAGCCCGTACTCGCTCGAGTTGGCGGCGAGCACGGCCTCGTCGTCGCCGTCGACCACGTAGAGCGCGGCGATCGCACCGAACGTCTCCTCGGCGTAGAGGGACATCTCGGGCGTGACGCCCGTGACGATCGTCGGCTCGAAGCAGAAGGGCCCGAGGTCGGGGCGGTGGCGGCCGCCGACGAGCACGGTCGCGCCCTTGGCGAGCGCGTCGTCGAGGTGCGCCTGCACGCGCGCGAGCTGCGCCGCCGAGGCGAGCGAGCCGTAGTCGTTCGCGAAGTCGAGGGACGTGCCGACCTTGGGGTCGGCCAGGCGCTCGACGAGCGCCGCCGTGTAGGCCGCCGAGACCGGACGGTCGACGAAGATGCGCTCGATCGACACGCACAGCTGGCCCATCGCGGCGAAGCAGCCGTAGGCGGTGTTCGCGGCGGCCTCGGCGGGGTCGACGTCGGCGCGCACGATGAGGGCGTTCTTGCCGCCGAGCTCGAGGGAGGCGCCGACGAGGCGGCGGCCGGCCTTCTCGCCGATCCTGCGGCCGGTCGCGGTCGATCCCGTGAAGCAGATGTAGTCGACCTCGTCGGTGAGGGCCTCGCCGACCTCGGCCGCGGGGCCGGCGACGACGGCCCAGAGCGCCGCGGGGACGCCGGCGTCGATGAAGATCTCGCGGAGCGCGAGGATCGAGAGCGCTCCCTGGTCGTCGGCCTTCTGCACGACACCGTTGCCGGCCGCGAGGGCGGGCACGACATCCATGGCCGCGAGGCTGAGCGCGTAGTTCCACGGCGTGATGACGCCGACGACGCCCTTGGGCGCATAGCGGATGCGGGCGCCGATGACGCCGGGCACGCCGCCGCGGCGGGTGCGGCCCTTGAGCACCGAGCGCGCGCTCAGGGCGTTGTAGCGGGTGAGACCGGAGGCGGCGAAGATCTCCTCGAACGCCTGTCCGCGCGTCTTGCCGCTCTCGATCTGGATGAGGTCGAGCAGCTCCTCGCGCTCGTCCAGGATGCGCGTCGCGGCCTTGAGCAGCACCTCGCGCCGGTGCGCGAAGCCGGCCCGCGCCCAGGCCAGCTGGGCGAGCCGGGCGCGCGCGATCGCATCCCGCACGTCGGCGGCGCTCGAGACGGGCAGCTCGTGCAGCACGTCGCCGGTCGCCGGGGCGATGACGCTCGTCGTCGTGCCGGTGGTCGCCGTGAGCTCGGCGACGAGGGCGGCCGCGCGCTCGGCGGCGACGGCGCGGGGGCGGGCGGAAGCGGGGAGCTGGGCCTCGGGCATGCGCACAGTCTAGGCATCGAAGTGGGACGGTCGTCCAGGTCTTTCTCGCGATCCGCCGCGAGCCGCAGCGCTCCGCCGGAATTCCGGGCCGCCTCGCGCTTTGACCGCCGCCCCCGCCGGACCTATGCTGCCCGGATGACCGCGACGAAGCGTTCCCCCGACGCACGCGCCCGCACCCGAACCCGACGCCCCGCCGACTCCCTCACGAGCGGCGCCGTGGCGCGGTACGCCGCGGGTTCCATCGGCACGGGCGGCTTCGCCACCCTGCCCGGACTCGTGCTCGTCTTCTACCTGACCGACACGCTCGGCGTCGCGGCGCTCGCCGCCGGACTCGTCGTCACGGCCGCGAAGGTCTGGGACGTGCTCATCGACCCGTGGCTCGGCGCCCGCAGCGACGCCGCCCTCGCACGGCGAGGCACGCGTCGCGGCGGGATGCTCCTCGGCGCGATCGCGCTGCCCGTCGGGTTCGCACTGACCTTCGCCGTGCCCGCGGGCATGCCGCCCGCCGCCGCAGCGGTCTGGGTCGCCATCGCGTTCCTCGCCACCGCGACGGCGTTCTCGATCTTCCAAGTGCCCTACATCGCGCTGCCCGCCGAGCTCACGGGCGACTACGACGAGCGCACCCGGCTCCTGACCTGGCGCGTCGTCGTGCTGACCATCGCGATCCTGCTCTTCGGCGCCGGCGGCCCCGCGCTCCGGGGCGCCCTCGACGACGAGTACGCCGGCTACCTCCTCATGGGCGTCGTCGCGGGCGTCGTCATCGGCGCCGGCATGCTCGTCGCGGCCTTCGTCGCTCCGCGTCGCGCGGCAGCGGACACGGACGGGCTCGTCGCGCCGCCGCGCGCCTCGATCGCCGCCGCGTACGCCGACGGCTGGGCGTCGCTCAAGCGCTCCGCGCCGTTCCGCGCGCTGCTCGGGGCGTTCGTGCTGCAGGGACTCGCCACGGGCCTCATGCTCGCCGCGGCGAACTACGTCGCCGTCTGGGTGCTGCACTCGGAGGACGCCCTGACGTTCCTCTTCGTCGCCCTCATCGCGCCCGCCGTGCTGTGCGCGCCCGTGTGGAAGCTCGTCGCCGACCGGGTCGGCAAGGAGCGCGGCTTCTTCCTCGCGAGCATCCTCTTCGGCGTCGCGGCCCTCGCGATCGTCGGTCTCGCCTGGGCGCCCGGTGCGTGGGTCTACGCGCCCGTCGCACTCGCCGGAGCCGGCTACGCGGGCATGCAGTCGCTGCCGATGGCGATGCTGCCCGACGTCATCTCGCACGACGCCCGCACCCACGGCCCCGGCAGGGCCGGCTCGTTCGGCGGCGTCTGGACCGCGGGGGAGACGACCGGCATGGCGCTCGGCGCGACCGTGCTGACGCTCGTGCTCGCCGCGACCGGCTACGTCGAGTCCACCGGCGGCGCCGTCGTCGACCAGCCCGCCGCCGCCGTCCTCGGCATCGTGCTGGCCTTCTCGATCGTGCCCGCGGCGCTCGTCGCCGCGAGCCTCGTCGTCCTGCGCGCCTACCGGCTGCGCCGCGACGACCTCCAGACCGGCGAGGATGCCCCGCCGGCCGCAGTACCCGGCGCCTCCGGCGCCGCGACCGAAGGAACCGCCCCGTGAGCACCGTCGAACCCATTCCCTTCGCCGCGAGCACCGACGACGTGCTCGCCGAGCTCTCGGCGCTGCGCGCGCACGACGCGCCCACGCACGGCGGCCGCGTGCTCTCGTACGTCTACGACTCGGGCCTCGCCGAGCTCGACGACCTCGCCGCGTCGGCCGCGCGCCTCGTGCAGCCCGTCAACGGCCTCGACCCGACGACGTTCGTCTCGGTCGCCGCGCTCGAGGGCGACGTCGTCGGCTTCGCGCGCACGGTCTTCCACGGCGACGAGGACGTCGTGGGCTCGGTCACCTCGGGCGGCACCGAGAGCTGCCTGCTCGCGGTGAAGACGGCGCGCGACGCGTGGCGCGCCGAGGGCGGCGACGGCACCCCGCGCCTCGTGGCGCCGTCCACCGTGCACGCCGCGTTCCACAAGGCCGCCGAGTACTTCGGGCTCGAGCTCGACCTCGTGCCGGTCGACCCGGCGACGGGCGCCCCGGCGATCGCCGACGTCGCGGCCCGCCTCGGCGACGACGTCGCCCTGCTCGTCGCGAGCGCCCCGAGCTACCCCTTCGCGACCCTCGACCCCGTGCAGGAGTTCGCCGCCCTCGCCCTCGAACACGGCGTGCCGCTGCACGTGGACGCCTGCATCGGCGGCTTCGCCCTCGCGTTCGACGCCGGCTGGACCGTCGGCGCACGTGCCGACGGCGAGCTGCTGCCGGCGTGGGACTTCGCCGTGCCCGGCGTCACGAGCCTCTCGGCCGACCTCCACAAGTACGGCTACGCCCCCAAGGGGGTCTCCGTGCTGCTGCACCGCGGCCGCGACCGGCAGCGCCGCCAGTGGTTCGCGACGACCGCGTGGCCGGGCTACCCCGTCGTCAACCCGACGCTCGTCGGCTCGAAGCCCGCGGGCCCGCTCGCCGCCGCGTGGGCGATCATCCGCCGCCTCGGCGTCGACGGATTCGACGCGCTCTCCCGTCGCACGGCGGAGGCGACGGCCGTGCTCGTCGAGACGGTCCGCGGCATCGACGGACTTGTGGTCGTCGGCGAACCCGTCGGCCCGCTCTTCGCCGTCGCCGCCGACGAGACCGTCGCGCCCGAGCGCCGCATCGACCCGCACCACTGGGCGGACGCGGTGGGCGCGCACGGCTTCAAGGTGCAGCTCCAGCCGGGCCTCGTGCAGGCCGACGGGCGACGGCTGCCGCACACGGCGCACCTGACGATCACCCCCGCGACTGCCGGGGTGCTGGACGAACTCGTCGCCGCACTCGTCGCCGGTGCCGACGCCGCCCGGGGCGCGGCCTCGATCGACGCGGGCGCGGTGCTCGCCGGTCTCGGCGCCGACCCGGCCGCGGGCGCCGCCGTCGGGGCGCTCCTCGCGAACCCCGAGGCGGCCGCCGCTCTGACGAGCGAGCAGGCCGCGGGCATCCTCGGCGCGCTCGGTCTCGCGGGCGCCGACGGCCCCGCCCTGCCGGACTCGCTCGCCCCCGTGCTCGCCCTCGTCGAAGCGCTGCCAGGCGAGCTCGTCGAGCGGCTCCTCATCGAGTTGCTGGCGCGGGTGGTCGAGCCGCGGTAGCCGCTGCGCTCGGCGTCCGCGCCGGGCGTCAGTACCGGCAGACCTGGGCGAGGTAGTCGTAGATCGCGACGCGCACGGGGTCGGGCATCGGCACCTGGATCGTGCCGGGCCCGCCCCCGTCCACGGCGACATCGAGCACGAGGATCGTGCCCACCTTGTCCTCGGCGACGGCGTGCGCGTCGCAGCGCGTCGGGCGCACGTCGAGGGCGAGGACGCCGGGTTCGTCGGTGCCCGACACCGTGCGGTCGAGCACCCACGACGTGCCCGTGTCGGGCGAGGCGATGAGGTTCGTGGAGTGCACCCCCGAGATGCGCACCTCGCTGTCGGCACCCGTCGGGTCGAGCGCGAGGTCGAGGTGCGCGACCGCGTCGACGCCGTCGCCGGTGACGCGCAGGGCCTCGGGCGGGGTGATCGCGACGATGCCCGCGACGTCGGAGGCCAGGCACGCGGCACCGACGAGGCGGTCGACCGTGCCGGTGGGGTCGGTCGGTGCGACGTCGAGCGTCGCGCCGTCCTCGGTCTCGAGCCGCACCGCGGGGACGGCGCCCTCGGCGACATCCGCCTCGTTCTCGCAGTCGGCCGCCGGGATCGGTGTGCGCAGGTCGACCGTGCGGCCCGCCGGGATGATGGAGCGCTTCCCCGACACGACGGCCGGCTCGGCGAAGCGGGCGTCGTCGAGCTCGGCGCGGGTCACGACGAGCGCGTCATCGCCCGTGTTCGTCACCGCGATGACGAGGATGCCCGCCGCGTAGTCGGTGCGGCGTTGGATGACCTCGACGCTCGCCGACGGGGACGCGCTCGACCCGGCGGCCGTCTCGCTCGGCGCGGGCGCGGGCGCGCAGCCGAGCATCCCGACCGCCGCCGCGGCCGCGAGGGCGCCGCCGAGCAGCGCC
>NZ_WSTA01000065.1 GCF_009789225.1 Agromyces seonyuensis | reverse complement strand
CGCCGATCCCGGCGCCGACACCGGCGCCGCCACCGCCCGCGCACCCCGCCCGAACGCCCGAGGCGCCCGCGCCGCCTGGCTGCTCGGCCCCGCGCTCGTCGCCGGGGTCGCCTACCTCGACCCCGGCAACGTGGCCTCCAACTTCAGCGCCGGCGCCCGTTACGGCTACCTGCTCGTCTGGGTCGTCGTCGTCGGCAACCTCATGGCCTGGCTCATCCAGTACCTCTCGGCCAAGCTCGGCGTCGTCACGGGCGGATCGCTCCCGCAGGTGCTCGGCGAGCGCATCCGCTCGAAGACCGGGCGCCGCGCCTACTGGCTGCAGGCCGAGCTCGTGGCCATGGCGACCGACCTCGCCGAGGTCATCGGCGGCGCCGTCGCCCTGTACCTGCTCTTCGGCGTGCCGCTCGTCTGGGGCGGCCTCATCACTGGCGCCGTCTCGATCGCACTGCTGGTCCTGCAGTCCAAGCGCGGCCCGCGCGCGTTCGAGAACATCGTCATCGCGCTGCTGCTGGTCATCGCGATCGGGTTCGTCGCGGGCGTCGTCGTCGCGCCGCCGGACCCGGCCGGGGTCGTGGCCGGGCTCGTCCCGCGCTTCGAGGGCGTGGACTCCGTGCTGCTCGCGGCGAGCATCCTCGGCGCGACGATCATGCCCCACGCGATCTACGCCCACTCCTCCCTCGCCCGCGACCGCTTTCCGGGCGGCGCAGCCCGGGACGACCGGCA
Source organism: Agromyces seonyuensis (assembly GCF_009789225.1). Classification (GTDB taxonomy): domain Bacteria; phylum Actinomycetota; class Actinomycetes; order Actinomycetales; family Microbacteriaceae; genus Agromyces; species Agromyces seonyuensis. Next base: position 22,422 of record NZ_WSTA01000065.1, on the reverse strand, counting down.
CAGCCCCGGCGGGCTCGGGCGCACCGATCGGGGTGTGCAGGATGCCTCGGGCCGCACCATCACGACCGCCCGCCTCCTCCGCGCGACGAAGTGGGATGTCACGATCGCGATGATCGTCGCCGGCACGGTGAACCTCTGCATGCTGCTGCTCGCGGCCGCGAACCTCGCGGGCGTCTCCGGCACCGACACGCTCGAGGGCGCCTACGGCGCGCTCGAAGCCGGCCTCGGCCAGGTCGTCGCGACGCTCTTCGCGGTCGGGCTGCTCGCCTCCGGACTCGCCTCGACCTCGGTCGGCGCGTACGCGGGCGCCGAGATCATGGACGGACTGCTGCACGTGCGCGTGCCGCTCATCGCCCGCCGACTCGTCACGCTCGTCCCGGCCCTCGTCATCCTCGCCATCGGCGTCGACCCGACGCTGGCCCTCGTGCTCAGCCAGGTCGTGCTCTCGTTCGGCATCCCGTTCGCGCTCATCCCGCTCGTCGCCCTCACCGCGCGGCGCGAAGTGCTCGGCGCGTGGCGCAATCGCGCGCTCACGACGGCCCTCGGCATCCTCGCCTCGATCGCGCTCGTCACGCTCAACGCGACGCTCCTGTTCCTCGTCTTCACGGGCTGATCCCGCCGGCCCGCCCGGGCACGGGCGGGCCGGCGGCGCCCCGGTACCCTGGAGCGGTGCCGAACGTGCATCCCGCCGTCGAGGACTACCTCAAGACGATCTACGGCCACACCGAGTGGCAGCCCGACCCGATCACCCCCAAGGTGCTCGCCGGGCGGCTCGGCGTCGCCCCGTCCTCGGTGACCGAGATGGTCAAGAAGATGGCCGCGGCCGGGCTCGTCACGCACCAACCGTACGGCGCGATCCGGCTGACGCAGGGCGGCACGATCCGAGCCCTCGGCGTCGTGCGCCGGCACCGCCTCATCGAGACGTGGCTCGTCGAGACGATGGACTACGGCTGGGACGAGGTCCACGAGGAGGCCGAGGTGCTCGAGCACGCCGTCTCCGATCGGCTGCTCGAGGCGATCGACGCGCAGCTCGGGCGGCCGACGGCCGACCCCCACGGCGATCCCATCCCGCAGGCCGACGGCACCGTGCCCTACCCCGACGCCGTGCCGCTGCTCTCCGCGCCCCGCGGGCCCGTCACCGTGCTCCGCATCAGCGACCGCGATCCGGGGATGCTCCGCGCGCTCGACCAGGTCGGGATCGGTCCCGAGATCGCGGCCGACCTGCAGGATGCACCGGGCGACGCTGCTGCGGGCGACCGCGACGAGGTCGACGAGCACGTGGTCGTGATCTCGCGCGACGGCGGGGCCGTGCCGCTCACCGACGCGCAGGCGCGGCTCATCTGGGTCGCGCGCGTCTGACGCCTCGGGCGCCGATCAGTCGAGGCTCGGCAGGTCCGGACGCGGCGAGCGCGGCGCCGGATCGCCGATCTCGTGCAGGCGATCCCGGTCCCACGGTTCCGTCCAGCCGAGCCGGTCGAACATGCGATCGAGCACCATCGCGGTGAACCCCCATACGAGCTGGGTCGTGCCGGATGCCTCGACGAGGAAGCCGGGCCCGCGCCACGTGAGATCGCCGCGGCGCATCACGGTCGACCGCCGGTTCGCGGGGTCGAGCAGTTCGGCCACGGGCATCCGGAACACGAGCGCCGATTCGGCGACGTCGACCGCGGCGACGGGGGTGGGCTGCGCCCACCAGCCGATCACCGGCGTGACGAGGTGGCCCGACGGCGGCACCGGGATGAGGCCGAGCGAGCCGAGCACCTCGACGCCTGCGGGGTCGAGGCCCGTCTCCTCGCGGGCTTCTCGCAGTGCGGCGGCCACGGGATCGGCGTCGCCCGCGTCGATGCGCCCGCCGGGGAAGGCGACCTGGCCGGCGTGCGAGCGCAGCGTCGTCGCCCGGGCGAGCAGCAGCACGTCGAGGTCGCGGCTGACGGCGAGGGCCGGATCGCGGCGCTCGGCCGGCACGTCGTCGAGCACCCCGAAGAGCACGAGCACGGCCGCCGGGCGGGCGGTCGCGGCATCCACGGCCTCGCGCGGGATCGGCCAGGGCGCGAGCGCCTCGGGGTCGGACGCGAACGCGGCCAGTTGCGCCCGCGCCGCGAGGGCGCTCGGTTCCGATCCCATCCCCGGAGCCTACCCACCTCGGCGCACCGCCCAGCGAGTGGACCGGAACGCAGGGTGGAGGGCGCGACGCACCCTGCGTTCCCGTCCACTCGCGGGCTGGGGGATGCCTGCGCCCGGCGCGGGCGCGCGGGCGGTGGGAGGATGGAGCCATGACCCTGAAGCTCGGATACAAGGCCTCCGCGGAGCAGTTCGACCCCCGCGAACTCGTCGAGATCGCCGTCGCCGCCGAGGCGCACGGCATGGAGTCGGCGTTCACGAGCGACCACTTCCAGCCGTGGCGGCACAACGGCGGGCACGCGCCGTTCTCCCTCACGTGGATGGCCGCGGTCGGCGAGCGCACCTCGACGATCCGGCTCGGCACGAGCGTCATGACGCCGACGTTCCGCTACAACCCCGCCGTGCTCGCCCAGGCCTTCGCGAGCCTCGGGGTGCTCTACCCGGAGCGCATCATCGCCGGCTTCGGCACGGGCGAAGCGCTCAACGAGATCGCCACGGGCTTCCGCGGCGCGGGCGCTCAGGACTGGCCCGAGTTCAAGGAGCGCTTCGCGCGGCTGCGCGAGTCGGTGCGGCTCATGCGCTCGCTCTGGAGCGACGAGGAGCAGGTCACCTTCGAGGGCGAGTACTACTCGACCCACGGGGCATCCATCTACGACCGGCCCGAGACCCGCGTGCCCGTCTACATCGCCGCGGGCGGCCCGACGGTCGCGAAGTACGCGGGCCGCGCCGGCGACGGCATGATCGTCACGAGCGGCAAGGGCGCCGAGCTCTACACCGAGCAGCTGCTGCCCGCGGCGCGCGAGGGCGCCGAGCTCGCCGGCCGCGACTGGGACACGCTCGACCGCATGATCGAGATCAAGCTCTCCTACGAGGAGGACCTCGACACCGCCCTCGACAACACGCGCTTCTGGTCGCCGCTCTCGCTCTCGAAGGAGCAGAAGCACGACATCACCGACCCCGTCGAGATGGAGGCCGCCGCCGACGCGCTGCCGATCGAGGAGATCGCGAAGCGCTGGATCGTCGGCACCGACCCCGACCAGGTCGCCGACGAGATCGGGCAGTACATCGACTGGGGCTTCAACCACCTCGTCTTCCACGCGCCCGGCCACGACCAGCGCCGCTTCCTCGAGCTCTTCGAGCGCGACCTGGCGCCGCGACTGCGCGCGCGCTGAGGCGCGGCGGCGCAATCTTCGGTCCCGCACGACGGGGCCGATGAGGCGAGGATGACCGCACCCGCGGGCATCCTCGCCTCGCTCGTTCAGTCCTCGGCGAGCCGGCGTTCGGTCGCGGCGTCCGCCGCCCGTCCGAGCGCCTCGAGGGAGTCGGCGAGCCGCAGCCGTGCGGTCGCGGTCGCGCCGGGGTGGTCGACGAGGCGTTCGATCGCCGCGCCGTAGAGCACCACGGCCTCGTCGTGCCGTTCGGCGCCCTGCAGCGCGTCGGCGGCGACGAGGGTCGCGCTACCCGCGGGGATCGTCGCGCCGGCCTCCTCGAACAGGTCGGCCGCGCCGAGCGCCGTCGCCACGGCCTCGTCGATGCGGCCGAGCGCGCCGAGCGCACGGGCGCGCGAGTCGGTGACGTCGGCCAGCAGGTAGTCCGCCTCGTGCTCGCGCGCGAGGTCGGCGACGACGTCGAAGTCGGCGAGGGCGCGCTCGTCACCGGCGCCGCCGCGTGTCTGGCCGAGCAGGTGTCGGGCGTCGACGTAGGAGCCGATGTACTCCTGATCGCCCTCGACGAGCGCGACGGCCCGCTCGAGCAGCTCGATCCCCTCGTCGCGGTAGTCGAGCCCCACGTGGAGTCGGGCGAGGTCGAGCAGCGTCGTGACGGCGCCGGCCTTCGCCTCGCCCTCCTCGAAGAGGTCGGCCGCCGTGAACCACGCCCCTGCCGCCGAACCGTACTCGCCGGTGTCGCGGAACGCGGAGCCGAGGAGCTGCAGGGTCTCGGCGCGTGCCACGACCGGCGCCTCGGTCGCCGTCTCCTCGTCGTAGACCGACTGCAGGAGCTCGATCGACTCGTCGGCGTGGCCGGCGCGGACGAGCTGCCGGCCCAGTCCGTAGCGGAGGCCGAGCAGCCCGGGCGCCTCGGCGAGCTCGGCCTGCTGCACGGCGAGCCGGTAGCGGGAGACGGCCTCGTCGGGCCGGCCGAGGTCGTCGAGGATCGCCGCCGCGAGCACGCAGTCGTCGAGGATGCGCGCGCGGTCGGCCAGCGCGTAGTCGAGGTCGAGCGCGGCGTCGGCATCGAGGATCGCCGCGTCGAAGTCGCCGTCGCCTGCGTGCAGCCGGGCGCGGAGCCGGTGCGCGTCGCCGCGCGTGACGCGGTCCGCGCCCGGCACGAGCACCCGGTCGAGCGCTTCGACGGCGGACTCGCGCGCGTCGGCGGCGGCGCGCAGGTTCGCCGCGAGCAGCGCCGAGGCGATGCGCAGGCGGTCGTCGGCGGGCAGCGATCCGGCCAGCGCGTAGGCGACCTCGATCGCGGCGGCAGCGCCCTCCCGGTCCTCCGCGGCGAGCCGGGCGTGCGCGAGGGTCACGGCGAGATCGGCGGCTTCGGGCGCCGTGGCAGCGGCTTCGGCGGCGGCGAGCTCGCTCTCGAGCACGTCGAGGTCGGCGGGACCGGCGGCGCCGTGCAGCACGAGTCCGAGCCGTTCCTCGAGCGCGGCGGCCGACTCGCGCCCGGCCGCGCCGAGGGCGGCGATGCGCTCCGGCAGCGCCGCCACGGCCTCGTCCCGCCGGTCGAGGCCGACGAGGGCCGAGACCCGCGCTCCGAGCAGCTCGGCGCGCACCGCGGCGTCGCCGTCGCCCGCCTCGAGCCCCGAGGTCGCGCTCACGAGCGCACCGTCGAGGTCGCCGAGGGCGAAGCGCTCGCTCGTCCGCTCCAGCCACTCGGCCGAGGTCGCCGGCTCGGGCGCCTCGACGGGCGCGGCCGGCGCGAAGCCCTCCGCGGCGAGGGGCACGCCGTAGTGCTCGTCCGCGAGCTCCCGGAGCTCCGCGAGCCGCTCGGCGAGGTGCCGGTTGCCGTTGCGGGCGTCGAAGGCGTCGGCGATCGACGCGGCGGCGGCCCAGGACGCGACCGAGAGTTCGGCTGCCGTCCACGACCCCTCGTGGGCGCCGAAGAACTCGGCGAGCTCCTCGGCGTCGGCGCCGCGCACCGGCGTCGCGCCGTGACCGCTGCGCACGACGGCGTCGAGCAGCACGCCCGCGGCGCCGAGCAGCGCGAAGTGGCCGCGGCGATTGAGCGGGTCGTGCGCGAGCCAGCCGAGGTGGCGCTCGAGGATCGCGAGGCCGCGGGCCTCGTTGCCCGTGATGGCGCAGAAGCGCACGTGCTTGGCGATGATGCCGACGTTGTCGGCGTTGCCGCGGGCGTCGCGGTAGCTGCGCAGGTGGAACGCCTTCGCACGATCGAGCTCCCCGGCGCGCAGGTAGGCGATGAGCGAGTCGGCGAGGGCCCGCTCCGGTTCCTCGCCGCACGTGAACCCGCCGTCGACGAGCTCTTCGTAGAGCACGATCGCCTCGGCCTCTCGGCCCGTCTCGACGAGGTAGTCGGCCGTGGCGCTGCGCACGCACGCGTCGCAGTGGCTGTACTCGTCGCGCGGGGTCGTCGTCAGCACGCGGTAGGCCTCGGCGGCCTCGTCGCGCCACCCGTTCGCGACGGCCGCGTCGAAGCGCGCCATGGCGACGCCCGAGGGGCCGGCGCCCGCCCGCTCGTAGTGGGCCTGCATGTCGTCGAGCACGGCGCGGATCTGCTCGGTGCCGAACAGGGGGCTCGCCGAGAGCGTGCCCGCCATCCACTTGAAGTGCCACAGCAGGTCGACGCCGCCCTCGCCGTCGGGCTGGGCGGGGAAGCGCACGGGGTCGGCGTCGTGCTTGGCGAGGCACCACGCGAAGGAGCTCAGCAGCGCGTCGGAGTCGCCCGACATGTTCGCCGAGGCGTTCAGGCGCAGCCGCACCCGGTACTCGAGCGGCTCGTCGCCTTCGACGAGCGCGAGTGCGAGCGCCTCGTCGACGAGGGCGCGCTCCTCGGCGCCCCACGGCGTGCGGTCGATGGATTCGAGGAGCGCTTCGATGCGTTCGGCGGACATGGGTCCCTTTCAGCGGTTCGGACAGGGTCGAGGGATGCCTCGGGCGGTGCGCCCGCGGACGTCAGTCGGCGAGGCTCAGGGCGACGAGGTCGCCGAGGGCGCCGGTCAGCATGCGGCGTTCGGCGGTGCCGAGCGGTCGATGGCCGGCCAGGAGCGCCTGCACGTAGAGCAGGCGCACGGTGCGGTCGACCACGGCCTCGTCGGCGGCCGTCGCGAGCGAGCGCACGAGCGGGTTCGCCCAGTTGAGGCAGAGCTTCGGCCGGTCGGCGGCGGCGGGACGCGCCGCGGCACGGGCCTCGCCGAGCCGTCCGAGCACTCCGCTCCAGAGGGCCCCGGAGGCCTCGCGGGCCGCGTCGCGCGTCAGGCTGCGCAGCGCCTCGGGGTCGGCGAGGTAGAGCCCCGGCAGGTCGGCGGGCTCGAAGCGGCGCACCACGACGTCGCAACGCACCTCGGCGAGCGCGGCGCCCGCACGGCGCTCGAGCTCGAGCGCGGCGGAGCGTTCGGCGAGCGGCGGCGGGTCGAGCACATCGAGCTCGGCGGCGACCGTGGCGCGTTCGACGGTGACCCCCTCGAAGCGCAGCGGCAGCTGCCGCACGATGTCGGCGTCGTGCACGTAGCCGCCGTTGACGACGGGCCGGTCGGGCGAGGCGATGGCCGCGATCTGGCGGAACTCGTCGACGGTCTCGGTGTAGCGCAGGTGCGGGTGCTCGCGCACGAGCTCGTCGATCGTCATGACGCCGATCGACGTCTCGACGGTGAGCCAGCGGGTGATGAAGGCGGCGAGCTCCTCGTCGTGGACGACGAGCGACTTCAGGCCGAGGTGGTGGATGCCGACGAACTCGGCCAGGCGCCGGGGCTGCTCGACGCCGAGGCGCAGCACCCAGGCGCGCACGGCCGCGCCGAGCTCGGCGCGGGTCGCTTCGAGCGCCTCGTCCTCCACGAGGTGCTCGCGGGAGGCCGTGGGCTTCAGCCCGCTCGAGTCGACGACGGCGCGTACGAAGAACGCCCACGAGGGCAGCAGGTCGTCGGCGCGCGGGTCGACGAGCATCCCGCCGAGGTGCACGCGGTCGGCGCGCCGGGCGCCCGGAGCGGGTTCGACGGGCAGCACGAACGCGGTGCCGCGCGTGCCCGTGGCGGGCGAGTGCAGCTCGATGACGTCGAACGGGGCGCGCCCGAGCAGCTCCTGGCCGAGCTCGCGGAGCTCTCCGCGCGCCGCGGTGCGCTCGGCCCCGGTCGCCGCGAAGACGGGCCGCCGGTTGATCGTGTCGAACGTGCCGTCGGCCGCGCGGACGGCGATCGGGACGGGCAGGTACTCGGCGTAGCGCCGGGCGAGGTCGTCGAGGGTCGCGCGCTCCCGGTAGTGCGCGTCGTCGGCGCGCGGCTCGAGGGCGACGACCGTGCCGACGGCGAGGTCCGCGGCTTCCGCGTCGTCGAGTGCTCGCACGGCGAAGGTGCCGTCGATCGCACCGACCCATTCGACGCTCGAGCCGTCGCGCGCCGAGCGCGAGCGCACGGTGATGCGGTCGGCCACCATGAAGCAGCTCAGCAGCCCGATGCCGAACTGGCCGAGGAAGCCCTCGCGCGGCAGATCGAGCAGGTCGCGCTTCGAACTCCGGCCGACGGTCGCCAGCAGGTCGCCGACCTCCTCGGCGGTGAGGCCCACGCCGTCGTCGACGACGCGCAGGGTGCGCTCGCCCGGCTCCGGCGGCAGGATGCGCACGCCCCACGCCGGGTCGAGCCGGCCCTCGTGCTCGGCGCGCGCCGTGATCGCGTCGCGGCCGTTCTGCAGGAGCTCGCGGACGAACACCTGCGGCCCGGAGTAGATGTGCCGGCCGAGCAGGTCGATCACCCCGCGCAGATCGACGAGGAAGGGGCGGGACGTGGTTTCGGACATGCGGGAAGAGCGCTCCGGACGTGGTCGGGTTCCGCGGCGGATCGCGCCGCACGAGTCATCCTGGCACGGGCCCCCGACGCACTGCCCGGCCGCCGACGCACGGGCGCGGCGGGGCGCCCGGGACGCGTAGCCTGGGCGCATGGGACGACGCGACGAAGTCGAGTGCTGGCTGACCGACATGGACGGCGTGCTGGTGCACGAGAACCACGCGCTGCCGGGCGCCGCCGAACTGCTGCAGCAGTGGGAGGACAGCGGCACGCCCTACCTCGTGCTGACGAACAACTCGATCTTCACCGCGCGCGACCTCTCGGCGCGGCTGCGCGCGAGCGGCCTCAACGTCCCCGAGGACCGCATCTGGACCTCGGCGCTCGCGACCGCCGACTTCCTGAAGCAGCAGCTGCCCGGCGGTTCCGCGTTCGTCATCGGCGAGGCCGGCATCACGACCGCGCTGCACGAGGCCGGCTTCATCATGACCGAGACCGATCCCGACTACGTCGTCGTCGGCGAGACGCGCAACTACTCGTTCGAGGCCATCACGAAGGCGATCCGCCTCATCGGCAGGGGCGCCCGTTTCATCGTCACGAACCCGGATGCCACGGGCCCGAGCGCCGACGGCCCGCTGCCCGCGACGGGCGCCATCGCGGCCCTCATCACGAAGGCGACCGGCATGGAGCCCTACGTCGTCGGCAAGCCGAACCCGATGATGTTCCGCTCGGCGCTCAACAAGATCGGCGCGCACTCCGAGAACACCGCCATGATCGGCGACCGCATGGACACCGACATCGTCGCGGGCATCGAGGCGGGTCTGCACACGGTGCTCGTGCTCACGGGCATCAGCGATGCGCGCGAGGTCGAGAAGTACCCGTTCCGCCCCGACGAGATCGTCAGCGGCGTCATCGACCTGGTCGGCCCGCCCGTCGAGGTCGAGCTCTAAGCGGCATCCTCGGCTGCGGGGCGGCGGCACGTCGTTCTCACGGCGTTCCGCGAACCTTGCGTCAGAGTCCTCCCCAGAACCGGCCGCGCTCCTTCTGCCGCTCAGCGTCGGCGATGCCGTCGGCCTGCTCCCGATTGCGTCCCCGCACCTTTTCCGAGTGGCGCCACCACGAGAAGAACCACTGCGTCGCGGCCCACAGCACGACGATCGCGCCGAGTCCGGCCCAGAACGTCCAATCCATGGATGCCTCCTCGCGTCGTGCGCCCAGGCTACGCCGCGACCGGCCCGCCCGCCTCCCCGAATGCCCGGTCGCCGGGCGCGACGTCGGGGAGGGCGGCCGTCAGCGGGCCGCCGCCAGCGCCCCGGCGCCGAGATCGAGCGGCGGCACCGGCACGTCGAGGTTCGCCCCGCCGCGGTAGCGGGCGGCGATGTGGTGCTCGGGCAGCCGGTCGCCGCGGCCGAAGAGCCGTTGGCGCAGCGTCGTGGGCTCGCCGTCGTCGGCGACGAGCCGGCCGCGGCGGCGCAGTTCAGGCACGACGAGCTCGGCGAAGTCGCGGGCCGTGTCGAACGAGTGGTACTGGCGCAGGTTGATGCCGTCGATGCCGTCCTCGTCGAGCCAGCGCTCGATCTCGTCGGCGACCACCGTCGGCGTGCCGGCGACGAAGTAGCGGCCCTCCCTGGAATCGAGCAGCCCGTCGAGCGCCTCCCCGACCGTCTTGGCGAGGGGCAGGAACGGCACGGCCGAGGCATCCGCGTCCGATCGCCGCACCGCCTCGGCGACGGTGATCGAGCGCGGGAAGGCGGTCAGGTCGAGCGGCAGCGACGAGTGGGCGAGGATGCCGTCGAGGCTGCGCGCCTCGCGGTAGCGGCGCCACTTCTCGGCCGCCTCCTCCTCGGTGCGGCCGACGACGACGCCCGCCTGCACGAGGAACTTCAGGTCGTCGCGGCCGCGGCCGTGCCGCTCGGCGGCGGCCGTCATCCCGGCGGCGTTGGCCCGGAAGTCGGCGGCGCTGCGCCCGCCCGTGAAGACGAGCTCGGCGTGCCGGCCGGCGAACTCGATGCCCGCGGGCGACCCGGTCGCCTGGTAGAGCACGGGGGTGCGCTGCGCGGACGGGTGCACGATATGCGGGCCGGCGACGCGGAAGTGCGCTCCGACGTGGTCGATGTAGCGCACCTTCGACGGGTCGGTCACGACGCCGCGCTCGCGGTCGTACACGAGCGCGTCGTCGTCCCACGAGCCTTCCCAGAGCTTGTAGAGCACGTCGAGGTACTCGTCGGCGATCGCGTAGCGGCGGTCGTGGGGCACTTCGCCGTCGAGTCCGAAGTTGCGGGCGGCGTTCGGGAGGTAGCTCGTCACGATGTTCCAGCCGAACCGCCCGTTCGTGAGGTGGTCGAGCGTGGAGGCGCGGCGGGCGAACGCGAACGGCGGCTCGTAGGTCGTCGAGAAGGTCGCGCCGAAGCCGAGGCGCTTCGTGACCGCGGCCATCGCCGGGATGACGAGCAGCGGGTCGAGGTTCGGCGACTGGAGTCCCTCGCGCAGCGCCGTCTCGGGGCCGTCGCGGAAGACGTCGTACGCCCCGACGACGTCGGCGAGGAAGACGCCGTGGAACCCGCCGTCCTCGAGGATCTCGGCGAGCTCGCTCCAGTAGCCGAGTTCGTCGAAGCGATGCCGTTGGTTGCCCGGCAGGCTCCACAGGCCGTGCGAGATGTGGGAGACGCAGGCCATCTCGAACAGGTTGACGATGAGGGGCTTCGGCTCGGTCATGGGGGGATCCTTCCAGCGGTGCGGGGTCGTCGGGCGGGGCATGACGAACGGTGTCGGGCGCACGGCGCGGGCGATGGATGCCTCGTGCCGCCGCCGCGCTCACCCTTCGCCCGTGCTCCACCACCCGGCGACGGGGGTGCCGGCGAGGCGCAGCTCGCCGAGGGCGCGCGCCTTGTAACGCGCCGGGTTGTGGCTCGCGACGGTGCGGGCGTTGCGCCAGTGGCGGTCGAGCGCGAGGTCGGCGTCGGTCGCGCTCGCCCCGCCGACCTCGAAGAGCTTCGTGGAGGCGTCGAGCACGTTCGGCAGCACGACGAGCTGCGCGCGGGCGGTCTCCGCATCGAGCCGTTCGACGATCGTCCGGAGTTCCTCGTCGGCGGCGCCGCCGAGCTGTGCGGCAGTGGACGCGTCGAGGCCGGCGGCGACGCGGGCGACCGCGGCGTCGGCGGCGAAGGAGGCGGCGTCGAGTTCGCCGACGACCTCCTGCACGATCGGGTCCCCCGCGGCGGACGGCCCCGAGCCGTGGCTGTAGACCCGAGTGCGCGCCCGCACGAACCGCACGGCGTCGTCGAGCACGGTCCGACCGATCCCGGCGACGACGGCGAGCAGCACGAGCTGCACGTAGGCCGATCCGTGGGAGGGCCGCCGTTCGCCGAAGCGCACGACCGCGCGCTCGTCGACCTCGACGGCGTCGAACACGGTCGTGCCGCTGCCGGTGAGGCGCTGCCCGAACCCGTTCCAGTCGTCGATGCGGTCGACGCCGGGCGCGTCACCGCGCACGAGCACGCCGACGTGCTGGCCGTCCTCGTCCTCGGCGGCGACCGACACGATGTCGGCGAAGAGGGCCCCGGTGCTGTAGTGCTTGGTGCCGTCGAGACGCAGCCGCCCGTCGGCGCCCCGGGCGAGTTTCGTCGAGAGCGAGCCGACCTTCGCCGCGGTGCGTTCGTGCGAGGCGTTCCCGATGACGAGCCCGTCGGCGACGAGCCGGAGCCGGGCGTCCCGCTCGGCCGACGGCGGGGCGAGCGCCGTGCGATCGACGAAGGAGAAGTGCGAACGGTAGAGCTGCGCGAGGTTCGGGTCGCGGCGGGCGAGTTCGGCGAGCAGGTCGAAGAACTCGGCATGGGACACCCCCTCGCCGCCGTGCTCGATCGGCAGCGTCACCCGGGTGAAGCCCGCGTCTCGGAGGCGGGCGACCTCGGCATGCGGCAGTCGGCGCTCCCGTTCGCGCCGGGGCGCCTCCGCGCCGAGCTCGTCGAAGAGCGCGCGGAACCGCTCGACGAGCGGCGTCGAGGCGGCCGCGGCGGCGCCCGTGGGAATGGATGCCTCGATCGTCATACGTCCTCGCCTCCGTCCCGCTGCGCGGAGGTGCCGCCGGGCGGCGCCGTCGTTCCGGCCGCCGGCGCGCCGGGCGCCGACCACTCGGGCAGCGTGCCGTCGAGCTCGAATTGCCCGAGCGCGGCCAGCCGTTGCACCGTCGGGTTGTGCGAGGCGATCGTGCGGACGTTGCGCCAGTGCCGGTCGAGCGCCGGCCCCGTCCCGACGGCCGACGCACCGCCGACCTCGAAGAGTTCGGCGAGCGCGCCGAGCACGAGCGTCGGCACCGTATGCTGCGCGCGGAATACGGCGAGCTGCGCGTCGCGAGCCTCGTGCCCGGCCGCCTCGCCGCGTCGGGTGCGCTCGAGCACGCCGCCGAGCGTCTGCGCCGCGTCGAGCACGATCGCCCGCGCGCCGGCAGCGACCGCGGAGAGCCGCCCCACCTGCGCCTGCACGAGCGGGTCGAGGCGCGGCGGCCGCGAACCGGCGAACCCGAACGTGCGCTCGCGCGGCCGCACGAACGCGACGGTGTCCGCGAGCGCCCGCTCGGCGACGCCCGCGACGACCGCCAGCAGCACGAGCTGGAAGACCCCGCCGATGAGCGGAGACCGGGTGGCATCGCCGCCGCGCTCGACCTCGACGGCCTCGACCGAGGCATCCTCGAACGTCGTGGTGCCGCTGCCGGTGAGCGGCTGGCCGAAGCCGTCCCAATCGTCGATCGAGACGACCCCGCGCTGCCGCGTCGACACCGTGAGCGCGACGCGCTCGTCGCCCTCGAGCGCCGCGAGATGGATCCAGTCGGCGTAGATCGAACCCGTCGTGTAGAACTTCCGGCCGTCCAGGCGGAGCGAGCCGTCGGCCCGCCGCGCGAGCCGCGTGCCGAGCTCGCCGAGCGTCTGCCGCTCCGACTGGGCGTTGCCGACGAACTCCCCCGCCCGCACCCGGTCGGCCCAGATGCGCAGTCGCGCCGGGATCGGCTCGCCGCCCGGCCCGCCCGCGCCGATCGCGGTCTCGAGCCGCAGCCCCTCGACGAACGCGAGGTGGCCGCGCTGGACGTGCGCGAGGTTCGAGTCGGCCGCGGCGAGATCGACGAGCCGCGCGATCACGGTCTCGAACGGCAGGTCGGCACCGCCGAGCTCGACGGGCAGGCGCTGCGCGCCGAACCCGGTCGCCTGCACGGCCCGCACCTCGTCGTGGAGGAGGCGCCGTTCGCGCTCGCGGGCCGCCGCGCCGGGGGCGAGGCCCTCCAGCAGCGCCCGGAACGCGGGCTCGTCGAACCCTCCGGTCGTCGTGGGCCGCGCCGCGCCGGCACGGGCATCCGGGATCGCCTCGATCGTCACCGCCGTCACCGCCCCTCGTGCAGGACCAGCCGGGCGACCCGGTTGCCCGCGAACTGCGCGAGCTGCACGATCGTGATCAGCACGGCGATGACGATGAACATCGTCACCCAGTCGAAGCGCTGATAGCCGTACGTCATCGCGAGGTCGCCGAGCCCGCCGCCGCCGATGACGCCCGCGACCGCGGTCGCGTCGACGAGCGCGACGAAGATGTACGTCAAACCGAGCGTGAGCGGCCCGAGGGCCTCGGGGATGACGATCGTGAAGAGCACCCGCCACGGCCGCGCCCCCATCGCGGCGCCGGCCTCGATGACGCCGGGATCCACCGCGACGAGGTTCGACTCGGCGATGCGCGCGATGGCGACGCTCGCGACGAGCGCGAGCGGGAAGATCGCCGCGATCGGTCCGATGCTCGTCCCCATCACGAGCCGGGTGACCGGGATGAGGGCGACGGCGACGATGATGAACGGCACCGGACGCACGACGTTGATGACCGCGTTGATGGCGTTGAAGACGGCCGAGTTCGCCAGCAGGTTGCCGGGCCGCGTCGCGTAGACGACGAGGCCGAGCAGCACGCCGAGCACGGCGGCCGCCACGAACGCACCGGTGACCATGATGAGCGTCTCCAGGAACGCATCCCAGATCTTCGGCAGCAGGGTGGAGAGATCGGTCTCAGGCATCGACGGCCTCCAATTCGCGCGGACCGGACAGTTCGGCGACCTCGGCGACCTCGGCGAGGTCGCGGATCGCGGCGTCGACGTCGACGTCGGCCCCGAGCAGTTCGACGGTGAGCGTGCCGAAGAGCCGCGATTGCAGTTCGCTCACGCCGCCGTAGACGACGTTGAAGTCGACGCCGTGCGTGCGGGCGATGCGCGAGAGGAACGGGTCGTTCGACTCCCGATCGCCGACGTGGATGCGCACGAGCCGGCCCGTGTGGACCGTGCGGATGCGCGCGAGCGCGCTCGCGGGCGCCTCGTGGGCCACGACCGACGAGACGAATCGTCGCGAGGTCGGGTGCGTCGGGTTCGCGAACACGTCGTAGACCGTGCCGTGCTCGACGACTTCGCCGTCCTGCATGACGGCGACCTTGTTCGCGATGCTGCGCACGACGTCCATCTCGTGGGTGACGAGCAGGATCGTCACGCCGTACTCGCGGTTGACGCGGCGCAGCAGGTCGAGCACCTCGCCCGTCGTCTGCGGGTCGAGCGCGCTCGTCGCCTCGTCGGAGATGAGGATGTCGGGGCGGCTCGCGAGCGCCCGGGCGATGCCGACCCGCTGCTTCTGGCCGCCCGAGAGCCGACGAGGGTACTGCAGCGCCTTGTCGGACAGGCCGACGAACTCGAGCAGCTCCTCGACGCGATCGAGGATCTCGGCCTTCGGCAGCCCCGCGAGCTTCAGCGGATAGGCGACGTTCTGGTAGACATTGCGCGACTGCAGCAGGTTGAACTGCTGGAAGATCATGCCGATGCGCTGCCGCACCGCGCTGAGGTCACGGCCGTTCAGCGCCGTCACGTCCCGGCCGTCGACGACGACGCGGCCGCTCGTCGGCCGCTCGAGGGCGTTGACGGTGCGCAGCAGCGTCGACTTGCCGGCGCCGGAGTAGCCGACGATGCCGTAGACGTCGCCGCGCTCGACGGACAGGTTCACGTCGCGGAGGGCCTCGAACTCGCGGCCGTCGACGGCGAAGGTCTTCGAGACGTGCTCGAAGGAGATGGCGGTGCTCATCAGGCCTCCTGATCGTGGGTGGGTGCATCGGACGTGCGGGTCGCCGCCGGTCGAGTCGGGCGAAGCCCGTATCGAGACCACGCCGCGGCGGTCGGTTGGTCGAGTCGGGCGAAGCCCGTATCGAGACCGTGCCGGCGGGCCCGCGCGGACCCGCCGGCGCGGACGGCTCAGCCGTTCGCCCGGGCGAAGTCCTCGAGCTCGGTCAGCTTGTCCTGGAGCTTCGCCGGGTCGAGGTCGACGATCACGGACGCGCCGTGCGAGTCCTCGTCGAGGCCGGCCTGCACGCGCGGGTCCTGGTAGACCTCGCGCAACGTCTCCCAGACCGCGTCGTCGGCGCGTTCGGGCGTCGTCGCGATGAAGTTGACGTAGGGCAGCGAGTTGTCGGCGAGCGCGTCGTCGAGGTAGAGCGCGTCCTCGGCGGTGATGCCCTGGCTCGGGTCGAAGTACGAGGTCCCCACGACGACGGCGTCGACGGTCGGGTCGTCGAGCTGCTGCGGGATCGTGAGCGCCTTGATCGGCACGAACTCCAGTCCCTTCGGGTTGTCGGTGACGTCGTCGGGCGTCGGGTAGATGCCCGCGGCCGGGTCGACCTCGATGAGGCCGGCGGCGGCGAGGATCCCGAGTGCGCGACCGCCGTTGGCGGGGTCGTCGGGGATGACGATGCGGGCGCCGTCGGGGAGTTCGTCGAGGTCCGTCAGCTTCGAGGAGAAGATGCCCCACTCGACGATGACCGTGGAGACCACCGGCACGAGCTCGGCGTCGTTCTCGGTGTTGAAGGCGCTGAGGAACGCGCTGTGCTGGAAGGCGTTGGCGTCGACCTCGCCGGCGACGAGGGCCGTGTTCGGCAGGGTCCAGTCGTCGGTGAAGTTCACCCATTCGATCTCGACGCCGTGTTCGGCGGCGACCTCCTGCACGGCGTCGTTGAGCGAGCTCTCGCCGGAGCTCGCGACCTTCAGGTGCACGGTGTCGCCCGCGGCCGCGACGTCGGCGGTGGCCTCGCCGGCACCGGCGAGGTTGACGGCGACGACGGCGCCGCCGGCGATGAGCGCCGCGGCGCCGATCCCGGCGATGAGGCCGATGCGGCGGCGCTTGGAGCGCTGGTCGAGTGCGCTGCGGAGTTCGCTCTGCGGTGCGTCGTTCGGTGCGGACATGGCGGCTGCCTCTTTCGTTCGATGGGTGTCGATGGATGCCTCGGCGGACGGTTCCCCGCTCCGACCCGGCCATGCTGCACGGCCGTCCGACCCGCGCGCATCCGGTCGCGTCACGTCCGGTCGCGCCCGGTCATGCGTCGTCGCCCGCCGTCATCCGGCGCCCGCCCGCGTCATCGGGCGCCGTCCCGACGCAACCCGGCGTCACGGCCGGTGAGGCCGGCTCTCGGCCGCGATGCCGCCCACAGCCGGCTCCGTGCGCTCGCTGGGCCGATCGATAGCCGGCGCGCGTACGTTCGCCGCGGCGCGCGTCCCGCACGCCTTGGAAGGAGCCGACGTGTCCAAGCCCGTCCCGCGCAGCGAGTTGCGCGGCATGTCGAAGAAGGAGCGCCGGGAGTTCCTTCGCGAGGTCAACCGCATCCAGCGGGAGAAGGCGGCCCGGCAGCGCCGACGGCGACGGATCGCCGGGTGGACGGCCCTCGGCGTCGGCGTCGCGGCGGCGGGCGTCGGTGTGGGCTTCGCCGTGCACGCCGAGATCGACCGCGCGCACCTCGGCCCCGCGAACCTCGCGAGCGACGGACTGCTGCTCCAGGGCGGCGGCGACGGCACGTCCATCGTCGCGACCACGAGCGAGGCGCGCGAGATCGACGCGGAGCCCGTCGCCTCGACGGTCGACCGCTCGACCGGCTTCCTCGACCTCGCCCTCTACGTCGATTACGCCGACCCCGACGCCGCGACGCTCTGGGCGACCGACGGCGCGACGATCGTCTCGGCGCTGCAGGCCGGGACCCTGAGCCTGGAGCTCCACCCCATCGCGCCCGGTGCCGACGAGTACTCGTACGCCGCTCACGCCGCGGCCGCGGTCGCGTGCGTCGCGAACACCGAGCCCGACGCCGCCCTGTACCTGCACGACGCGCTCCTCAACGCCGTGACGAGCGGCGAGCAGCCGGCCATCTCCGACCTCCGGGGCCTCGCCGAGGACGCCGGCGTCACCGACGAGGATGCCCTCGACTGCATCGACGACGGCGACGAGCGCGACTGGGTGAGCGTGGCGACCGCACGGGCCGCCGCCGGCACGGCCTCCGGGCAGTCGGTCGACGCGACGACGCTCTTCGTCGCCGGCACGCCCTACACGGACGCG
The DNA here is from genome assembly GCF_009789225.1 of Agromyces seonyuensis. GTDB lineage: Bacteria > Actinomycetota > Actinomycetes > Actinomycetales > Microbacteriaceae > Agromyces > Agromyces seonyuensis. The sequence continues at coordinate 4,974 of NZ_WSTA01000065.1, read as the reverse complement.
CTCGACGACGTCGACGCCTTCACGGCGTTCCTGTCGGCCCGGGCGGCCGAGCTCGCCCCGGCCGCGACCGAGGATGCCGGCGCCGACGCGTCGGCCGGAGCCGACGACACCGCCACGGACGGTTAGGCGAGTCGCGCGAGCGCGTCCGCCACGAGGTCCCAGAACCCGTCGACGTCGAGCCCGACGGCCACGTGCGCGTTGGGCTCGAGCCCGAGGATGCCGTCGAGGTCGGCGAGCGTCGCCCCCACCGTGTGGGTCCCCGCCAGCTCGACGTCGAGACGCACCGGTCGCCGCGCCACGAGCGCTGGCGCGACGACCGCCGCGGCGGCCACCGGGTCGTGCAGCGGCCCGTCGGGCAGGCCGAAGACCTCGCGGTTCGTCGCGCAGAAGAACTCGAGCAGCTCGTCGCCGAACGCCGCGGTGCGGGTGCCGATCGCCCGCACCCGCGCCTGCACCCGCTCGTCGACGAGCGCGAGGTGGGTGACGTTCAGCCCCACCATCGTGAACGGCACGCCGCTGCCGAGCACCCGGTCGAGCGCCTCCGGATCGACCCACGCGTTGAACTCCGCCGCGGGCGTCGCGTTGCCGCGATCGGTCGAGCCGCCCATCCACACGATCTCGCGCACCCCGTCCGACAGCTCCGGATGCTCGCTGAGGAACACCGCGACGTTCGTGATCGGCCCGGTCGCGACGATCGTCACCGGCTCTTCCGCCTCGCGCACGACGTCGGCCATGAGCGCGGCGGCGGAGCGGGGATCGAGCGGGACCCCCGGTTCCGGCAGCTCCGGCCCGCCGAGGCCGTTCTCGCCGTGGATCCACTCGGCCGTGCGCAGCTCCCGACCGATGGGGCCGGGCGAGCCCGCGGCAACGGGCACGTCCGTGATGCCGGCGACGGAGAGCGCGATGCGGGCGTTGCGGCTCGTATGCGCGAGCGGCACGTTGCCGCCGACCGTCGTCACCGCCCGCAGGTCGACCTCGGGCGACCCGGCGAGCAGCCAGAGCGCGAAGACGTCGTCGTGGCCGGGGTCGCAATCGAGGATGACGGGCACGGGCACGGCGGGCTCCTTCAGTCGGACGGACTCCGTCAGTCTGCCGCGGCCGCCGCGGCGCGGGCCAGCACGACCGCCCGCTCGGCGTAGGAGCCGACCGTGCCGGGCGACTCGACGGCGCAGGCACCCGCCGCCGCCGCGAATCGCACGGCCTCGTCCAGGCCGAGCCCCTCCGCGAGCGCCGCGGCGAGCGTGCCGGCGAAGCAGTCGCCCGCGCCCGTCGTGTCGACCGCGACGGCATCGAACGCCGGTCGATGGGTCGCACGGAGTGTTCCCGTGGCGTCGACCTCGGCGAGGACCGCCCCGGAACGGCCGAGCGTCACCACGACCGAACGGGCGAGCCGGCCGACCGACGCGGCGGCCGCCGCCAACCAGGCGTCGACGTCCGCCGCATCCTCGGCGATGCCGACCGCCCGGGCCTCGGACTCGTTGACGACGAGGGGGTCGGCGAGCGCCAGGGTCGTCGGAGCGACGCCGATCACGGGAGCGAGGTTGAGGACGACGCGGAGGCTCGCGGCGGCGGCCCGCGCGACGACGGCGTCGACGACCTCGGCCGCGAGTTCGCCCTGCGCGAGGACCGCGCCGACGCCGAGGTCGAGGGTCTTGACGTCGTCGAGGCCGACGGTAGCGTTCGCACCCGGGGCCACGACGATCGTGTTCTCCGCCGCCGCGTCGACCGTGATCGCGGCCGCTCCCGTCACGACGCCGTCCACGAGGCGCACCTCGTCGACGCCGACCCCGAGCCGGTGCAGCTCGTCGAGCGCGAAGCGCCCCGAGGCATCCGCCCCGACCGCCCCGACGAAGCGCACCTCGGCGCCGAAGCGCGTCGCGGCGACCGCCTGGTTGGCGCCCTTGCCGCCGAGCGCGACGAGGGTCCGCCGGGCGAGGACCGTCTCACCGGGGCCGGGGAGCCGCTCGACGTAGTGCGTCGTGTCGACGTTCACCGACCCGACGACGAGCACGCGCGCTCCCATCGGCGCCCCGCTCGACTACGCCGCCGGGCCGGGACCCGCGAGCGAGGCCGTCAGCGCCTCGCCGCCGCTGCGGCTCACGAAGCAGTAGAAGTTGCGCACCCCGGAGTCCCACTGATCGGCCGTCACCGGGTACGTCGACTGCATCTGCAGATCGGGGATGCCCGCGGCGGCGTTGACGTCGATGACGCCGTCGGCCGCGCAGCCCGTGCCGGCCTGCTGCATGAGCGCCTCTTCACCGGGGAACGCCGCGCCCTCCTCGGCGACGATCGTGCCGCGGTAGACGAGCTGGGCTGCATGGGGGGCGGCGCAGTCGACGACTGCGAACTCCGTGTCCCACGCGGACGTGAACGGGTCGAGGCACTCGCCGCCGAACAGCGCGTCCCAGCGGTACGTGCCGCCCGGAGCCTGCGCCGCGGTGGGCGCCGGATCTGCCGCCTCGGACGTCTCGGTCGGGCCGGCGGCGGTGTCGTCCGTGCCGGTCTGACGGAATCCGAACCACCAGACGACCAGCAGGATCAACAGCGCGACGAGGCCGACGGCGACCCACACGAGCACCTGGACGACGGACGCGCCGCCCTCGTCGCCGGGACCGCGGCCCGAGCCGCCCGAGCCGCCGCGCCCGCCGGCACCGGCTCCGACGAGCTCCCGGCGGTCGGAACCGGAGCGGTCGGAACCGTGGCGGTCGGAACCGGCACGGTCGGAGCCGGTGCGCCCAGCGGAGGCGTACCGGTCGGCGGAGCGATCGTCGCGCCCCGATGTGCCGCGAGCACCGGCGAACGGGTCCTGGCCGCCCCGGGGCTCCCGGGCCGGCGGCTCGACCCGCAGCGGGCCGTAGCCGTCGTCCGACAGGGAGGCGAAGGGGTCCTGACCGAAGCCGTCGTGCTGGGCGGCCGGCGAACCCGCGCCCGCCAGGATCGGCACGGGGCCCGTCGGGGCGAAGAGCGCGGCGAAGGGGTTCTCGTCCTCGTCGAACTGCCGATAGCGGTCGGCGTCGTAGCCGTCGTCGAACGGGTCGCGGCCGCGATTCGGCAGCCGGTCCAGCACGGGTCGGTCGTCGAGGTCGTCCGGGAGCACCGAGATCGCTTCCGTGAAGGATCCGAGTCGCTGCTGCTCGATCTGGTCTCGGCCGAAGGGATCCCACCACGGGTCGGCCTCGGCGTCGTCGGCACGCGGATCGGCCGCGGTCGGGTCGGCGCGGAGCCCCCAGTCGAAGAAGGCCTCGTCGCCGGGAGCGTGCTCCGCCTCGGGGCCTTCGACCTCGTCCGCGAGGCTCCAACCGTTCGCGGCTCCCACGGCCGGAAGGGCGCGGGTGGCTTCGAGCGGCTCAGCGGGTTCCTCGAAGCTCCGTCGGCGCACGGGCGGATCGATCTCGTCCTGCTCGCGGCCGCCGAAGAGGTTCCAGAGCTCGTCGCCCTCGGCGGCGGTCGCCTCGAGCTCCTCGGGCAGTCCGGCGCCTTCGTCATGCTCGGCCTCGAGCGCGGGCACCCACTGGCCGTCGGCCGTCTGCACCCACTCGACGCCGTCATCGGCGCCGTCCTCGGAGTCCGCCCACTCGTCCTCGACGGCTGCGGCGGCGGGGCGCTGCACCCACTCGCCGTCGGCCGTCTGCACCCACTCGTCCTCGACGTCGTCGTCGGCGAGCGACCAACCGCCCGCCGCGGGCTGCTCCACCCAGGCCGCGGCCGGCGCGACCTGCTCGGAATCCCGGCTTGCGGGGCGCTGCACCCACTCGCCGTCGGCCGTCTGCACCCACTCGTCCTCGGCGTCGTCGTCGGCGAGCGACCAACCGCCCGCCGCGGGCTGCTCCACCCAGGCCGCGGCCGGTGCGGCCTCCTCGGCGTACTCCGGCTCCCAGCCCGTCGCGGCCTGCTGCACCCACTCGCCGTCGGCGGTCTGCACCCAGCCGTCGGCCTGGTCCGCCCACGAGTCACCGGACTGCTCCGCCCAGCCGGCCGCTGCGGGCTCGGCCGCCCACGTCTCGGCGGGCTGCCGGATCCACTGCCCGTCGGCGGTCTGGACCCATTCGTCCTCGGCGTCGTCGTCGTCCGTCTCGGCGCCGGTGTCGGCGAACGCCGCCCACAGCTCGTCGTCCCCGGGCATGCCCAGACTGCGAGCGGGCTCGGGCGCCGGCGCGGCCGCGGCGAGACGCTCGGCCTCGGCGCGCTGCAGTGCCTCGAACTCCGCGAACGCGGCGAGCTCGGCCTCTTCGCGACGCGCGCGCTGGATGGCCTCGAACTCCTCGCGGGCGACGCGCTCCGCCTCCTCGCGCTGCGCGCGGAGCTGGGCCTCGAACTCCTCGCGGGCGACGCGCTCGGCCTCTTCGCGCTGCGCGCGCTGCATGGCCTCGAACTCCTCGCGGGCGACGCGCTCCGCCTCCTCGCGGCGCGCGGCGATCTCACGGGCGGCGGCTTCACGAGCCTCGGCCTCTCGGGCGGCAGCCTCGCGAGCCGCGGCTTCGCGTGCGGCAGCCTCACGGGCGGCAGCCTCACGAGCGGCAGCCTCACGAGCGGCAGCCTCACGGGCTGCGGCCTCACGAGCCGCGGCTTCTCGGGCTGCGGCCTCACGAGCCGCAGCCTCACGCGCTGCGGCCTCACGAGCCGCAGCCTCACGCGCTGCGGTCTCACGGGCCTCGCGCTCGGCTGCCTCGCGTGCGGCGGCCTCACGGACGGCTTCGGCGCGCTGCGCCGCCTCGAAGCGGGCACGGAGGTCGGCGTCGGCGCGCTCGCTCTCGGCACGCTGGGCCGCCTCGCGAGCGGCGGCATCGGGTTCGAACGGCCCGTCCGCGGAGCGACGCCCGCGACGCGCGTCGTCGCCCCCGCCCCACGAACCGGTCGAACGGTAGTCGGTGACGGGCTGCGGCGTGGACGGCACGGCGGGTGCGGGCGGCGGGGCGACCGGCTGCACCGCCGGGGCGGGTGCCGGACCGCCGACGAACGGCGGCGGCACCGGAG
>NZ_WSTA01000064.1 GCF_009789225.1 Agromyces seonyuensis | reverse complement strand
GTCTCGGCCCTGCACTGGGCCGGCGCCGACGACGGCGACCGCTGCCCGCCCGCGGGCCGGGACGTGCTGCGGCGGCTCGCCGCGGCCGGGCGCATCGCATGAGCGCCACGCGCGCGGGTCGGGGCTGAGTCCCGTGGCCGCGCGCCCGTCCGCCCTCCGGAAGGCCGTCTGGTGGGGACTCGACTACGTCGACGCGACGCGCCGGCAGTTGCGGGTCCTCGCGCCGCGCGGCGCGGCCCGGCGCTGGGCCGTCGGCGACGAGGATCGCCCCGAACTCGTGCTGCTCCCCGGGGTGATCGAGCACTGGACGTTCCTCGAACCCCTGGGCGACCGCCTGCACCGGGCCGGGTTCCGCGTGCGGGTCGTGCACGGGATCGGGGCGAACACGCGCCCCATCGACGAGACGGCGCTGCGCGTCGCCGCGGCGCTCGGCCGCGAGCCGGTGCCCGCGGCCGGGCGCATCGTCGTCGCGCACAGCAAGGGCGGGCTCATCGGCAAGCGGCTGCTGATCGACGAGGAGACCGGCGGCGATGGCGCTCCGACCCTCGGGCTTCTCGGGGTGGTCGCGATCGCGACGCCGTTCCACGGCGCCAGGCGCGCGCGGCTCATCCGCCACCCGAGCGTGCGGGCCTTCCTGCCGGACGACCCGACCATCCGCGCCCTGGCCGCCGCCGCGGAGGCCGACGCGCGCATCGTGTCCATCTCGGGCCCGTACGACCCGCACGTTCCCGAGGGCTCCGATCTCGCGCTCGGCACCAACCTGCACGTCGCGACGCCGGGTCACTTCCGCGTGCTCGCGGCGCCCGAGACCGCCGAGGCCGTGCTCGAGGGCGTGCGGTTGCTCGTCGCGCGCACCGCGCAGGCCGACGGCCCCGCCTGACGCCCGGGCCGTGCAGGCGCGGCGACGGCGCGCGAGGGGTTCGGTCGGGGCGTCGGGGACAGCCGCCCCGACCGGGTTCAGACGGCCCGGAGCGTGCCGGGGCCGAGATCGCCGATCCGCGTCGCGCCCGCGAGGGCGAGCGTCGCATCCAGTTCGGCGATGAAGTTGCGCACGACCTCGCCGACGCCGGTCGCGCCCGCGATGCCGAGCCCGTACGCGTAGGGGCGGCCGATGCCGACCGCGGTCGCCCCGAGGGCGAGCGCGATGACCGCGTCGGCGCCGCCGCGCAGGCCCGAGTCGAACAGCACGGGGATGCGCCCGGCGACGCGTTCGACGACCCCGGGCAGCGCGGCGATCGTCGCCACGGAGCGGTCGATCTGCCGCCCGCCGTGGTTGGAGACGACGACGCCGTCGAAGCCGGCTTCGACCGCGCGTTCGGCGTCATCCGGATGCACGATGCCCTTCAGCACGACGGGCAGGCTCGTCAGTTCGCGCACACGGGCGAGCCGTTCCCACGTCAGGCCGGGGTCGGCGAAGACGTCGAGGAACGTCTCGACGGCGGCGCGCGGCAGCGGCGAACGCAGCGCGTCGAGCGCCCCGCCGTCGACGAGCGCCGTGCGGGCGCCACGGCGCGCGATGCCGAGCGCGGTGCGGATCGCGCGCGGCGTGACCTTCACGGGCGGCGCGGACGGGTCGCCGATCGCACCCGAGCGCACCCGCTCGCGCACGAGTTCCGCGAACACCGGGTCGCTCGTGTACTGCGCGATGCCCTGGCCTCGGGTGAACGGCAGGAAACCGAGGTCGAGGTCGCGGGTGCGCCAGCCCAGCAGGTGGGTGTCGAGGGTGATGAGGATCGCCTCGGCACCGGCGGCCTCGGCGCGGGCGAGCAGCGACGCGTTGAGCTCGTCGGAGGACGACCAGTAGAGCTGGAACCAGCGCGAGCCCTCCCCCATCGCCGCGGCGACCTCCTCCATCGGCTTCGAGGCCTGGTTCGAGAGGGCGTACGGCACGTCGAGCGCGGCGGCCGCGCGACCCACCGCGACGTCCGCGTCGGGATGCGCGAGTTCGAGGACGCCGATCGGCGAGAGGTAGAAGGGGGTCGCGCGCCGCTTGCCGAACAGCTCGATCGAGAGATCGCGCTCGCGCACGTCGCGAAGCACGCGCGGCAGGATGCCCCACGCGGCGAACCCGTCCGTGTTCGCCGTCATCGTGTGCTCGGCCCCGGCCCCGCCCGCGAGATACGCGAACTCCTCGGCGCCGAGCGCCGCGCGGGCGGCGGCTTCGAGGCCGGCGAACGTCGTCGGCACCGCCGGTCGCGTTCCGCTGACACCGGCGCGGTACACGGCCGACTGCACCCCGCGCGCGTACCCGCGCGATGTGTCGATGCGTCCCACGCAGACCTCCTCGTCCGAAATGCTCGCCTCAGCATAGGGGCGGCGCGGACGGATCAGTGCACGTACTCCAGGAGGTCGGTGCCGACCTCACGCATGCCGGCGAGCACCCCGAGCCGGGTCGACAGATCGGTGTCGGCGAAGTACGTCGAGACGGCGTAGGCGATACCCGCCCGCGGTCCGCGCAGCACCCCCGCCTCGGCGCGCACGCCGCCGTCGGTGCCGGTCTTGTTCACGAGCAGGATGCCGTGGTCGGGATGCCGGTGGGCGAGCGGATCGAGGCCGAAGGCCGAGGCGACCATCGACAGGTCGCTGTTCAGCGAGAGCCAGCCGATCACCCGCTGCGACACCTCCGGGGAGACGACCTCGCCGCGCGCGAGCGACGCGAAGAGCCAGGTCAGCTCCTTCGTCGAGCCGATCGAGAGCTGCGGGGCGTCATCCGGTCCGCGCTGGTCGCGCACGAGGTCGAGCAGCGCCGTGCGGGTGAGGCCGAGCTGCTCGGTGCGCGCCCGCACCGCCTCGAGGCCGACCGAGCGCAGCAGCACGTTCGTCGCGAGGTTGTCGCTCGCGGAGCCGACGAGGGCGGCGAGGTCGGACATCGGGAGCGAGGCCGACTGCAGGTGCTGCCAGATGCCGGCATCCCCGACGGCGTCGGGCGCCGAACGGCCGATCGAGACGAAGGCCTCCGTACCGCCCGACTGGAGGCGCGCCGCGACCTCGACGAGGAGCAGCACCTTGCCGATCGAGGCCGTCGGCATGATGACGTGGTCGTCGATCGAGAAGAGCACGCGTCCCGTCGCGAGGTCGGTCGCGCGCGCCGACACCTGCACCCCGGCGAGCACGAGGTCGCCGAGCGCCTTGAACCCGCGGTCGAAATTCTCGCCCTCCTCGGAACCCGCGCGCTTGCCGCGCTTGCGCCCCGGCGCGTGCCGGGCACGTCGGCCCGAGGACTCGCCGCGCACCGTCGCCTCGTCGGCATGACGGGCACCCGGCTCCCATCCCTGGGACGGCTTCGACACGACGGGACTCGCTCTCTTCGGTGGGATTGACGGACTGACCGGGACGGCTACCAGATGCGCACGCGCTCGGCGGGATCGAGCCAGAGGGCATCCTGCTCGCCGACGCCGAACGCATCGGCGAACGCGTCGATGTTGCGCACGATCTGGTTGCACCGGAACTCGTTGGGCGAGTGCGGGTCGATCGCGAGCAGGCGGATGACCTCGGCGTCGCGACCCTTCTGCTGCCAGGCCTGCGCCCACGACAGGAAGAAGCGCTGGGCGCCCGTGCGCCCGTCGACGACGGGCGGCTCCTCGCCGTCGAGCGAGAGCAGGTAGGCCTTCCACGCGATCGAGAGGCCGCCGAGGTCGCCGATGTTCTCGCCGATGGTGAGCGCGCCGTTGACGTGGTGCGTGTCACCGGACTCGGCGACGAGCTGCTCGGGGACGAGCACGTCGTACTGGGCGATGAGGGCGCCGGTGCGCTCCTCGAACGCCTCCCGGTCGGCCTCGGTCCACCAGGAGACCAGTCGGCCGTCGCCGTCGTATTTGGAGCCCTGGTCGTCGAAGCCGTGGCCGATCTCGTGGCCGATGACCGCGCCGATGGCGCCGTAGTTGGCCGCGGCGTCGCGCTCCTCGTCGAAGAACGGGAACTGCAGGATGGCCGCGGGGAACACGATCTCGTTGAACCCGGGGTTGTAGTAGGCGTTGATCGTCTGCGGCGTCATGAACCATTCGTCGCGGTCGATCGGCTTGCCGATCTTGCCGAGCTCGCGCTGGAACTCGTACTCCGTGGTGGCGCGCACGTTGCCGACGAGGTCGCCGGGGTCGATGTCGAGGCTCGAGTAGTCGCGCCACGTCACCGGGTAGCCGATCTTCGGCGTGAACTTCGCGAGCTTGTCGAGCGCCTTCGCGCGGGTCTCCTCGCCCATCCACTCGAGGTCGGTGATCGAGTCGCGGTAGGCGGCGACGAGGTTGGCCACGAGGCCGTCCATCGCGGTCTTCGCCGTGGGCGGGAAGTGCCGCTCGACGTAGATCTTGCCGACGGCCTCGCCGAGGGCGCCCTCGACGAGCGAGACGCCGCGCTTCCAGCGCTCGCGCAGCTGCGGCGTGCCGGAGAGCGTGCGACCGTAGAAGTCGAAGTTGGCCTGCACGAACGCGTCGGACAGGTAGGCGGCGTTCGCCCGGACGACCTGCCACGCGAGCCAGTCCTTCCAGGCGGGCAGACGGTCCTCGCTCAGCAGCTCGCCGAGACCCGAGGCGAACGACGGCTGTCGCAGCACGACCTCGGCGAGCGCGCCGTCGGGCACGCCCATGGCGTCGCGCCAGATGCCGAGATCCGCGCCGGCGCCCTCGGCGACCCGGGCCGTCAGGTCGTCCCAGGCGACGAGGTTGTAGGTCTTCTCGCTGTCGCGCGACGCCACGTTGTCCCAGTGGTGGCCGGCGATCGCGGTCTCGAGCTCGAACACGCGAGCGGCCCGTTCGGCCGGGTCGTCGAGTCGGGCGAGGCCGAACATGCGCTCGAGGTGCACCTGGTAGGCGGCGGCGATCTCCGCGAAGCGCTCCTCCCGGTAGTAGGACTCGTCGGGCAGGCCGAGCCCGCCCTGGTTCAGGAAGACGAGGTAGCGCTCGGGGTCGCCCGGGTCGTTGTCGACGAAGAGGCCCAGGAATCCGGGGACCCCGGCTCGTTCGAGACGGCCGAGCGTGTCGAGGAACGCCGGGATGCTGCCGGGCAGCGAGGCTTCGAGGAGCTGCCCCGCGATCGGGGTGGCGCCGAGGAGCTCGACGCGCTGCTCGTCGAGGAAGCTCGCGAAGAGGTCGCCGACCTTGCGGGCTTCGGTGCCCGGCTCGGCGCTCTGCGACTCGACGATGATGTCGCGCACCGCCTGCTCCGCCTGCTCGTGCAGGACGATGAACGAGCCGTAGCGCGCCCGGTCGTCGGGGATCTCGGTGCGCTCGATCCACTTGCCGTTGACGTGTCGGAAGAGGTCGTCCTGCGGACGCACCCCCGAATCCAGCTCGTCTTCGATGATCCCGGACGGGAGTGCGGCGTCGGTCATTCCCCCAGACTACGCACGCGCGGGGGCCTCGCGGAGACCGTGCTGGAACGGGGGGCCGCTTTCCCGGTCAACCGTGATGTTCCGCCCGAGCGCCTCAGTAGGCGCCGCGCCCGTCGAAGACCGCGCGCGCCGTCTTGGCGAGGATGACGATGTCGCCGGTGAGCGACCAATTCTCGACGTAGTACAGGTCGAGGCGGACCGAGTTCTCCCAGTCGAGCGAGGAACGGCCGCTGATCTGCCAGAGGCCGGTCAGCCCGGGCTTGACGAGGAAGCGCCGGTGGACGTGGTCCTCGTAGACGGCGGCCTCGGAGGGCAGCGAGGGCCGCGGGCCGACGAGGGACATCTCGCCCCGCAGCACGTTGAGCAGTTGCGGGAGCTCGTCGAGGCTGAAGCGCCGCAGCCCCCGACCCACGGGGGTGACCCGCGGGTCGGACTTCATCTTGAAGAGCACGGCGTTGCCGGCGTCCTGGCCGGTGCGGAGTTCGTGCACCTGCGTGTCGGCGCCGACCGACATCGTGCGGAACTTGCGCATCCGGAACAGCTCGCCGTTCCGTCCGACGCGCTCCTGGTTGTAGAACACCGGGCCGGGCGAGGACGCCTTGACGGCGAGGGCGACGACGGCGAAGACGGGCGCGAGCAGCGTCACGAGGAGACCGGCGACGACGAAGTCGAAGCACTGCTTGGCGACGAGCTTGCGCCCCTCGTACTGCGGCGTCTCGACGTGGATGAGGGGCAGCCCGGCGACCGGGCGCGTGTGGATGCGGGGGCCTCCGACGTCGATGAGGCTCGGCACGACCACGAGGTGCTCGGCACCGGGCTCGAGGCCCCAGCTGAGGCGGCGCACGCCGTCGGCGCTGAGCGCGTCGGTGCTCGTCACGACGACCGTGTCGGCGCCGACCTCGCGCATGCGCTCGAGCACGTCGTGGACCCCCGTGAACACGGGCGCCTCGGAGCGGCCGAGGAGGTCGAACGCCGAGGTGCGGTCGACGCACGCCCCGACGATCCGGTACCCGGACTCGGGGACGCGGTCCAGTTCGCGCGCCACCGTCGACACCGTGTCGGGCGAACCGATGAGCAGCACGTTCGTGCAGTAGGCGCCGCGGCGGCGCTGCACGGCGAGCCACCGGCGCCAGACCCACCGGGAGGCGACGAGCACGATCACGCCCACGGGGAACGCCAGCAGGATGTACCCCCGGGCGATGTCGAGCTTGAAGAGGAAGGCGATGATCGCGACGAGGCCGAACAGCCGCAGCGAGGCGTCGATGATCGCGCGGTACTCGCGGGCGCCGCTGCCGAGCACGCGAGCGGCACGCGCGTCGAAGAGCTGCAGCGCGAGCAGCCAGGAGCCGACGAGGACGAGCGACACGACGGTGTACTCGAGGGACTCGTGCTCGACCGTGCCGGAGTTCGCGACGGACGCGTCGGTGCCGAGCCAGATGAACTGGGTGCCGAAGACGACGAACACGAGCGCGAGGAGGTCGGTCAGCAGCATCCGGGTCGCGAGCGAGACCGTGGGCAGGGCGACGGACGTGCGGATCCCGGGACGCGCGGCCGCGGTCACCATGCGCGCGCCGCGTTCCCGGTCGCGCGGGTCGGTCGCGCCGAGTGCTCACCGTGGAGCGCGACGACCTCGTGCGTCGACCGCACTGCTGCCCAACGATGTCCCACTCCTGGAACCTCCGCCCCGACCGATGCCGTCGCGCTGCACCGTCCGATGCGCGACGCGGTCCACGCTATCGCCAGAGCGTCACCCGTGGAACCGACTGGGAGCGCTCCACGCATCCCACCTTCGGGGGGCGCGCGTGCACAGCCGGTCGCGGAACGAGGGATGCCCCGGGGCCGCGACCCCGGGGCATCCGTCGCGGATCGGCGGTCAGTACTTGGCCGACTGCCCGCCGTCGATCGGCACGACTGCGGCGTTGATGTAGCTCGCATCCTCGCTGAGGAGGAAGGCGACGACCGAGGCGATCTCGGGCGCCTCGCCGTACCGCTTCGTCGGGTTGATCTGGATGAACTCCTCCGCGGCCTTCCGCGGGTTCTCGGGGTCGATCTGCTTCATCGAGTTCTCGACCATCGGCGTCCAGATCGCGCCCGGCGCGATCGCGTTGATGCGGATGCCGAACTGACCGTACTCGACGGCAGAGTTGCGGGTGAGGCCGACGACGCCGTGCTTGGCGGCGGCGTACCCGGACTGGTTGCCGACGCCGCGGATGCCGCCGACGCTCGCCGTGTTGACGACGTAGCCGGAGCCCTGCTCGCGCATGACGGCGAGGACGTGCTCGAGGCCGAGGAAGACGCCGCGCAGGTTGATGGCGACGACCTTGTCGAACTCGGCCGCGGTGAAGTCCTCGGTGAGGTTCTGCTTGCCCTCGATGCCGGCGTTGTTGAAGAAGCCGTCGATGCGCCCGAAGCGGTCGACGACGGCGGCGACGTAGCCGGCGACGTCCTCCTCCTTCGAGACGTCGGCGACGACGGTGAGGGCCTCGGTGCCCTCGGGGAGCGCGGCGACGGTGTCGGCGAGGCCGGCCTCCGAGACGTCGACGAGCGCGAGCTTGGCACCTTCGCCCGCGAGGCGGACGGCGGTGGCGCGGCCGAGTCCGGAGCCGCCGCCGGTGATGAGGACGACGCGATCGGTGAAACGGGCCATGGTGGTTGCCTTCTTTCGATTTCGGTCCGCCGCCCATGGCGGACCGGTGGGTTCTTCCACCTTATGCAACACCTGTTGCGCAGCGTCCATTCCCCTGGGCACGGGGACGGCTAGCGTGGAGCGGTGGCCGGGCGAGGGACGACGAGGATGACCGGTGCCGAACGCCGGACGCTCGATCGGAGCATCCTGCATCTGGCGCTGCCGGCCCTCGGCGCGCTCATCGCCGAGCCGCTCTTCCTCCTCGCCGACACGGCGATGGTCGGCCATCTCGGCGCGACGCCGCTCGCGGGCCTCGCGCTCGCGAGCGCGATCCTGCAGACGATCATCGGCCTGATGGTCTTCCTCGCCTACGCGACGACCCCCGCGGTCGCGCGGCGCATCGGCCTCGGCGACCGTCGGGGCGCGGTCTCCGCGGGCGTCGACGGGATGTGGCTCGCGCTCGCGCTCGGCCTCGTGCTCGGGGCGGCGGGCTGGGCCGCGACGCCGTGGCTCGTCGGGCTCTTCGGCGCGACGAGCGACGTCACCGCCGGCGCAGAGGCCTACCTCGCGATCTCGATGGCCGGCCTCCCCGCGATGCTGCTCGTCTTCGCCGCGACCGGACTGCTGCGAGGGCTTCAGGACACCCGCACGCCGCTCGTCGTCGCCGGGCTCGGCTTCGCCGCGAACATCGGCCTCAACGCGCTGTTCATCTACGGCCTCGGGCTCGGGCTGGCCGGGTCGGCGATCGGCACCGTCGTCGCCCAGTGGGGCATGGTCGCCGCGTACCTCGCCGTCGTGGCCCGGCACGTGCGCCGCGTCGGTGCGAACCCGTGGCCCCACCGCGACGGGGTGCTCGGCGGCGCCCGCTCCGGCGGCTGGCTGTTCCTGCGCACGGCGAGCCTGCGCGCGGCGCTGCTCCTGACGACCTGGGCGGCGACGTCCGTCGGCCCGCACGAGCTCGCGGCCCTGCAGATCGCGATGACCCTCTACTCGACCATCGCGTTCGCGCTCGACGCCCTCGCGATCGCCGCGCAGGCGCTCGTCGGCAAGCACCTCGGCGCCGGCGACGGGGACCACGTGCGCGGCGTGCTCGCGCGCTGCCTGTTCTGGGGCGTCGGCGGCGGGGCCGTCGTGGGGGTCCTCGTCGTCGCCTCGGCGTGGGCGCTGCCGTCGCTCTTCACGTCGGATCCCGCGGTGGCGGGCATCCTGCCGTGGGCGATCGTCGTGCTCGGCATCTCGGCGCCGCTCGGCGGGCTGGTGTTCGTGCTCGACGGCGTGCTCATCGGCGCCGGCGACGCGCGGTATCTCGCATGGACCGGCCTCGTGAACCTCGCCGTCTACGTGCCGCTCGCCCTCTGGGTCGCGTGGGCCTTCGCCGGCCAGGATGCCTCCGGCGCCGCGGCCGTCGCCTGGCTCATGGCGGCGTTCTCGCTCGGCTACCTCGGCGCCCGCGCGGTCACGTTGTCCTGGCGCGCCCGCGGCAGCGCGTGGATGCGCACGGGCGCCTGAGGCTCCCGCCGACGTCGTCGCTCCACGGCGATGTCGCGTCCTGCGCGCTCCACGGTCGGCGATCCGCGACATCCCCGACGGCGATGGCGCCTCGGACACGACCGTCACCCGACGCGATGGGCGCCGGGCGACGGTCCCGGGTGGCGAACCCGGTCGATCAGGCCGTGCCCGCGACGCCCGTGAGGCCGAAGCGGAACGTCAGCGGACCGCGCGGGAGACGGAACTCGGCGTGCGTGCGGGCACCCCACGAATCGTCGCCGGCCACGCCGCGGCGCATGAGCGCGGGCCGCAGCACCGTGCGCTGGATCGGCGGGAGCTCGTTCGGGTGCGCGGCGTTCTCGACCTCGAACGGCGTCCACGGCAGGGCCGAGAACTCCATGCCGTCGGCCGAGTCGAGCCGGAGGCCCCAACCGCGCTCGTCCGTCACGCTCGCCCACTGCACGCCCGTACGGCTGCCGGATTCCTGCGGTCGCAGGTAGGGCGTCAGCTCCGTGCGGACGTCGCGCTCGAACACGTCGCGGCGCGCGCCGAGTCGACGGTCGACCGCCGTCTCCTCGGGACCGTCGCCGTACCAGCGGAGCCGGTGCAGGTCGGCGGGCACGGTCAGGAGCATCCCGAACTCGGGCAGGTCGGGCAGCGACGCGTCCGCCTCCATCGAGACGGTCACCTCGATGCGGCCGTCCCCGCTCACGCGGTAGTCGACGTCGCACGCGGCGGGCGGATTCGTCGGCAGGTCGTAGGTGAAGCCGACGGTCACCGACTCGTCGTCGCTCGACACGCGTGCCGTCTTCAGGGCCTCCCCCGCGACCCGCGCGTAGCGGCTCGCGAGCAGCCACTGCCCGTCCTCGAACGGGGCGCCCCAGCCGCGCTCGTTGGAGGTCGGCGCGTGCCAGAAGTTCGGCTTCGGCATCGACGTCAGCAGTTCGCGCCCGCCGTCGGCGGTCAGTCCGTACCGGTAGGAGGCGAGTCCGCCGTGCAGCGTGGAGAACAGCACCTCGAAGTTCGCGCCGCGCACGCCGAGGTTGTGGGTGCCCCGGACGAGCTCGGGCCGGGGTGCGCGCCGCGCGGGAGCGGGCTCGCCGGCGACCCGGACCACGGTCTGCCCGCGGGCGACGACGTGCCCGGCGGCCGCCCAGCGGGTCGACTCGCGCAAGCGGAACTCGACGTCGACCGTGTACTCGCCCGGGAACCCCGGCACGACGACGGGCAGCGGGAACCGGCCCGACTCCCCCGCCGCGACGTCCGTCTCGAAGGATGCCTCGGCGAGGGTGCGCCCCTCGCGGCGGAGCGTCGCGACCGCCTCGAGGCCCGCCGTCGACGTCACGAGGAACCGGCTCTCGACGAGCACCGACTCCGCGTCGATCTCGAGGCGCAGCGGCTGGTAGAGCGCGGCGACCTCCTGCAGGGCGGGCTTCGGGCTGCGGTCGGCGAACACGATGCCGTTGCCGCTGAAGTCCGCGTCGTGCGGCGCCTCGCCGCCGTCCCCGCCGTAGCCGAAGAAGGCGACGCCGTGGCGGTCGGTCATCCGGATCGCCTGGTCGGCGAAGTCCCAGATGAAGCCGCCCTGGAAGAGCGGCTCGCGGTAGGCGAGCTCGACGTACTTCTCGACGGCGCCGAACGAGTTGCCCATCGAGTGGGCGTACTCGCAGAGGATGAACGGCTTGTCGCGGTGCGTGCGGAGATGCTCCTCGATCTCGGCAGCGGGCGTGTACATCCGACTCGTCACGTCGGTCGTCTCGGGGTGGCGGGGGTCCCAGTCGACGCCCTCGTAGTGCACGGGGCGCACGTCGACGCTGCGGAACCAGTCGGCGACGTCGCGGATGACGCTGCCGCCGAACGACTCGTTACCGCACGACCACATCACGACGCTCGGGTGGTTCTTGTCGCGCTCGAACAGGCTCGCCGCCCGGTCGAGCAGCACGGGCTTCCACTCGGGCCGGTCGCCCGGCAGGGCGCGATCGAGCGGCGCGTCGAGGTAGCGGATCTCGTCCCAGACGCCGTGCGTCTCGAGGTTCAGCTCGTCGATCACGAGGAAGCCGTACTCGTCGGCGAGCTCGTAGAAGAACGAGTTGTTCGGGTAGTGGCTCGTGCGGATCGCGTTGACGCCGACGCCCTTGAGCAGGCGCAGGTCGGCTTCGGTCTGCTCGCGCGACATCACGCGGCCCTGCAATCCGAACTCGTGGCGGTTCACGCCGTTGAAGACGATCCGGCGACCGTTCAGGCGCAGCATGCCGTCCTCGATCGCGAAGCGGCGCACGCCGACGGGCTGGGCGATCACCTCGCTCGTCGCGCCCTCGGCGTCCTCGACCCGGACGAGCAGCCGGTAGAGGTGCGGATCCTCCGGGCTCCAGAGGCGCGGCGCGTCGAGCCGGATGCGGTGGGTGCCGTCGGCGTCCGCGTCGAGCATCCCGACGCCCTCGAGCTCGATCCCGACGACCGCGCCGCCGACCGCGGCGAACGTCACCGCGATCTCGGCGCCCGCATCGTCGAGCGTCGTCGAGACCCGCAGATCCTCGACGTGGGCGGCCGGTCGACGTCGCAGGACGACGTCGCGGAAGATGCCCGAGAACCGGTAGAAGTCCTGGTCCTCGAGCCACGATCCGCTCGTCCACTTGAACACCTGCGCCGCGAGCACGTTCTCGCCGTCGACGAGGGCGTCCGTGAGGTCGAACTCGGACGGCGTGAAGCTGTCCGCGCCGAACCCGAGGTAGCGGCCGTTCAGCCAGAGCGCGACGGCGCTCTCGACCCCGGCGAACTCCACGGCGATCCGCTCGCCCGGTTCGACCGGGCGTTCGAGCTCGAACCGCCTCACGTACGAGCCGACCGGGTTGAAGCGCGTCGGGATCTCGCCCGGCACGACGGCCTCGCGGCCGTCCCAGGGGTACTGCACGTTCGCGTATTGCGCACGGTCGTAGCCCTGGAGCTGGATGTGCGACGGCACGGGGATGTCGTCCCACGTGCTCGTGTCGAAGCCGGGCTGCTCGAAGCCCGGGATCACGGCACCGAGGTTGCGCGCGTAGTGGAACTTCCACAGTCCGTTGAGGGACTGCTCGAAGCCGCTCTCGCCCGCGGCGAGCTCGGCCTCGCTGCGGAACCAGCGGTGGTCGGATCGGGCGGGACGTCGGTGCTCGGCGAAGTAGCCGGGGTCGGCGAGGCGGGACGGGTCGAAGACGCCGCCGGCGAGGGCGGTCTCGGCGACGCCGAGGGAGTCGAGGGTCACTTGATGGCTCCGGTGATGCCGGCGGCGAACGCGCGCTGGAGGACGAGGAAGATCACCATCGTCGGCAACGAGGCGAGGAGGACGGCGAGCATGAGCACGCCGTAGTCGGTGACGTAGCCCGCGCTCAGGTTGGAGATGAGCAGGGGCATCGTCTGGACGTCGTTGTTGATGAGGATGACGCGCGGCCACAGGAAGTTGTTCCAGGCGGTCATGAACGTGATGACCGCGGCGGCCGCATAGGTCGAGCGCATGGTGGGCATGTAGATGCGGGCGAAGATCCCGACCTCGCTCACGCCGTCGATGCGGGCGGCCTCGATGATCTCGTGCGGGAACGATCGCGTCGCCTGCCGGAACAGCAGGATGAGGAACGGCGTCGCGATCGTCGGCACGATGACCGCGATGAGCGAGTTGACGAGGCCGGCGTTCGCGAACAGCTCGAACAGCGGGATCATCGTCGCCGCGAAGGGGATCATCATCGCCAGGAGGAGGATCGCGAGCACGGCATCCTTCGCGCGCGAGTGGAACACCTCGAAGCCGTAGCCGGCGATCGAGCACAGCAGCAGCGAGAGCACCGTCGTGCCGACGGCGATCAGGAACGAGTTGACCATCGCGGACACCACGTCCTGCTCGGCGAAGAGCTTCGCGAAGTTCTCGAGGAGCTGCGTGCCCGGCAGCAATCGCGAATCGAGCACGTCAGCGCTCGAGTTCGTCGCCGAGACGACCATGAAGTAGAGCGGGAACACCGAGAACAGGGCGAACACCGACAGGAACACGTAGCCGGGGAGCCGGCGCAGTCGCCTAATCACGCTTGTCACCGACCTTCATCTGGACGAATGCGAGGACGGCGACGAGCACGAGGATCACGAACGAGATCGCGGCGGCGTAGCCGAAGTTGGGGTTTTTCAGGAACGAGACCTCGTAGAGGTAGTGCGACATCGACATCGTCGAGTACGCGGGACCGCCCCGGGTCAGCGCCCAGGACTCGTCGAAGAGCTGCAGGGTGCCGTTGGTCGAGATGATCGCGGTGAGCAGGATCATCGGCTTGAGCTGCGGGACGGTGACGTGCCAGAACGTCTGCCAGGCATTCGCGCCGTCCATGCGGGCGGCCTCGATGCTCGACTGGTCGATGTTCTGGAGCGCGGCCAGGTAGAAGACCATGTTGTAGCCCGTCCAGCGCCACAGCAGGCCCAGGATGATCACGAAGCGCGCGGTCTCGGGCTGGCCGAGCCAGTTGATCGGGCCGTCGATGAGGCCGATGCCGAGCAGCGCGTCGTTGACGAATCCGTCGTTCGCGAACATCGTGCGGAACACGAGCGAGTACGAGACGAGCGACACCGCGCACGGCAGGAAGATCGCGGTGCGCCAGAACCCCTTCCAGCGGAGATGGGGGTCGTTCAGGAGGTTCGCCAGGACGAGCGCCAGGATCAGCATCAGCGGCACCTGGATGATCAGGTAGATGAAGGTGTTCTGCAGCGTGAGCTTGAACACCTCGTCGCTGAGGAGGCGCGCGTAGTTGGACCAGAGGGGCTCGGCGAACTCCAGGTTCGTTCCGCGCCCGGTCTTCATCGAGAGCACGAACGCCTGGAACATGGGGATGAAGCTCATCACCAGGATGAGCAGCGCGGCCGGCAGGAGGAACCCCCAGCCGGTCAGGCTGCGACGACGCCCTTCCGTCAACCACGGCCGGTTGCGGTTGATGGCGGGGTCGGGCGCCGGCGGTTTGCGCGCGCCTGGCTGCGCGCGGCGCGTCCGGTCTGCGACGTCGGTCGACACGGGTTGCTCCTTACGATCTCGGGGACGGAGGACCGCGGTCCGGCCGGGGAGCTCGCGCTCCCCGGCCGGACCGTGGGGCTCACTCCATCGCGAACTCGACGTTGGCCTGGGCCTCGGCGAGCGCCTCGTCAGGGTCGGCGCCGCCCATGATCTGCGTGATCGCGGCGCTCACGGCGTCGCGGCCCTCGTAGTAGTACGCGCCGGTGTTGTTGCTCGGCACCTCGGCGCCGAACTTCACGACGTCGGCGAAGATCGCCTGGCCGCCGAAGAACGCGTTCGGCTCGGCGTAGACGTCGCTGTCGCCCGCCGGGATCCAGTTCGCGACCGCGCCCGAGGTCGGGAGGATCGTGTCGTAGAGCTCGGTGGAGCCGGCGAAGGTCGCGGCGAGGAAGTCGGTCGCCAGGTCGACGTCGGCGTTGGAGCTGATCGCCCACGACGAACCGCCGTTGGCCGAGTAGTTCGTGGCGCCGTCGACGCCCTCGAGCTTCGGCAGGTTCGTGACGGCCCACAGGCCGGCCTGGTCCTCGGCGCCCGTGATGGAGCCGACGATCCAGGTGCCGTTGATGGTGCCGGCGACGGAACCGTTCACGAAGGTGCCGATGTACTCGTCCCACGAGTTGACCTCGACGAAGATGCCCGACTCGACGAGCTGGGTGTAGACGTCGATCGCCGCGAGCAGCGCGTCGTTGTCGACGATGGTCGGGTTGCCGTCCTCGTCGAACAGGCTCGCGCCGGCGCTCTGGAGGATCATCATGATCATGTCGGACGAACCGGCCTGGCCCGACAGGAGGGGCTGACCGGTCTTGGCGAGGACGTCCTCGCCCTGCGTGATGAACTGGCTCCACGTGATGTCGGTGAAGTCGTCGATCGTGTAGCCGGCCTGCTCGAGCACGTCGGTGCGGAGCGCGGTGATGGCGGTGCCCGAGTCGAAGGGCACGCCGTAGTTCACGTCGTCGACCGTCGAGTACGCCGCGACCGAGGTGGGGAACTCGCTGAAGTCGACGGCGTCGCCCGAGACCTCGCTGAAGAGGTCCGGGTAGTTCAGCACGTTCTTCTGGAACGCGTTGTTCTGCATGAGGAAGATGTCGGGCAGCTCGCCGTACTCGCGCGACTGGGCCAGCGTCGTCAGCTTCGGCTGCAGGTCGTCCCAGGCCGTCTCGACGATCTCGAGCTTGAAGTCGGGGTGGTCCTGCTGGTAGATCTTCTCGGCCTCTTCGAGGGCGAAGATGTTGAACGCCGGGTCCCAGGCCCAGACCGTGAGCGTCTCGTCGCCGTCGCCGCCGCCGGCGGAGTCGCCGCCGGCGGAGGAGCAGGCGCCGAGCGAGAGCGCGAGCGGGAGCGCGACGCCCACGGCCACGAAGCGGCGCATGGTGTTTCGGTTCATTGCGGGGGTGTTCCCTTCTTGAGTGCGTTGCTGCGGGATGTGCTGTGCGACGGTGCAGTGCGCATCGCCGTGCGGGCGTCGGCCGCGAGGGGCTCCGCGGAGCCCCGTGCGGTCGGCGCTCAACCGATCCGTTCCCACGGACCGGACGTCGAGCCGGGGCGTTCGCCCCGCGTCCACCACTTGGCGCGGTAGGCGACCCCGTCGAGGATCGCCGTGTCGCCGGCGGTGAAGATTCGGGTGGCGGTCCAGAGCGCGCGGCCGTCGGCGTCGACGGCGAGCTGCTGCCAGGGGCCGTAGGCGTCGCCGGGCTGCTGGGCGCGGGTCCACCAGGTGGCGACCCAGCGAGTGCCGCCGAAGACGATCTCGTCGCCGGCGAGATAGACCTGCGAGGCCGACCATGCCGGTCGGACGCTCACCGAAAGGCTCGCCTCGACCGATGCCGCACCGGCCGCGGCGAGCGCGGCATCGGCACGGATCGTCGCCGCCGCCGCTCCGGACTGGGTGGTGCCGAAGCCGACGACCTCGTACTCGTCGGAGTCGAGTTCGCGCGACGAGCCGTCGGCGAACACGCCGGTCACGCCGACGCCGGCGTCGGCGAACGACGAGCCGACGGGCACCACGATGCTCGTCGGGTCGACGCGCAGGACGGTGAGCGCGGGGGCGAGCGCCGCCGCTGCAGCCGCGAGCCGGGACTCGGCGGCGTCGATGCGGGCTTGCGTGCTCACGCTCGCGAGCACGGCGCGGGCGTCGGCCAGCGCCGACGCGAACTCGACCCACTCCGCGGCGCGGTAGTCGGCCTCGGCGAGGCCTCCGGCCTGCTCGGCGCGCTCGGCGAGGAGCGCCGGGTCGACCGACTGCTGCCGCAGCGACAGCCCGTCGACGGCGAGCGCCGAACCGGTGCCGGCCGCGCGGATCGCGACCCGGACGGTGCCGGCCGGGAGGACGACGTCGGAGATCGCCGCGTCGGCCCAGCCCAACGTCGGCGCGAGGTCGAGGACGTGCTCGACGCCGTCGGCGCCGGTGACGACCGCCTTCGCCTCGTCGAGCCCGCCGGCGTAGTTCGCCCGGAGGGCGAGCGTGTACACGCCCGCGGGCACCGTCACGTCCTGGTGCACGTCGCCCGCGAAGGCGGCGCTCGCACCGAGGCGCAGGGCGAATCGCGACGAGTCGGCCCCGGGCGACGGGTTCGAGACGAACGCGGTCGTCGGCGAGGCGGCATCCGTCGACTGCGTCCAGCCGGTCACGGCGGTGACCGCGATGCGGTCGGCCGCGAAGTCCGGGTTGAGGACGTAGTTGTTGCCGAAGCCGACCTCCCAGGCGCCGGTCGTGGCGTCGAGCTCCCATTCGCTGAGCGAGTTGAAGCGGACGTCCGCCCCCGTGCCGCTGAGCGGCAGCCACTGGTTGAATCCGAGGCCGTTCCAGGCGAATCCGGCCCAACGGTCGCCGGCGTAGATCACGGTGTCCTGCTCGGTGCCGTGCACCGTGAGGAAGAAGCCGCTCTGGGTGACGTGGCTATAGTCCCGCTCGGAGCCGGGGAGGACGTACATCGAGGAGTACGCGCCCTGGATCTGGCCGTTCAGCGAGCGGATGAGGTAGGTCTGCGACGTGTTCCAGCCGTGCAGGTCGGAGCTGGCGATGTAGTACTGCCCGTCGAGCTTGAACATCGCGTTGCCCTCGCGGCCGGCGCCGGCGAAGACCTGGACCGCGGACTCGACCGAGAGCGAGTCGGCGTCGCTGATCTTCGCGACGTAGGTGCGGCTGCGGCCGTTGCGGTACGAGAACACGAGGTAGTCGGTGCCGTCGTCGTCGGTGAACACCGTCTGGTCGCCCGTGCCCTGGTTCCAGCCGGAGCCGTTGTCGTAGACGCCCGGCATGCGGGTCTGCAGGTTCGCGTACTCGAAGTCGTCGACGGGCGAGTCGCCGCTCAGGAACAGGACGCCGGCGTTCGTCACGCGGGTCGGGTCCGGGCTCTCGAACTGGGTGAGCAGGACGTACTTGCCGGTGCGCTCGTTGTAGGCGACGCCGAGGCGGCCGATCCAGACCGAGTCGGCCAGGGTCTCCATGTCGGAGAAGTAGGTGCCCGAGACGTCCTTGGAGGCCGGGATGTGCAGCGCCGTGTCGCGCGTGGCGATGTCGTTCTCGAAGGTCCAGTCGACGAGGTTCGTCGAGGAGTAGGCCGTCACGGCCTCGAACTCGGCGTCGTAGGTGCGCGTCGGGCTCGCGACGTAGCGCTCGGCGCCCGTGTAGCGCACGCCGTACCAGTAGTAGCGGTCGCCGAAGCGGAAGATGCCGCCGCCCTGCGAGTAGATCGGGTTGCCGTCGGTGTCGAGCCAGAACCGGTCGTTCTCGATCGTGCCGGCGCCGGTGCCCGCGAGCGGGACGAGTGCGGCGGCCGCGTCCTGCAGGCCGTTCTTCGCGTCGACGACGGCCGCGGCGTCGGCCGCGGGATCGGCGAGCACCTCGTCGGCGGCCACGACCGCCGCGGCGAAGGGCGCCCAGGTCTCGGCGGTGTAGTCGGCCGGGGCGTTCGTCCGGAAGCGCTCGAGCTGCTCGCGGAGGCCGGAGATCTGCACGAGTCCGGCGGCGGCGGCTTCGAGGCCGCTGCGAGCCGCAGTGAGGGCGGCGTCCGTCGCGGCCGGATCGGCGGCGGCAGCCTGCGCCGTCGCGAGCGCGCCGGCGAAGCCGGGCCAGGAGGCGGCGGTGTAGTCGGCGGCGGCGCGGGCCGCGTAATGGGCGACCGAGCGGCCCAGGAGGTCGCGCTCGTCGACGACGTCGGTGGCCGTGAAGACCGCGGATGCGTGGTTGATCCAGCCCACGGTGACGACGCGGAGAGTGTGCGCGCCCGGCGCGAGCCCCTCGGCGCGGAAGATCTCGATGGTGTTCGACTTCGCGCCGTTGTAGTTCGCGGTGCCGATCTTGACGTCGTCGACATAGACGTCGGCGGTGCCGTTGGTGGTCGCCTTCCGGCCGAAGAGCACGACGCTCTCACCGGTGAAGGCGATCTCGAAGGCGGCGCCGCCCGTCGCCCAGGTGTGAGTGCTGTTGCTCGACCAGGCGCCCTCGTACCAGGTCTGCAACGGGGTGCCGCGGACGGTCGTCGTGTCGGTGTAGGCCACGGTCGAGGTCGTCGCCTGCGCGGCGTGCGCCGGGGTCTGCCCGGCGACGGCGAGGAGCATGGCGAGGAGCATGGCGAGTGCCGCGCCCCATCGGATGGTGCGGGTGTCCGCGGGTGTTGCCGAGTGTGCCGCCGACGTCGTCGTCGAGGTCTCCAAGGGGTGCCTCCGTCATCGCAGGGTTCTTGATACAGCGCTGTACCAGGAACCATAGAGCACGATCGCCCCGGTGCGAAACACGTCGTTGCGAACTCGTGATCCTGCGACGCAGGAGCCCGTCGCGCAGAACTCAGCGGGTGGTGCCGCGCGCGATGAGGGTCGGCTGCGCAAGCAGATGGGCGGGTTCCTGCGGAACCTGGTCGATGCGCGAGATGAGGCGCGCGAGCGCCGTGCGGGCGACCCAGGAGATGCGCGAGTCCATCGTCGTCAGCGGCGGCGCGAGGAACGCCGACTCCTCGATGTTGTCGAACCCGACGACCTGCACGTCCTCCGGCACCCGCAGGCCGCGCTCGCGGAGGGCTGCGACCGCGCCGATCGCCAGGCCGTCGTTGAGGCACATCATGCCGTCGAACGGCACGCCCGAATCGATGATGTCCTGGGCGGCGCGGAAGCCCGTGCCGATGGTCCAGTCGTAGCCCGTGATGCCGATGAGGCGCGGATCGAGCCGGATGCCCGCGGCCGTGGCCGCCTCGAGCACGCCGCGCAGCCGCGACTCCGCGTTGCCCTCCACCGCGACGGCGATCGCGGCCGGAGCGAACTCCGTGCGGGCGCCCACCACGGCGAGCGAGCCGACGCCGCGCTCGAAGAGGTACTCGGCCGCCGTGCGGGCATCCACGACGTCGTCGGCCGAGACCCGGTCGGTGCGGCCGAACGTGCGCCGGGCGCCGAGGCACACGAGCGGGAAGTCCACCTCGAGGTCGGCCGGCGCGAACTGCTCCTGCTCGGGCAGCGAGAGCAGCAGGCCGTCGCTGAGGTTCGGGTTGAACTGGTCGAGGTAGTCGCGCATGCCGCGGAGGCCGTCGTCGGGGAACGTCGTGACGTAGACGACGAGGTCGTGCGCGCGGGCCGCTTCCACGACCTCCTCGGCGAGCTCGGCGAGGTAGGGCGCGCGCAACGTCGGCACCGCGAGGGTCACTGCGCCCGTGCGGCCGCGCATGAGATTGCGCGCGGCGATGTTGACCTTGTAGCCGGTCTCCTCGACGACCGCCATGACCCGTTCGCGCGTCTCCGGCGACATCCGGCCCGTGCCGTTGACCGCGTTCGAGGCCGTCTTCAGCGAGACGCCGGCACGATCGGCGACGGCCTGGAGCGTTACTCCCCGTCGTCTCGTCGCCATGTCATCCTCGCTGGTGTCACGCTCCGACCATAGGGCAGAGCGCCCGCCGGGCGGCGCCGGTCAGCCCAGGTACTCGCGCGCCGCGGCGACGAGCGCCGACACGCCCGTCGAGAGGGTCGGCTCGATCACGGGGGCGAAGTAGGCCGAGTGGTTCGACGGCAGGTCGGGGTCGAAGACGTCGATCGGGCCGGTCCAGGGCTCGGGTGCGAAGCCCCCGAGGAACCAGTACACGAGGGGCGCGCCGGCCGCTGCGGCGAGCACGCCGACGTCCTCGCTGCCCGAGAGCCGGCCGAGGTCGCCGACCCGGTTCTCGCCGAGGACGCCGCGGAACACGCCGCGCAGCCGCTCGGTCGCCTCGGGGTCGTTGAAGGTCACCGGGAAGCTCTCGCCGTGCACGATCTCGGGCTCGCGCGGCGCGTTCGAGGCGAGGGACTCGGCGCGCAGCACGCGCGCGACGCCGTCGACGAGCACGTCGCGCGTCGCGTCGTTGAACGAGCGCACGGAGATCTCGAGGCGCGCCTCGGCCGGGATGATGTTGCTCTTCGTGCCGGCGTGGATGCTGCCGACGGTGACGACGCCCGTCTCCGCGGGCGCGATCTCGCGGGCGACCAGGCCCTGCAGTCGCACGACGGCGTGGGAGGCGAGCAGCACGGGGTCGACGGTGACCTCCGGACGCGAGCCGTGGCCGCCCCGGCCGTGCAGCGTGACGTGGAAGGTGTCGACCGCGGCCATGGCCGCGCCGGCGTGCACGCTCACCGTGCCGGCGGGCAGGCCCGTGACGTGCTGGCCGAGCACGATGTCCGGCTTCGGGATGCGCTCGTAGAGCCCCTCGCGGACGAGCGCCTGCGCGCCGCCGTCGCGCTCCTCCGCGGGCTGGAACAGTGCCACGAGGGTGCCGCTCCACTCGTCGCGGGTCGCGACGAGGCGCTCGACCGCCCCGAGCAGCGCCGTGACGTGCACGTCGTGGCCGCATGCGTGCATGACCGGCACGTCGATGCCGTCGGGGTCGACGCCGCGCTCGCGGCTCGCGTACTCGAGCCCGGTGAGCTCCTCGACGGGCAATCCGTCCATGTCGGCGCGCAGCAGCACGGTCGGCCCCTCGCCGTTGCGCAGGATGCCCGCGACGCCGGTGCCCGCGAGCCCCGCCACGATCTCGAGGCCGAGCTCGCCGAGGTGCTTGACGACGACGGCGCCCGTGCGGTGCTCGGCCCATGAGAGTTCGGGATGCGCGTGCAGGTCGGTGTAGATCGCGTGCAGGTCGAGGCTCATCGGGCCACCCTACTGACCGCTTCGGACCCGGACCCCGAGCCCGGCCCCGGCCTCGGCCCCGCCCGCCGCGACGCGGGGACCGGGCCGAGGCCGGCCGGCGCGGGCGTCAGAGCGCGGCGGCCTTCGCGTGCAGCGCCTGCACGGCGTAGCGCGCCGACCAGATCGCGCCGTGCTGCCAGGCGGAGAGCTCCGACATCCAGTCGCCCGCGAAGAACGTGTTGCCGACGCCCTGCTGGAGCAACGCGAAGTTCGCGGTGCCGGTGCGGGGATACGCCCAGGCGCCCTGGATGTACGGCACCTTGTCCCACGAGATCGAGAAGGACGACCGCAGCTCCGACCGGTACCGCTCGCCGTGGATCTTGACGCCCTGCTCGACGGCCCGGGCCTCGCGGTCCTTCGGCGACAGCGCCGCATACGTGCGGGCGCTCGCCCCCGTGTTGTAGTACCCGACGACGAGGCCGGTGCGCTCCCCGTAGCCGTAGGACGGGTACCAGATGTGCGCGAGGTCGAGGTCGG
Source organism: Agromyces seonyuensis (assembly GCF_009789225.1). Lineage (GTDB taxonomy): Bacteria > Actinomycetota > Actinomycetes > Actinomycetales > Microbacteriaceae > Agromyces > Agromyces seonyuensis. Next base: position 1,170 of record NZ_WSTA01000064.1, on the reverse strand, counting down.
TCTCGGTGATGCCGCCGAAGATGCGGTGGTCGTCCTCCCACCAGCGCGACTGGTACTCGAGCCCGATCTTGCCCGCGGCCGAGCCGATGGCGAAGTCGGCGAGCGCGGTGTCGATCGCGCCGCCCCAGTTCGTCGCCCAGCCGCGCATGAGTTGGGCCGGGGCCGCGACGATCGCGAAGTCCGCTTCGACCTGCTTCGTGCGGCCCTTCTGCTCGTAGGTGACCGTGACGCCCTTCGGGGTGTTCTGAACGCCGGTGACGGGGGCGTTGAACTCCACCCGCTGCTTGCCGATCGCCTTGACCATGTACTGCCACGTCGTGTCCATGCCGCCCTTGGGCTGGAACATGAGCATCGCCTGCTCCCAGTTCGTCTCGAACGGGAAGTAGTTCCCGAATCGGGAGGCGAGCACGGCCGAGAGGGAGTCAGGGCCGGGCAGCGGCGTGCCGTGCTCCTCCCAGGCCGTCGGGTACGACGCGTAGCCGCGGTTGCTGCCGCCGGTGTACGCGCCGCTCGTGTCGAGCGATCCCCAGCTGCGGAGGAACGTCTTGAGGTTGGCCTTGTCGTCGGCGGTGAGCCGCGCGTCGAGCGCGCCCTGGTCGGTCGCGTAGTTGAGCAGTTCCGAGGTGTACCCGAAGACGTCGGCCTTGGCGGTGCGGTAGCGCGTGGGGTTGCCCGGGGTCGAGCCGGTGCGCTCGTTGTAGAGGTAGGCATCCGCATTCGCGTTCGTGAACACCTCGTAGGGCACGCCGAGTTCGCGGATGTAGTCCATGGTCGTCATCCACTGCGCGATGCGACCGGCGCCGGCGTTCAGGTAGATGCCGTCGCCGAAGCGCGCGGTCTGCGTGACGCCGTCGAGGTCGGTCTCCGAGTCGCCGCCGCGGATCGTCAGGGTGCGGCCGCCGGGGCGGTGCCGCGCCTCGAGCACGGTGACGTCGTAGCCGGCCTTCTGCAGCTCGTACGCCGACGTCAGGCCCGCGGGGCCGGCGCCGACGATGACGACCTTCTTGCCGCCGCGGCGGCCGGCGAGGTGGAAGTCGCTGCCGCTCGGCGGAGTCCAGGCGTGGGCGGCCTGCGCGACGGCGGACGCCGCCGGCACGGTGCCGACGGCGCCGGCGGCCGGGATGCCGGCGAGGCCGCCGGCCGCGTACAGGGCCCCGGCGCCGGAGCCGG
>NZ_WSTA01000063.1 GCF_009789225.1 Agromyces seonyuensis | reverse complement strand
GGGTCCCTAAGTGCCTGGACTTCAGTCCAGTGCTCTTCCGACCCCGCCCCGCCCGGCGCGCCGGGAGGTAGAGCGGCGCGGCGAGCGCGAGCACGAGCGCGCCGAGGAGCATGGCCGCGCTCGTCGAGACGGCGCCCGCGAGCGCGGTGAGCACGATCGCCCCGAGCGACCCGGCGGGCTGGGCGACCATCGAGCTGAGCGAGAGCACGCTCGCCCGGTTCGGGCCGTCGACCTCCCGGTGCAGGAGCGTCTGGTGCAGCGGGTTCGACGCCCCGTGCACGAGGTAGCAGGCGAGGAACCCGGCGATGAGGCCGACCGGCCCCGCGACGAGGCCCATCACCGCGACCGCGGCGCCCTGAGCGAGCCGCAGCACCGCGGCGCCGGCGGCGACGCCGATCCAACGCCCGAGGAGCGGGGCCAGCGCGGCCCCCGCTGCGGAGACGCCCCACGCCGCCGCGCCGACGGGGCCGAGCAGCGCGGCCGCTCGATCCGCCCCGCCGACCAGCTCGGCCAGCCGCACGGGCGTCAGCGACTCGAACGCGATCATGCCGAACCCCCAGCTCACCTCCACGACCACGAGCGCGAGGAGCACCCGGGAGCGTCGCAGCAGTCCGAGCGCACCCCCGATCGCGCGCGGCACGCCGCCGAGGGAGGTGCGGAAGGCGCGCGCGCCGGTCGCCCCGCGCGCCTCGCGCAGGAGCACCGCCGTGGCCGCCAGGTGCACGATCTCGAGGATGCCCGCCGCGACTACGGGCACGGCGAGCGCCGGGATCTCGACCGACCCGATCCGCCAGGGACCGAGGGCGACGAGCACGCCGCTCGCGAGCGAGCCGAGCGCGATCGCGACGCCGAGCACCGCGCCGCCCGCGCCGAGTCCGCGCTCGAGCGGTGCATGCGGATCCTCCGCGAGCACGGCATCCGCGTACCAGGCCTCGAGCGGCCCGGAGTCGAGCGCCCGCGAGACGCCCTGCACGATCCACACGACGAGGAACAGCCAGGCCGTGTCGGCGACGGCCATGAGCGCGTAGGAGGCGAGCGCGAAGGCTCCGGCAGCGACGAGCACGGGCCGTCGGCCGATCGCGTCGGCGAGACCGGCCGTGGGGAGTTCGAGCACGAGGACCACGAGCCCCTGCGCCGCGACGACGAGCCCGACCTCGGGCAGGGTGAGGCCGCGTTCGAGCATGAGCAGCGTCGTCACCGGGATGATCAGCCCGGTCGGCAGCCAGCGCAGGGCGAGCACCGCGAGGTAGCGGCGGAGCGCCCGACGGGAGTCGAGGACCGCGCTCATGCCGGCGGTCCGGGTTCGCGGCGGGCGCTGTCGACGCGCGGGTAGACGAGGGTGGCGACGATCACCTCACGCGCGTCGGGCTCGTCGGCGGGCGCTTCCCGCTCGTAGCGCTCGAGCAGCGCCCAGACTTCGTCGGTGAGGGCGCGCAGCCGGTCGGGTCCGATGTGCAGCTTGAGATCGCCGGGGCCGGCCGCGTCGCGCCAGTCCGCAGTGTCGGCGGGCGCCGCGTCGAGCCAGGCCTCGAAGCCGTCGAAGGCCTTCCTGGCCGCCCAGCGCTGGAACCAGTCGTGGGCGGCGGCCGCGTCCGGGTCGCCTTCGAAGTCCCGGGCGCTGAAGTCGGAGAAGTCGTGCGCGGCCCGCCACCAGCGTTCGCGCCCGCCGGCGTCCGGCCGGTCCTCCTCGACCACGAGGCCGACGTCGGCGAGCCGGCGCAGGTGGTAACTGGTCGCACCGGTGTTCGTGTCGAGAGCACGGGCGAGGGTGGTCGCGGTCGCGGGGCCGTCGAGGCGCAGCGCGCCGAGCAGCCGGGCCCGCAGCGGGTGCGCGAGGGCGCGCATCTGGGTGCCGTCGAGGCGCACCGTCGTGAAGTCGTCGTGGTCGGACATGTTTGCACGATAGTTATGCATCACTATTCTGCACAAGTTCTCTGCACCGTTCGTCCCCGACGGGGCCCCGCGCCGCGGCCGGCCCGGGGGTACAGTGCTCGGGATCGACGCGGATCGCCATGGCGAGGCGCGTCGACACCGGCCGTTCACCCGTCGAAGGCAGACTCCCCCGCATGTCCCCGCACCCGAGCCCCGAGGCATCCGCACCCGACCCCGTCGCGCCCACGCCGCCGCCCACCGCCAACACCGGCGCGATCGCGGTCATGGGCCTCGATCTGCAGGAGGGACGCGTCGTCCCGCGCAAGCAGGTCGCCTCGTGGGCGCTCTACGACTGGGCGACGCAGCCGTTCAACTCGGTCATCCTGACGTTCGTCTTCACGGCGCTCTACCTGACGACCGACACGTTCCTCGACCCGTCGGTCGCGGCCCTCGGCGAGGGCGACCCGCGCTACGAGCGCGGTCTCGCCGACCTCGCGAGCGGTCTCGGTCTCGCGATCACGATCGGCGGCATCCTCATCGCGCTGCTCGCGCCCGTGCTCGGGCAGCGCGCCGACGTGGCCGGTCGACGCAAGGCCTGGCTCGGCGGATCGACGATCCTGCTCGTCGCGAGCATGCTCGCCCTCTTCTTCGTCGAGGGCGCGCCCGCCTACTTCGCCCTCGGCGTCGGCCTCATCGCCGCCGGCAGCGTCTTCAGCGAGATCGCCGGCGTCAACTACAACGCCATGCTCGTGCAGGTCTCCAACCCGAAGACCATCGGCAAGGTCTCGGGTCTCGGCTGGGGTCTCGGGTACATCGGCGGCATCATCGCGCTCGTCCTCGTCGTCGTCGCCGACACCTTCGACTGGTGGGGGATGTCGACCGACAACGGTCTGCCGTTCCGCATCATCGCGGTCGGCTGCGCGATCTGGGCCGTCCTCTTCGCCTGGCCGATCTTCGCCTACGTGCCCGAGGCGCCCCCGGCCGTCGCCCGCGAGAAGGTCGGCTTCTTCGCGAGCTACGGCGTGCTCGTGCGCGACATCCAGGGACTCTGGCGGCACGCACGCCCCACGTTCTGGTTCCTGCTCGCGAGCGCCGTGTTCCGCGACGGGCTCGCGGGCGTCTTCGCGTTCGGCGCCGTCATCGCGAGCGTCGCGTTCCACTTCACGAGCACCGAGGTGCTCGCCTTCGGCGTCGCGGCGAACCTCGTCGCGGGCGTCGCGACGATCCTCGCCGGTCGCTTCGACGACCGCTTCGGGGCGCGCGCGGTCATCCTCACGGCCCTCTCGGGGCTCGTCGTCGCCGGCCTCGCGGTCTTCTTCCTCCATGACGACGGCAAGACGATCTTCTGGATCTTCGGCCTCGCCCTCTGCATCTTCGTCGGCCCGGCTCAGGCCGCCTCGCGGTCCTTCCTCGCCCGCGTCACGCCCGCCGGGCGCGAGAGCGAGATCTTCGGCCTCTACGCGACGACGGGCCGCGCTGCGAGCTTCCTCTCCCCCGCGCTGTGGTCGCTCTTCATCGCGATCTCCGGCGCGACCTACTGGGGCATCCTCGGCATCATCCTCGTGGTCGCCGCGGGTCTCGTGCTGATGCTCTTCGTGAAGGACCCGCACCGGGTCTGAGGACCACAGGCGGAACGGCTACCCTCGACCCCATGCCGGCCGAACACCCCATCCTCGCGCGCATCCGCGAGTCCGTCATCGGCGACGACCAGGAGATGATCGGGCCCTTCGGGCCCCGTCGCGTCACCTACGCCGACTACACGGCGAGCGGTCGCTCGCTGGGCTTCATCGAGGACTTCATCCTCGGCGAGGTGCTGCCCCGCTACGCGAACACGCACACCGAGGCGAGCGGCACCGGGCTGCAGACCACCCGGCTCCGCGAGGACGCCCGCGCGGCCATCGCGAAATCCGTGCACGCGGGCGACGAGCACGCCGTGATCTTCGCCGGCGCGGGCTCGACGGGCGCGATCAACAAGCTCGTCGGCATCCTCGGCATCCGCATCCCCGCCGACCTCGACCGCGAGTACGGCCTCTCGGCGCGGATCCCCGAGGAGGACCGCCCCGTCGTCTTCATCGGACCCTACGAGCACCACTCGAACGAGCTGCCGTGGCGCGAGTCGATCGCGGACGTCGTGACGATCCGCGAGACCGCCGACGGCCACGTCGACCTCGACGACCTGGCGGCGGAGCTCGAGCGCTTCGCCGCGCGCCCCCTGAAGATCGGCTCGTTCTCGGCGGCGAGCAACGTCACGGGCATCCTCACCGACACGGCCGCGATCACCCGCGTGCTGCACGAGCACGGCGCGCTCGCGTTCTGGGACTACGCCGCCGCGGGGCCCTACATCGACGTCGACGCGTCGAGCGCGGACGCGATCTTCCTCTCGCCGCACAAGTTCATCGGCGGGCCGTCGACGCCGGGCGTGCTCGTCGTCCGGCGCAGCATCCTCACCAACTCGGTGCCCGACACCGTCGGCGGCGGCACGGTCGCCTACGTGAACCCGCTCGAGCACCGCTACCTCGACGGCGCCGAGCACCGCGAGGAGGCCGGCACCCCGGCCATCATCGAGTCGATCCGCGCCGGGCTCGTCTTCGCCCTCAAGGATGCCGTCGGCGTCGAGACCATCCACGAGCTCGAGCGCGGCTTCCTCGACCGGGCGCTCGCCCGCTGGAGCGAGCACCCCTCGATCGAGATCCTCGGCAACCCGTCGGCGGAGCGCCTCTCGATCGTCTCGTTCGTGATCCGCCGCCCCGACGGCCGCTTCCTGCACCACAACGCCGTCGTCGCGATCCTCAACGACCTCTTCGGCATCCAGGCGCGGGGCGGATGCTCGTGCGCCGGGCCGTACGGGCACCGGCTGCTCGGCATCGACCTCGAACGCTCGCACGCGTTCGAGCGCGAGATCACGGGCGGCTGCGAGGGCATCAAGCCCGGCTGGGTGCGCGTCTCGTTCAACTACTTCATCAGCGACGCCGTGTTCGACTACCTCGTCGAGGCGGTCTCGCTCGTCGCCGACCACGGCCATAAGCTGCTCGGCCAGTACCGTTTCGAGCCAGACACCGGCCTGTGGAAGCACCGCGACGGCCCCGTCGAACCGCCGCTGCGCCTGCGCGACGCGTTCTTCGACGACGAGGGCAAGCTCGTCTTCCCCCGCCACGACGACCGCGCGCCCGAGTCGGCGCTCGCGGGCTACCTCGACGAGGCGCGCGCGCTCTTCGCGTCGCTCGACGAGCCCGACGAGGATGCCGCGCGCCCGGCCGACGCCCGGCTCAGCCCCGACTTCGAGCAGCTGCGCTGGTTCCCGCTGCCGACGATCTCGCTGGAGCACTGACGGCCGCCGCCGCGGCCGAGTGGCCGGCCGCCGATGCACCCGGTGACCCGGCCGAGCTGGACGCCGCCGGGGAGCCGGCCGCCGATCTCGTCGCGCTCGTCGCCCGCTTGCGCGCCACCGGGTCGGTCTTCGCGGAGGAGGAGGCCACGGTGCTCGTCGAGGCCGCCGGCGGGGATGCCGCGCGTCTCGAGTCGCTCGTCGCCCGCCGGGTCGCGGGCGAACCACTCGAGCCGCTCGTGGGCCGCGTCGAGTTCGCCGGATTGACGCTCGCCCTCGGCCCCGGCGTCTTCGTGCCGCGCGCCCGCACGGAGCTCGTCGCCCGCCTCGCGGCGGCCCGCGCGGCCGCGCTCCTCGCGTCCCCCGCATCTCCCGAGTGGGTAGGTCCGGCGGGTGCGGGACGTCCCGCACCCGCCGGACCTACCCACTCGCAGGGATGGTCGGCGCAGGGCGGCCCGGCGGTCGTGCTCGACCTGTGCTGCGGAGTCGGGGCCGTCGCGGCGGTCGTCGCGGCGCGGGCGCCGGGCACCCGCCTCCTCGGGAGCGACCTCGACCCCGTCGCCGTCGAGTGGGCGCGGGCGAACCTCCCTGCCGAGACGACCGTGGTCGCCGGGGATCTGTTCGCGGCGCTGCCGCAGGGCATCCGGGGCGGGATCGACGTCGTCGCGGTCAACGCGCCCTACGTGCCGACCGCCGAGATCGCGAACATGCCTGCCGAGGCCCGCGAGCACGAACCGCACGCGACCCTCGACGGCGGCCCCGACGGGCTCGACCTGCACCGGCGGATCGCCGCGGCGGCGCCCGAGTGGCTGCGGCCGCACGGCGCGGTCGTCATCGAGGCGTCGCGACGGCAGGCGCCCGTCTCCGCGGCGATCTTCGCGGCGGCAGGCTTCCGGACCGCCGTCGTGGTCGACGACGACGTCGACGGCACCGCCGTGATCGCCGTGCGCGGTGCGCGGCACTCTCCCGAATGAACCGACCGAACGGAGCACCATGGCGCTGAACTTCACCGACCTGACCCTCGAGGAGCTCGAGGACTACCGTCCGGACCTGCCGGAGCCCGGCGGCCTCGACGCGTTCTGGAACTCGACGATCGCCGAGGCGCGGGCCGCCGGCGGCGAGGTCGTGCGCACCCCGCTCGACGGCCCGATCGCGGAGCTCGTCATCGAGGACCTCGTCTTCCCCGGCTTCGCGGGCGACCCGGTGCGCGGTTGGGTGATCCGGCCGAAGGACGCCGCACCACGCGCGGCCGTCGTGCAGTTCATCGGCTACGGCGGCGGTCGGGGGCTGCCGGGCGAGCACCTCGGCTGGGCGTCGGCGGGGTACGTGCACGTCGTGATGGACACGCGCGGGCAGGGCAGCGGCTGGGGCGGGGGCGGCGGCACCGCCGACCCGCACGGCTCCGGGCCCGCAGCGGCGGGCTATCTGACGCGCGGCATCGAGTCGCCCGAGACGTACTACTACCGCCGCGTCTACACCGACGCCGTGCGGCTCCTCGATGCCGTCGCCGCGTTCCCCGAGGTCGACGCCTCGCGGATCGCCGTCACGGGCGTCAGCCAGGGCGGCGGCATCTCGATCGCGGCCGCCGCGCTCTCCTCGCACGTCGCCGCCGTCATGCCCGACGTGCCGTTCCTCTGCGATTTCCCCCGCTCGACCACGCGCACGCCGCTGCCGCCGTTCACCGAGGTCACGAAGTACCTGTCCGTGCACCGCGACCGCGTGGCCGACGTGCTCGCGACGCTGTCGTACTTCGACGGCGCCGTCCTCGCCTCGCGGATCAGCGCGCCCGCCCTCTTCTCGGTCGCCCTCATGGACGACGTCGTGCTGCCCTCGAGCGTGTTCGCGGCCTACCACCGCCTCGCGTCGACCGACCGCGAGATCGAGGTCTACGCGCATAACGGCCACGAGGGCGGCGGCCCGTTCCAGTGGCTGCGGCAGACGTCGTGGCTCGCGGATCGATTCGGCGCGCCGCTCGCCTGACGGCGAGCCCGGCATCGGCTGCCGGCCGCCTCAGGCGGCCCGTTCGACCCGGATGTCGCGGTCGCCGTCGGATACCCCCCGGTTCCGACGGCGACCGCGGCCGCGCTGAGCGCGGTTTCCCCCTAGGAAGCCGCGACAAGACCCCGAACCCGAAACGGAGACCTGCAGCGGCTCTCCGACCGCCGAAGGGGCGGTGCGGCCAGCGCTTGCTGGTGGAGCAATGCTCCGTTGTCGGCACCGCTTTTGTCAAGTTCTGAAACTAATGTTCAGCGAGGAGTTCCCGCATCGCCATCACGGCGGCCGCGCGCGCGTAGAGATCGAAGTGGAACAACGGCCGTTCGATGCGCACGGAATCGGCGGTTCGGCCCTCCAATCCGTCGGCGAGACCCTGCCGGAACACCTCCGGCGCGAGGTCGAGGCAGTGCACTCCCTCGCCCGTCACCGCGACGGCATCCGGGTCGACGGCGTTGACCGCGTCGGCGACGGCGATGCCGACGGCGAAGGCCGCCCGTTCGAACGCGGCGCGCGCGCCCGGCTCACCCAGCACCGCCCGCCGGACGGCCTCGGCGTACTCGCCGGGGGCGACGCCCGCGCCCTCCTCGATCGCCGGGACCGTCGCGAAGCTGTGCACGCAGTCGAGGTGGCCGTTCGCGCAGGGTCGGCCCTGCGCGCCCAGGACGGCGCCGATGCGCGAGTGCCCGACCCGGCCCGCCAGGCCGTGCGCGCCGACGTGCAGCTCGTCGTCGAGCACGATGCCGGAACCGATGCCCGCGCCGACCCCCAGCACCACGAGGGGCGAGTGACGCGGGCCGCCGAACCAGTGCTGCGCCCCCGCCAGGGCGTTGACGTCGTTGAAGACCGTGACCGGCGCCGAGGTGTGCTCGGCGACGCGGCGGGCGAGCGGCACGCCGTCCCAGCCGAGGAAGCCCGAGCGCCGGAGGATCGACTCGCCGCCTTCGACGACCACGTCGCCCGCGACCGCGATGCCGACGGCCGACGGGTTGTCGAGGTCGCCGAGCAGGCCGTCGCCCGCGGCGATCCCGATTTCGAGCGCCTCGTCGAAATCGCGGGACGGCAGGGGCGTCGACGTCTCCGCGATGAGGCTGCCGCAGAGGTCGGTGAGCACGAGGTACACGTGCTCGGCGGTGTACTTGACGCCGAGGAAGACGGCGGCCCCGGGACGCGGGCGCAGCACCTCGGCGGGGCGGCCGCGCGCGCCCGGGCTCTCCGGCTCGCCCTCGAGCACGAGGCCGGCGTCGAGCAGCACCCGCGAGATGCGCGTGAGGCTCGCCCGGGACATGCCGACGCGCTCGGCGAGGCGCACGCGCGACTGCGGTCCGCGGCGCACGAGTTCGAGCAGCACACGGCGCTCCGCGGCGCCGAGCGCTGCAATCCGGGTGTGCTCCGCGCTGATCGTCATCGCCGGCGCCGCGAGCCGAGTTCGTTCATCCCCTGAACAATAGTCACCGACGGCCCGACGACACCCGTTGCACGAGAAATCGCTCATCCGCGCACTCGGCCGGGTCCGGTCCGACCGCGCCCGTCGCCGCCCTCCGAGCACTCACCGCGTCAGGGCGAGCTCGAGCGGCACCGGCTGCGCACCGTCGTGGAGGTGGCACGCGACGCGGCGCGCCGTGGCGTCGCCGGGCACCGCCGTCGGTCCGAGTTCGGGCTCGACGGCTTGGCAGCGCCCGAGCGCATGCGGGCAGCGCGCCGCGAAGCGGCATCCGGCGGGCGGGTTCGAGAGGTCGGGCGGTGCGCCCGGGATGCCGGCGAGCTCCGTCTTCGGCCCGCGCAGCGGTGGGAACGAGGAGAGCAGGCCCTTCGTGTACGGATGCCGCGGTCGACGGTAGAGCTCCTGGGCCGGCCCCTGCTCGACGATCTCGCCCGCGTACATGATCGCGATGCGGTCGGCGATCTCGATGAGCAGCGAGACGTCGTGGGTGATGAAGATGACCGAGAAGCCGAGGCGGTCGCGCAGTTCGGCGATCTGCTCGACGATCTGGCGCTGCATGACGACGTCGAGGGCGGTCGTCGGCTCGTCCATGATGAGCACCTGCGGCTCGAGGGCGAGCGCCATCGCGATCATGACGCGCTGGCGCATGCCGCCGGAGAGCTGGTGCGGGTAGGAGCGCAGGCGGTCGGGGGCGATGCCGACCATCTCGAAGAGCTCCGCCGCGCGCTCCGTCGCCTGCGCCTTCGACCACTTCGGGCGGTGGGCGAAGATGCCGTCGACGATCTGCCGCCCGACGCGGAACACCGGGTTGAGCGAGTTCATGGCGCCCTGGAACACGATCGCGGTGTCCTGCCAGCGGCTCTGCCGGAGGCGGGCATCCGTCATGGCCAGCACGTCCTCGCGGCGACCGTCGCGGCCCGTGAACCACACCTCGCCGCCGGTGATGAGCCCGGGCGGCGGGAGGAGCCGGGTCGCCGCGTACGCGAGCGTCGACTTGCCGCAGCCGGACTCGCCCGCGAGGCCGAGCACCTCGCCGCGACCGAGCGAGAGCGACACGTCGCGCAGCACGTGCGTCGGGTTCGCGTCGAAGCCGTAGTCGACCGAGAGGCCCCGGATGTCGAGGACGGGATCGGCGACGAGCGCGCCGGCGGGGGCGGGGGCTCCGGCCCCGGCCGTGTCGGTGGAGGTCATGCGGTCGGCTCCTTCCGAGTCCGAGGGGCGGCGGGGTGGGCCGTGCGCACGACCGGCGTGAAGCCGATGCGCGGCACGATCCTCCGGCGCTTGAGGGAGCGGGCGTTCGCGCTCGTCGAGCGGAGCCGCGGGTTCACGAACTCGTCGATGCCGAAGTTGATGAGGGTCAGTGCCATGCCGAGCAATGCGATGCAGAGACCGGCCGGCACGAACCACCACCACGCGCCGCGCTGGAGGGCGAGGTTGTTCTGCGCCCAGAAGAGCACCGTGCCCCAGTTCCAGTCCGACACGGGCGTCACGCCGATGAAGGCGAGCGTGATCTGCGAGAGCACCGCGAAGGTGACGGTGCCGACGAAGCCCGAGGCGATGATCGCCGTGAGGTTCGGCAGGATCTCGAACAGGATGATGCGGTGCGAGCGCTCGCCGTTCGCCCGCGCCGCCTCGACGAAGTCGCGCCGCCGCAACGAGAGCGTCTGCGCCCGCAGCACGCGGGCGCCCCACGCCCACCCCGTCACCGCGATGACGAGGGCGACCGTCAGGCCGCCCGCGGCGGGCAGCTGCCCCGCGATGATGATGATGAGCGGCAGCTGCGGGATGACGAGGAAGATGTTCGCGAGCGCCGAGAGCGTCTCGTCGCCGGCGCCGCCGAGGTAGCCGCTCGTGACGCCCACGATGATGCCGAGGACGGTCGCCGCGATGCCCGCGACGAACCCGACGAGCAGCACGTAGCGGGTGCCGACGATGAGCTGCGAGAGGATGTCGCGGCCGAGGTGATCGGTGCCGACCCAGTGCTCCCACGACGGCGGTTGCAGGAGCGCCTGGCTCGGGGCATCCGGGTCGTAGGGGGCGATCCACGGCCCGATGATCGCGATGAGCGTGAAGAAGGCCAGGATGCCGATGCCCCACAGCGCCTTCGAGCTACGGAGGAACAGCAGCCGCGGCGGCTTGCCGGCCGCCCGCCGCTTCGGCGTCGAGAAGAAGCCGGTCTTGGGCGCCTGCGACTGCCGCGCCAGTTCATCGGCCTCGGTGACGAGGTTCGCGTCGACGGTCATGGTCTCTCCTCCGGTCGTTCGAGGAAGGAAGGGCGCGAGTCGTGCACGTTTCAGCCCTCCTGCCGGGTGCGCGGGTCGAGGATCCCCCGGTCGGCACAGTCACGAAGTCGGCGATACTCCACGTTTCAGCCCTCCTGCCGCGTGCGCGGGTCGAGGACCGCATAGACGAAGTCGGCGATGATGTTCGCGGCGAGCACGGACAGGGTGATCACGAGGAAGCAACCCTGCATGAGCGGGTAGTCGTGCGTGGAGACGGCCTGGTAGAGCGTGTACCCGATGCCCTGGTAGCTGAAGATCATCTCCATGATGAGCGTCCCGCCGACGATGAAGCCGAGGGAGAGCGCGAAGCTCGAGATCTGGGGCAGCACCGCGTTGCGGGCGGCGTAGCCGAACATCACGGCGCGGGCGGAGAGGCCCTTCGCGTGGGCGACGGTGACGTAGTCCTCGCTCGAGACGGTGACCATCATGTTGCGCATGCCGAGGATCCAGCCGGAGATCGAGGAGAGCACGATCGTCAGGGCCGGCAGCGTGCCGTAGTAGATGACCGACGAGATGAACGGCCAGTCGAAGGCGGGCACGAGGCCGCGGTCGTACGACCCGCTCGAGGGGAACCAGCCGAGGTTCACCGAGAAGATCGCGACGACGATGAGGCCGAGCCAGAAGTACGGCACGGTCGAGAAGAACGTCGTGATCGGCAGCAGCGAGTCGGCCCACGTGCCGCGCCGCCAGCCGATGGCGGTACCGACGAGGGTGCCGATGGTGAAGGCGATGATCGTCGAGATGCCGACGAGGCCGATGGTCCACGGCAGGCCCTGCGCGACGACGTCGGCGACGGGGGTCGGGAAGAACGTGAACGAGAGGCCCAGGTCGCCCTGGAAGAGCAGCTTCCAGTACTGGACGTACTGGTCCCAGAGGCTCAGCGAGTCGTCGAGCCCGAAGAGGATGCGCAGCGACTCGGCCGCCTCGGCGGGGATCTTGCCCTGGTTCTTCGCGATGATCGCGGCCACCGGGTCGCCCGGCAGCAGCCTCGGGATGATGAAGTTGATCGTGACCGCGGCCCAGGCCGTGATGACGTAGAAGATCGAACGGCGCAGCAGGAACTTCATCGCACGCCCTCCTCGGCGCTCGGGCCGTAGGCGACGGATGCCTCGGCGGCGGCGCCCGAGGGCTGCACGGGCTCGTCGGGCTCCTCGGCGAGGTGCGGCACCTCGATCGTCGGGCGCTCGCCGTACGCCTCGCCGACGTCGCCGAGCACGGGCCGGTCGACCCGGTCGCTGTAGCCCCAGCACGCGACGGTGCGGCCCTCGCCGACCTCGGCGAAGGGCGGCAGTTCGGTGCGGCACAGCTCGGTCGCGAACGGGCAGCGGGGGTTGAAGCGGCAGCCGGCGGGCGGGTTGACGAGGCTCGGCGCCTCGCCGCGGGCGCCGCGGGCGCGGTCGGCGAGGTCGTCGGGGTTCGGCGCTGAGCGCACGAGGAGCTGCGTGTACGGGTGCAGCGGGTCCTGCGTGACGGACTCGCTGTCGCCCGTCTCGACGATGCGGCCCGCGTACATGACGAGGGTGCGGTCGGCGAAGTAGCGGGCGGACGCGATGTCGTGCGTGATGTAGAGGATCGCAAGCCGGAGCCGGTCGCGCAGGTCCTTCAGGAGGTTCAGGATGCCGAGGCGGATCGACACATCGAGCATCGAGATCGGCTCGTCGGCGAGGAGCACCTCGGGGTCGGCGGCGAGGGCGCGGGCGATCGCGACGCGCTGGCGCTGGCCGCCCGAGAGCTCGTGGGGGAACTTGTCGAGGTAGCGCTCGGGCGGGGTCAGGTGCACGCGCTCGAGGAGTCCCTGCAGCTCGGCCTCGAGGGCCTGGCCGCGGAGCCGCCCGTGGTGGATGCGGACCGCGCGGGTGAGCAGGTAGCGCACCGTGTGCACGGGGTTCAGCGACCCGAAGGGGTCCTGGAAGATGAGCTGCACGCGTGCCACGTAGCGGCGGAACGCGCGGCGGCTGCGCACGCGGGCATCCTCGCCGTGCAGTCGCAGTTCGCCGCCCGTGGCCGGCATGAGCTGCGCGAGCAGTCGGGCGATGGTCGACTTGCCGGAGCCGGATTCGCCGACGAGGGCCACGACCTCGCCGTGGCGCAGGACGAGGTCGACGTCGTCCACCGCGTGGACCACGCCGCGGCCGCGGTGCGAGAAGTGCTTCTGCAGCTGGATCGCCTGGAGGACCGGTGCGGTCTCCGGCGGCGCTGCCGGGTTCGGGTGGGTCATGGCTCCATCACCATCGTTCGGAGGGGGTCCCGCTGGTCGAGTAGCGACGGAGTCGCGTATCGAGACCTGGTGAGGCGACCTTACGGGGTCTCGATACGGCGCTCGCGCGCCTGCTCGACCGGCGGAGGAGGGTTCGGAGGGGGTCCGCCGGTCGAGTAGCGACGGAGTCGCGTATCGAGACCTGGTGAGGCGAGCTCATGGGGTCTCGATACGGCGCTGCGCGCCTACTCGACCGGCGGGAGGCGCTGCGCGCCTACTCGACCGGCGGGAGGCGCTGCGCGCCTACTCGACCGGCGGATCGGTCACTCCGAAGCGGGCGTGAGCTTCATGAGGATCTGCGCCGCCTGCGAACCGGTCGGCTGCGGCTGGTTGTACGGGTCGTCCTCGCTCGGCCAGCCGACGTAGTTCGCCGTCGAGTACTGGGCGGTGGCGGGGCGCGACCAGATGGCGAGCGCGGGCACCTCGTCGACGAAGACCTGCTGGATCGTCTCCAGCGCCGCGTCGCGCTCGGCCTGGTCGGACGCCGAGGCGTACGCCGCGAACGCCGCGGTCGCCTCGTCGTTCTGGAAGCGGCCGAAGTTCCAGTTCGCCGGCGTGCCGAGCGGCTGGTACTGGGCGCCGTCCATCATGTCCGCGTACATGTCGAACGGCGTGGCGCCGCCGTCCGTCCAGTGCAGCGATGCCTGGAAGTTCCCGGGCGGGATGACGTCGGCGAACCAGGCATCCTGGTTGCCGGCCTCGACCGTCGCGACGGCGCCGAGCTCGGCGGCGGCCGTCTTGATGAGGTCGAGCGCCGTCAGGTAGTCGTTCCAGCCGGCGGGGTTGATGAGCGTGAAGGTCACGTCCGTGCCGTCGGGGTCGACGAGCTGCTCGCCGTTCCAGGTGTAGCCGGCGTCGGTGAGCAGCTGGCGCGCGCCCTCGACGTCGACCTCGAAGTCCTGACCCGCGAACGCGTCGGCGAGGAAGTCCTCGCCGGCGGGCAGCGGCAGGCCGGTGACGTTGGTGAGCGCGGGGTTGACGCCCGAGGTGGCGACCTTCACGAGGTTCTCGCGGTCGACGACCATGTTGAGCGCCTTGCGGAAGGCCAGGTCGTCGAAGGGCTTCTCCTCGTTGTTGAGGAAGAGCGCGTCGATGCCGAGGCCGGCTGCGGCGTACTGGTGGTTGTGCTCCGGGTCCTTGGCGATGTAGACGTTCTCGTAGTCGGCGATGAACGTCCAACCCCACTGGGCCTCGCCCGTGGTGAGGGCCGTCGTGAGCGCGTTGTTGTCGTTGTACGACGAGTAGCGGATCTCGGGGACCTCGGGCTCGCCGCCCCAGTAGTCGTCGCGGGCGACGACGGTGGCCGCCTGCGGCGTCCACGACTTCAGCGTGTACGGGCCGGTGCCGACGGGCTCGGTGTTCGTCCAGGTCGTCGGGTCGTCGACGTCCTTCCAGATGTGTTCGGGGACGATGAGCAGGTCGTAGAGCTTGGCCTGGTTGACGAACTGCGGGGCCGAGAAGGTCACGGTCACGGCGTCGCCGTCGGACTCGACCGACTCGTACGGCAGCGCGGCGGTGTTGAGCGCCTCGTTGTCGATGCGGAGCTGGATGGAGAACGCGATGTCGTCGGCGGTGAAGTCCTCGCCGTCGGACCACGTCACGCCGTCGTGCGGCGTGATGACGGCCTGCGTGTAGTCGTCGTTCCAGTCGACGGAGTCGGCGAGCCAGGGCAGCGGGTCCTCGGACGGCTTCGCGTCGTTGACCATCATGAGCGGCTCGTAGATCACGAACGCGTAGCCGAGCGACAGTGCCGAGGAGCCCGTGGCGAACGGGCTCTGGTTCTCGGTCTGGGTGCCGTTCGGCATGCCCACGGTGAGGACGGCGCCTTCGCCGCTGTTGGCGTTGCTGTTGGCCGACGAGCAGCCGGTCATCAGCATCGTCGCTGCGGCGAGTCCCGCCATGACGGCGACGATCTTCCTGCGGTGGTTCACGAGTGCCTCCTTGCATCTCGATTGGTGCTGCGGTGTCCGGTTGGACTGGGGATCGGTGGGAACGGTGGGAACGGTGGGAACGGTGGGAACGGTGGGAACGGTGGGATTCGGGTCCGGCGGATGCCGGTCGGCTCAGCCCTGCGGCCCGGGCACGCGGTGCCCGGCGTCGAGGCGGAGGTCGAGGACGGAGCGGCCGACGTGCAGCCGGTACCCGCCGGGCGGGAGCTGCCACTCCCGGTCATCCGTCGCCCAGTGCTCGAGCGAGCGCCGGGCGATGGGGATGTCGATGGCGACCGTCTCGCCCGGCTCGGCGTCGACGACGGCGAAGCCGGCGAGCCATCTGAGCGGACGGCCGAGGACGTCGGCCTCGGCCGACAGGTAGGCCTGCACGACCTCGCGGCCGGGCCGGGCTCCGATGTTGCGGACGGCGACGCGGGCGAGGAGCCCGCCGTCCTCGGTCGGCGCGAGATCGAGGGACTCGTAGGCCCAGTCGGCGTAGCCGAGTCCGTAGCCGAACGGCCGGGCCGGCTCGGCGTCGGCGCGCAGCCAGCCGCGGTGGCCGACGTCGACGCCCTCGTCGTAGTCGACGTAGCCGTCGACGGGGAGGCCGTGCAGCACGGGCACGTCGGCCTCGGCCGCCGGCAGCGTCCAGGGGAGGCGGCCGCTCGGCTCGATCGCGCCGGTCAGCACCGCGGCGAGCGAGGTGCCGGCCTCCTGGCCGGGGAGCCACCACCAGAGCGCGGCGGGCACGTCGTCGAGCCAGGGCAGGATGACGGGCGCGCCGGCGTTGACGACGACGACGGTGCGCGGGTTCGCAGCGACCGCACGGCGGACGAGTTCGTCCTGCCGGCCGGGCAGCGCGAGGTCGGGGCGGTCCCACCCCTCGGACTCGGTCTCCGGGTTCGTGCCGACGACGACGATCGCGAGGTCGGCGGCGGCGGCCGCGGCGACGGCTTCCGCCAGCTCGTCCTCGACGCTCGGGCCGGGCACGCGGTGGTGCAGGTGCAGGCGCACGAACCGGCCGTACGACTCCCCGTCGACGATCTGCACCGTGGCCTCGAACTCCGCGGTGCGCGGGGCCTCGGCGACGAGCGCGACCGTGACGGCGGGCGGGTTCGAGTACGACGAATCGAGGATGACCTCGGCCCCGACGACGCGCGCGGACTCGGAGACGACCGCATCGTCGACGACGAGCCGGTGGGCGCCGACCGGGCCGACCTCGAGGTCGTGGCGGCCGGGCTCGGGCAGCGCGATGCTCGTGCGGATGCGGGCCGAGACGGCGCCGATGTCCTCGACGGGGAACCAGATGCGCTCGGCGTCGGGCAGCGTCCACGAGCCACGGACCTCGCCGTCGGCGCCGAGCAGCTCGACGAGGAGGCCCGGCTCCCCGTTCGGCGCGGTCAGGCGGCCCGCGGCGGGCGCGGGCGCCTTGCGGAGGGTCGCGCCGCCGCGGGCGACGATGAGCTCGGCGCCGGGGAACGCGGCCCGGAGGGCATCCGCCGGCAGGCTCACGAGCGGGGCCGGCACGAAGGCCGAGCCGCCGCCCTGGGTGAAGGGTTCGATGGCGTTCGCGCCGAGGAGGGCGATGCGGCGGGGAGCCGACTCGACGGGCAGCACGGGAACGCCGGCCACGGGCTCGTTGCGGAGGACGACGGTGCCGCGGGCCGCGAACTCGACGAGTTCCGCGCGCACCTCGGGAGCGTCGGGTTCGCGCACGACACCGCCGTCGTCGGAGAGGTCGACGCGACCGGCCTCGCCGGAGAGTGCGCCGACGCGATCGGCCAGGAGCAGGATGCGGGCGACCTTCTCGTCGATGAGGCGCTCGCTCACGCGGCCGTCGCGGACGGCGGCGGCGAGGGCCTCGCCCCACGGTCCGCCGGGGCCGGGCATGACGAGGTCGAGCCCGCCGAGGGCCGATTCGACGGTCGATTTCGTCGCGAGCCAGTCGCTGACGAGCACGCCGTCGAAGCCCAGTTCGCCCCGCAGCAGCCCCTCGACGAGCGGGGCGTGCTCGGTCGCCGTGGCCTCGACGCCGTCGTAGCGGGCGCCGTTGTAGGCGGCCATGATGCTCCACGCGCCGGCCTGCACGACGGCCTCGAACGGCGCGAGGTAGACCTCGCGGAGCGTGCGCTCGTCCATGCGGGCGAGGTACTCGGTGCGATCGGTCTCGGTCTCGTTGCCGATGAAGTGCTTGACGCACGCCGCGACGCCCTGCTCCTGCAGCGACTCGACGAAGGCGACGGCGAGGCGCGCGGTGAGCAGCGGGTCCTCGCTCAGGCACTCGAAGTGCCGGCCGCCGACGGGCGAGCGCTGGAGGTTGACGACGGGGGCGAGCACGACGTCGACGCCCTTGCGGCGGGCCTCGTCGGCCATGAGCCGACCGATGCGGCGCTGCAGGCCCTCATCCCACGTCGCGGCGGACGAGCTCGGCGCGGGCAGGGCGGCGGCGACGCGCTCGTCGTCGCCGCGGACGCCGATGGGGCCGTCGCTGACGGTGACGGTGCGCAGGCCGAGCTCGGGGATCGCGGTGAGCGTCCAGGTGCCGGCGCCGGTCAGCAGGGCGACCTTCTCGTCGAGCGGGAGGGCGCGGGCGCGGTCGAGCACGTCGGGGTCGAGCCCGGGGGCGGTCCGGACCTCGGCGGGCCGGAGCCCGGCGGGCGCCGGGTTCGGGTTGCCCGCGGACTCGGCCGGGGCGGACGGTGCCGCTTCGGTCGGCACTGCGGGGGCGGGGATGTGGCTCACGCCTAGACTCCTTGGAACTCGTCGTTGAGTGTCGGGGATCATGGTGACACACTTACTGACTTGTAAGTAAGTGTGTTCATCACGGTTCGATAACGTGCTGGACGAGACCCGACTCCTGGAAGGACCGCCCGTGGCCGACACCGCGCCCGCCCGCACCGCCGCAGCCGCCGATCGCGTGCGCAAGCCCCAGGCCCGCACCGCCGAGCGACGCGAGGCCATCCTCAAAGCGGCCATGGACGTCTTCGGCGCGAACGGCTACCACAAGGGCGCATTGGCCGAGGTCGCCGAGCAGGCCGGGATGACCCACGCCGGCGTGCTCCACCACTTCGGCAGCAAAGAGGGACTGCTCGTCGCGATGCTGAAGTACCGCGACGGCAACGAGGTCGCCGGCGTCCCCGCCCGAGCGCAGACCGAGGGTCCCGCCTTCCTCCAGCACCTCGTCGACACCGTCGAGGAGAACACGCACCGCCGCGGCGTCGTGCAGGCGTTCGCCGTGCTCTCGGGCGAGTCCGTCACCGACGGGCATCCGGCCCACGACTACTTCCAGGACCGCACGTCGGTGCTGCGCGCCAAGATCGCCGGCGTCCTCGGGGAGGTCTCCGGCAATCGCGACGAGCGCTCCCTCGCGGACGCGGCGAGCGCACTCATCGCGATCATGGACGGCCTGCAGGTGCAGTGGCTCCTCGAGCCCGACGCCGTCGAGATGCCGCGCATCGTCGCGGCGACGATCGACCGGCTCGTCGCCGACCTGACCGCCGCCGCCTGACCGCCGCCGCCTGAGCGCCGGCGCGCCCGGCGCCGGAGCGGGCGCGGGCCGCCGGTCCGGCATCCGGCTGGTGAGTAACCTCGCGGGTCAGGCGAGCGTCGTCGCCGTCGGGTCGGCCGCCAGCAGCGCCGTGCCGAGCGGCGAGCGCAGGTAGAGGATGCTCCGCCCGTAGCGACTCGAGGTGAGCAGGCCGGCAGCGCGGAGCGCGCGGAGATGCTGGTTCACGGCCGACGTCGTGACGTCGAAGCGCACGGCCAGCTCGGTCGAGGAGGCGGGCTCCCCGAGCGCCCGCAGCAGCACGGCGCGGGTCTCGCCGAGGACGCCCGCGGCGGCGCCGGGGTTCAGCGGCCGCTCCGCCTCCCACAGCGCGCCCTGGCCGCGAGCGGGGTAGAGCAGCAGCGGCGGCCCGTCGCCGACGGGCGCCGAGGCGTTCGCGGTGAACATCGTCGGGATGAGGGCGAGCCCCTCGTCGCCGACCTCCCGGCGCCGGGGCGTCGGGTCGGTGAGCCGGATGCGCAGCTCCCCGTGGTCGTACTGCACGCGCGGCGAGAGCCCGCCGAGCATCTCGGCGACGCCGGTCTTCGCGACGAGGCGGGCGCGATAGGCGATGTCCGCCTCGAGCACGGCGCGGATGCGCGGCCAGAACGGCTCGAAGGCCGCCGCCCAGAACTCGCCGAGCGCGGCGACGACCCGGGCGACCGCCGCCTCGTGCGGCCCGTCGAGCACAGCCGGGACGTGGCCGTGCACGGCCACGAGGTCGCGGCGGAACTCGGTCGGATCGATCGCGGCGAGCGCCGCGAGCTCGTCGTCGATGCGGGTGAGCGGGGATCGCGGGCGCGGGTTGACGAAGTCGACCGTCCAGCCCCGATCGTCGATGAGGGCGTCGAGGACCTCGTGGTCGAGCCCGGCGCGCGCCGTCTCGGTACGGCGCAGCCAACCGAGCTGGAGCGGGTAGCGCGCGGGGTTGCGGATCATGCGCAGCGAGAGCCCGAGCTCCGTGAGCGGGGAGAGCCCGAATCGGATCGCGCCCACCGCCTCGTCGGAGAGAGCGTACGTGAGCATGAAGCACAACGCTACATCGATTTCGCGCTCGTGCGCCCGTTGCCAACATCGTCCCGTGCCACCGCAACTGACCGAACCCGAACCCGACACCGCCGCGGTCCCCGTCGTCCCGACCCCCGCCGACGCGCCCGCCGGGGACGCCCGCCCCGCCCCGTCCGGCCGGGCTGCACGCCTCCTCCGAGCCGTCTTCGGCGACCTGTCCAACCCGGTGCTGCGCATCCTCGTCGCCGCGACGCTCGTCTCCCGCGTCGGCCGCGGCATCTTCCTCGCGGTCACCGTCCTCTACTTCAGCCTCATCGTGGGCCTGCCCGCGGGCGAGGTCGCGGTCATCCTCGCCGCCTCGAGCTTCGCCGGGCTCATCGGCGGCTACCTGGGCGGCCGCCTCGCCGACTCGTTCAGCGCCCGTCGGCTCCTGCTCATCGGCTCGACGCTCGAAGGCGTCGGCCTGCTCGGCTACGCGTTCGCCCACGACTTCGCCTCGGCGCTCGTGGTCGCGGTGCTCGTCGGCGCCTTCGGCCAGGCGACGAACACGACCCGCACGACGATCGTCGCCCGGGCCTTCGACCCCGAGCACCGCGTCAAGGCGCGCGCCGCGCTGCGCACCGTCACGAACCTCTCGATCGCCGTCGGCGGGGGCCTCGCCGCCATCCCCCTCGCGGTCGGCACGGCCGGCGCGTACCGCGCGCTCATCGTCGTCGCCGGGCTGCTCTACCTCGTCGCGATCGTCCGCCTCGTGCGGCTGCCTCGCTGGGTGGATGCCTCGCCGGCGCCGGCCGCGAGCCCGGAGGCCGATCCCGCCGCGCGCCCCGTCGCGGACGAGGCGGACCCGGCCTCGGCGCTGCCCGTCGACCCGGCGGAGCCGGACCTTCCGGCCGACGCTGCCGCTCCCGCGCCGCCCGCCGAGGCATCCGGGGCTCGGCCGCGCTCGCCCTGGCGCGACCCCCGCTACCTGCTGCTGACCCTCTGCAGCGCCGTGTTCGGCATGCAGTTCGCGGTCGGCGAGCTCGCCGTGCCGCTCTGGATCAGCCACGACACCGACGCCCCCGAGGTGCTCGTGTCGGCGCTGCTGCTGCTCAACACGGCGCTCGTCGTGTGCTTCCAGGTGCCCATGTCCAGGCGCACCGACGACCTGCGCGTCGCCGGCCGCGTCTCCGCGATCGCCGCCTGGCTCATGGTCGGCGCCTGCGCCCTCTACGCCTCCGCGGCCGGCGGCGGCCTCTGGATCGCCGTCGTCGTCATCCTCGCCGGTGCGATCGCCCACGCGTTCGCCGAAATCCTCTCGCAGGCCGGCGGCTGGGGGCTGAGCTTCGAGCTCGCCGACCCCGAGCGCCCCGGCGCCTACCAGGGCGTGTTCTCGATGGGCTGGTCGATCGGCGGCATGGTCGCGCCGTTCCTCATCACCGGCACGACCGGCGCCCTCGGGGTGCCCGGCTGGGGCATCCTCGCCGCGATCTTCCTCGCCTCCGGGCTCGGCACGTGGGCCGTCGCCCGGCACGCGGCGCGCACGGCGGGGGCTGCTCCGGCGCGGGCCTGAACCCTGCCGGCACCCGTCCCGGTTCCCGCCGGGCCGGGCGTCGGCCGCGTCCCCTCAGGCCCGCGCGACGATCGCCGCGAGGTCGAGCGAGGGCTCGAGCGCGCCGTACTCGAGCGAGCGGTCCGCGCCGAGGCGCGCGGAGACGAAGGCGTCCGCGACCGGCGCGGGCGCCCGCGCGATGAGCACGGCGCCCTGCAGGGCGAGGGCGAGCGACTCGCACACGCGGCGGGCCAGCGCCGGTGCGGCATCCGGATCGGCGGCGGCCCGGGCCAGCAGCCGGCGCGTCGCGGCGACGTGCGCGTCGTAGGCGGCGTGCTCCCCGAGCGCCGACGCGAGCTCGCGGTCGACCGCCTCGAGCGAGTCGGGCTCGCGCGCGATCGCCCGCAGCACGTCGAGGGCGATGACGTTGCCGGAGCCCTCCCACACCGCGAGCACCGGTTGCTCCCGGTAGCGGCGCGCGAGCGGGAACGTCTCGGTGTACCCGTTGCCGCCGAGGCACTCGAGCGCCTCGTAGGCGTGGTTCGGCCCGCGCTTGCAGATCCAGTACTTGCCGACCGCGACGGCGAGGCGACGGAAGGCTGCGGACTCCGCGTCGTCGGCGTCGTAGGCCGACGCCAGCCGCAGACCCGTCCAGGTCGCCGCCTCGGCCTCGAGCTGGAGGTCGGCGATGACGGCGGTCATCGCGGGATGGTCGACGAGGGTGCGGCCGAAGGCGGCGCGGTGCCGCACGTGCCAGGCGGCCTCGGCGACCGATTGGCGCATCCCCGCCGCCGTGCCGAGCACGCAGTCGAGCCGGGTCTGGGCGACCATCTCGATGATCGTGCGCACGCCGCGGCCGGGCTCGCCGACGAGCCAGCCGACGGTCTGCTCGAGCTCGATCTCCGAGGACGCGTTGGATTTGTTGCCGAGCTTGTCCTTGAGGCGCTGGATGCGGAAGACGTTGCGCTCGCCGCCCGGCAGCACGCGGGGCACCAGGAAGCACGAGAGCCCCTCGGGCAGCTGCGCGAGCACGAGGAACGCGTCGGACTGCGGCGCCGAGCAGAACCACTTGTGGCCGGTCAGGCGGAAGGTGCCGTCCCCGGCGTCCACCGCCCGGGTCGTGTTCGC
Organism: Agromyces seonyuensis; assembly: GCF_009789225.1. Taxonomy (GTDB): domain Bacteria; phylum Actinomycetota; class Actinomycetes; order Actinomycetales; family Microbacteriaceae; genus Agromyces; species Agromyces seonyuensis. The sequence goes on along the minus strand of NZ_WSTA01000063.1, from coordinate 1,122 downwards.
CCGCACGTCCGAGCCGCCCTGCTTCTCGGTCATCGCCATGCCGAAGATCGCCGAGGCCTTCGTCGCCGGGTTGCGCAGTCCGGGGTCGTAGACCCGCGAGAACGTGCGCGGCACCCAGTCGGCGGCGAGCGCGGGCGAGGCGGCGAGGGCGGGCACGACCGCGTGGGTCATGCTGACCGGGCACGCGTGGCCCGCTTCGACCTGGGCGAACAGCATGAAGGATGCCGCCCGCGCGACGTGCGCGCCCGGCCCCGGGTGCGACCAGCACGACGTGTGCGCGCCGTGGGCGATCGCGGCCCCCATCACCCGGTGGTACGCCGGATGGAACTCGACCTCGTCGACCCGGTCGCCCCACCGGTCGTGGCTGCGGAACACCGGCGGGTTCGTATTCGCGAGCTCGGCGTCGCGCTGGAAGTCGGCCCGCCCCACGAGCGCGCCGATCGCCGCGAGGTCGTCGGCCGCCCAACCGGCTCCGAATGCGCCCACCGCCTCGACGAGCGCGCGGTTCGTCGTGAACTCGTCGACGTCGACGCGCGGCGGCGCCTGGTTCAGAACCTCATGGGTGCTCGTCATCGATCCTCCCGGGCGCCAGGACACCCCATTTCCGCGGTCGGCGCAAGCCGGATGCCGGTTCGCCCGGTCGAGAGTCCGGCCTGGTCGGCGGGGCCCGCGCCCGTCGTTCCGGCCGGGCGGGCGAGCCAAGCCAGGTGCAGGGCTCAGGCGCGCCAGGCGTCGGCGAACTTGCGCAGCAGCCGCGCGAACTCGGTGCGCTCGTCGTCGGTGAACCCGGCGAGCGCGGACTCGACCGCCTCTCGGCGCCGCCCGAGGGTCGAGTGCAGCGCCGTCCGTCCCGATTCCGTGATGGCGAGGATGCTCCGGCGGGCATCCGCGGGGTCGACGTCGCGACGCACGTGACCCGACTCGACGGCCGCGCGCACGAGCCGGCTCGCGCGGGGCTGGTCGACGCCGATCGCGTCGGCGAGGCCGTTGACCGACTGCGGTCCGGCGGCCGCGAGCACGGCCAGCAGGCGCAGGGCGGCGGGGCCGCCGCGGCCGTGGGGGCCGTGCCCGTGCTCGCCGTGACCCCGTTCGCCGTGGCCGCGCGGGCCGCCCTCGTGGTCG